>NZ_JARWKS010000012.1:0-126334 GCF_029846405.1 Cobetia sp. 29-18-1
ACCCCTGTTACCGCCGTGAAAGGGCGGTGTCCTGGACCACTAGACGAATGGGACGTAACGTTCTTGCCTCGTCGAGGTGGCGCGTATATTACAAAGACCCTCCCCCTTCGTCAACCCCCTGCTTCAACAGGATTTTTCCGGCGTTGGCCAAGTGCATCCACCACATGCTTGTGGTCACGCCCTGACGCCCGCATTCTTGGGGTATGTACCGGGTTTCGCGTGAAGACCGGCAGTCACTCTTTTCGAATTGCCGCGCAGGAGAACTTGCTTGCAGGTTCACACGAGCGCCATTCGAGAAACGCATAGATAGAGAGAAGAGATCATGAGCGAACAAGACCCGCAGACTCAGGACAAGCTGATTCGCAGTGAAGAGGAGTGGCGCAAGCGCCTGACGCCGGAGCAATACCGGGTGACGCGCGAGGCAGGGACCGAGCGCCCCTTCACTGGCGATCACGAAGTCAGCCCGACGCCGGGTACCTATCACTGCATCGCCTGTGACGCCAAGCTGTTCGACAACGACACCAAGTTCGACTCCGGCTGTGGCTGGCCGAGCTTCGACCGCCCCTATGCCGATGCCGCCGTCGAGGAGCACTTCGATACCAGCCATGGCATGCGTCGCGTGGAAGTGCGCTGTCGCCGTTGCGAGTCCCACCTGGGGCACGTCTTCCCGGATGGCCCGACTGACACCGGTCAGCGCTACTGCATCAACTCCGTCGCGCTGCGCTTCAAGCCGATACGTGCCTGACACCCGGGACATGGAGAGTCGACAGAGCGCTGAGGCAGTGATGACCGGATAGCGCGCCTCCATGGCCAGGCCGCCTCTGATAGAATGCGTCGCCATACGCGTCCCCTCCTCTGCCGCATGCCATGTAGCGCCATCCCTGATGGATGAGCGCCTTTCCTGGCATGCGGGAAGAAGGAGGCAGGACAGAGGTCACAGAACAACCGTCATACCCCTGACGGCAGGAGAGAAGCGACATGCTGGGCTGGTATCCGGGACATATGCACAAGGCACGCCGTCAGATAAAGGACGCGCTGCCCGAGATCGACGTGGTCATCGAAGTCCTCGATGCCCGCCTCCCCTACTCCAGCACCAATCCGGTGCTGTCCGAACTGACCCGCCACAAGCCGGTACTCAAGCTGCTGTCTCGCGCCGATCTGGCGGACCCGGCACGCACGCGCGAATGGGTCGAGTATTTCGATGCCCTGCCCAACACCCGTGCACTGGCGATCACCACACTTGAGGCGCGTGACCTCAAGCAGATTCCGCGGCTATGCCGCGAGATGGCCGGTCATATCCGCGTCGATCGTGATGCGCGCGTGATGGTGATGGGCATCCCCAACGTCGGCAAGTCGACGCTGATCAATGGCCTGGCGGGTCGCAAGATCGCCAAGACCGGCAACGAGCCCGCCGTCACCAAGCGCCAGCAGAAGATTCGCATCGACGGTGGCATTGCCCTGATCGATACCCCCGGGGTGATGTGGCCGAAGATCGAAGACCAGGCCAGCGCCTATCGCCTGGCCGGCAGTGGCGCGATCCGTGACACCGCCATCGATTACACCGATGTGGCGGTGATCGTCGCGGCGGAGCTGGCCAAGCGCTACCCCACGGAGCTGACCGCACGCTACAAGCTGAAGTCACTGCCGGCCTACAGCGCCAACCCTGACGCCGAGCGAGTCGAGAGTGATGGCCCGCGCAAGGTCGATCTGATGGCGCTGTCCGGCTTCAATGGAGTCGCGATTCTGGAAGAGATAGCCAGCAAGCGCGGTGGCCTGCGTGCCGGTGGCATCATCGACCTGCACCGCGGTGCCGAGGTGCTGCTGCATGAACTGCGCGACGGCAAGCTCGGGCGCCTGACACTGGAAACACCCGCCGACATTCCTGCCGAGCCGGTGCCGGAAGCCAGTGGCGAGACAGAAGATGGAGCCGAAACGCGTGAGCAAGAGAGCGAATAACGCTACCAGAACAAGGCGCTAACGCGACTCTCGTCTGGCTCCCGTCCGCGGAACACGCCTGAATTCCAGTTGAAAATCCCGCCAGAAAACCTCTGGCGGGATTTTTTTCTGCCTGAACATCTCAAACCACAAATTTAACCACGCTATTGGCCCTTGGCCGTGGCGCGGCAGGCCAGCGGCGCGATATGCTGGACGCTCGCCCCTACACCTTACGTGACGGAGATCTACGGAAAGCATCATGGATACCGAGCAAAGAAAGCCCCGCGAAATTCGCAAGTCACACAAGCTGGACAACGTCTGCTATGACATTCGCGGGCCGGTTCTCGAACACGCCAAGCGTCTCGAGGACGAGGGCCATCGCATTCTCAAGCTCAATATCGGCAACCCGGCGCCCTTCGGCTTCGAGGCACCGGAAGAGATTCTGCAGGACGTGATGCGCAACCTGCCGACAGCGCAGGGCTATTGTGATTCCAAGGGGCTTTACTCTGCGCGCAAGGCGATCATGCAGGAGTGCCAGCGCAAGGATATCCAGGGTGTCGGGATCGAGGACATCTACATCGGCAACGGCGTCTCGGAATTGATCGTGCTGGCCATGCAGGCATTGCTCGATGATGGCGACGAGCTTTTGGTACCGGCGCCGGATTACCCGCTATGGACTGCTGCCGCCAACCTGGCCGGTGGTCGCGCCGTGCACTATCTGTGTGACGAAGCGCAGGACTGGGCGCCCTCCATCGAGGACATCCGCGCCAAGGTGACCAGCCACACAAAGGGCATCGTGCTGATCAATCCGAACAACCCGACCGGCGCGGTCTATCCGCCCGCGGTGGTGAAGGACATCCTGCAGGTCGCGCGCGAATTCGGTCTGGTGGTGTTCTCTGACGAGATCTACGACAAGATCCTCTACGACGGTACCGAGCACGTCTCCACCGGCGCGCTGGCCGATGACCTGCTGGTCGTGACCATGAACGGTCTGTCCAAGAGCTACCGCTGCGCGGGCTTCCGCTCCGGCTGGATGATTCTCTCCGGCGACAAGCGCCCGGCGGCCGACTTCATCTCCGGCCTCGACATGCTGGCTAGCATGCGCCTGTGCGCCAATGTGCCGGCGCAGCACGCCATCCAGACGGCGCTCGGCGGCTATCAGTCGATCAATGATCTGGTACTGCCGGGCGGACGCCTGCTGGCCCAGCGTGACGCGGCCTGGAAGAAGCTCAACGAGATTCCCGGCGTCAGCTGCGTGAAGCCCAAGGGCGCGCTCTACATGTTCCCGCGGCTCGACCCCGAGATGTATCCCTTCGAGGACGATCAGCAGATGGTGCTGGAGCTGTTGCTGGAAGAGAAGATGCTGCTGGTGCAGGGCACCGCCTTCAACTGGCCGAATCCGGACCACCTGCGCATCGTCACCCTGCCCTACGCCGACCAGCTGGAAGAAGCCATCGAACGCCTCGGCCGCTTCCTGGCGCGACGTCGCAAGGCCTGACATCGGCCCAGCCCCCGTGATCAAGGGGCTACGCAGATCGCCTCCAGTGGTGATACCTTGCTGTCCTTGCAGACCGTCCTTGCAGACTGTCGACGCAAATTCTGCCCGCGCTGCCGCCAGTGATTCATCTCACTGTCAGTATCGCGGGCAGATAATTGCGCCCTACCGATATATTGGCATTGGAGACCTGACCCCATGATGCGGATAGCCCTTTTCCTGATCACCAACCTGGCGGTGGTGCTGCTGGCCAGTGTCACGCTGCGCCTGCTGGGCTTCGATGGCTACATGGAAGCCAACGGCATCAACTACACGGCGCTGCTGATCTTCTGCTTCATCATCGGCATGGCCGGTTCCGTGATCTCGCTGTTCCTGTCCAAGACGATGGCCAAGTCCTCGACCGGCACCGTGATCATCGAACAGCCGCAGAACGACACCGAACGCTGGCTGCTGGACACCGTCGGAGAACTGGCGCGCGACGCTGGCATCAAGATGCCGGAAGTCGGCATCTTCCCGGCGCAGCAATCCAATGCCTTCGCCACCGGCTGGAACCGCAATGATGCGCTGGTCGCCGTCTCGGCCGGCCTGCTCAATCGCATGCGCCCCGAGGAAGTGCGCGCCGTGCTGGCGCACGAGATCGGCCACGTCGCCAACGGCGACATGGTGACGCTGACGCTGATCCAGGGCGTGGTGAACACCTTCGTGATGTTCTTCGCGCGTATCGCCGCACATGCCATCGACGCCTTCCTCAAGCGCGATGACGAGAACGGCGGCCTGGGCTTCTTCGGCTACATGGCGGTCGTGTTCGTGCTGGAAATGGTGCTGGGCCTGGTGGCCTCGATGATCGTCGCCTGGTTCTCGCGCTGGCGCGAATACCGTGCCGATGCCGCAGGCGCAGGCCTGGCGGGCAGCGGCTCGATGATCAACGCCCTGGCTCGCCTCAAGCAGGAACATGAGCTGCCGGACCAGATGCCCGACACCATGACCGCCTTCGCCATCACCACCGGCAAGAGCCGCAAGCTGATGGAACAACTGTTCGCCAGCCACCCGCCGCTGGATGACCGTATCGCCGCGCTCAAGGCCGCTGCCTACAAGTAAGCTCCGCCAATCCTGCACGGCCTGATTGGCCCCTGCAGACAGCAAAAAGCCCGCCACGTGATCCACGTGGCGGGCTTTTCTGTCAGTGGGCGCCGCTCGACATGCCGCCCCTCACGCCAACGCTTCCCACCCCGACAGCCCCAGCAGATTCACGGCAGCGTCGAGGCCGATCTGTTGCATCTCGCCCACGTTCAGCGAGTCACCCCGCAGGGCGCCCTCGATCCACAGGCCATCGACCAGCCCATTGAGCGCGATGGTCAGATGCTGCAGCCGGGTCTCGTCTTCCTGACGCCCTTCCGCCACCAGAACGTCCTCCACCAGATGACGGAACAGCTCGGTCGTTTCGCGATAGGCCTCGCGGCGAATCTCGGCCATGCGAGGGTCGCCATAGGTGAGCGGCAGAAAGTTGGCCCACAGCAACAATGTCTGCGGCGTCACGATCGGCGGTGACAGATTGGCCTCAAGAAAGGCCTTCAACCTCGCATGCGGTGCCAGCTCTCGCCCTTCTATCGTGTCGGAGGCATCGGACAGCAGGCGCTCAAGAAAGCGGCGATAGGCCGCATAGAGCATGTTGTCCT
Source organism: Cobetia sp. 29-18-1 (assembly GCF_029846405.1). Taxonomy (NCBI): domain Bacteria; kingdom Pseudomonadati; phylum Pseudomonadota; class Gammaproteobacteria; order Oceanospirillales; family Halomonadaceae; genus Cobetia; species Cobetia sp. 29-18-1. Next base: position 5,107 of record NZ_JARWKS010000012.1, read on the forward strand.
TGCCTTCGAAATAGAAGCGGATCAACCCATTCGAGACACCGGCATATTCGGCGACACGCCGCACTGTCGTGCGCGAGATTCCCTCGCTGGCAATGCAGGTCAGGGTCGCTTCGATCAGGTCATCCTCTCGGGCATTGTTGTCTCGACGACTGGCCATGGAACGTGAATTACCCCTCGCGCAGAATCGGATTGGTCAGGCAGGTGGGGCCACCTTCGCACGCCATGCACAGGGCGTCACCTTCAAAAGTGCGCACACGTATGCCGGCGGCTTCCATCATGGCACGCGTGCCGGGGAAGCCATCGATCATCACGCAATCGTTCGGCGCCAACGGCATGACATTCAGGCTCAGGCCCAGCGACTGATGGAACTCCTCTTCCGGGGCAATCACGAAGCGGATACCGCGCGCTTTCATCAAGGTCCAGAGTGCGGCAGGGATCAACTTGGGATGTACCAGATAGGTGTCATCCGCCAGCGGCGAGATAACCGACATCAGATGCAGGCAGGCCGCCTCGCCCTCCCAGACGGGCAGGTCGAAGCCCAGCACCTCGATCCCGTGCGGATTGAGCAGCGCGTTGAGCTGACGCACGCCCTCCCGATTGGAGCGGAAGCCCATGCCGACGACAAGGGTGTTCTCATCCAGCCACAGGGTGTCGCCCCCCTCGATGGCCGCCTCACCTTCCAGGTGACCGATGACCGGAATGCCGGCCTGCTCATAGACCTGACCATGCCGGTTCGGTTCGTCCTTGCGCAGCGGCTTGCCCATCTGGAACAGCACGGCGCCAGCACGCGTCACCACCGAAGCATCGCGGGTGAACATGGCATCTGACAGCCCGTCATTGGTGTCCTCGAGCCAGACGATCTCGGCACCGCTCTCCTCCACCATCTCGACCAGGGCCTGGTACTGACTGATGGCTTTCTCGGCATTGAAGTAGTGGTTGTAATGCCAGACCGCCGGATCGGCATTGCGCAGGCTGTCGCCAGGACGACGCATCAGGACACGCGTCATTCGAGCGGCCATTGAGTGGCAACCGAACCGGGAGGAGGCGGGGGTATTCGACATGGAGGAAACCTCATTTTGATGGTCTGTCAGTCGCAATTGACTCGAATGTTATACAGATGCATAATTTTTATACAGATGCATAGTCTTATACAGGCACATGACTTTATGCAACTGCATAGTCTTATACAGGCACATGACTTTATGCAACTGCATAGTCAGTACCCGAGTGCATAACAACAAGATCAATCAGAGGACTCGCGCGTGCCTCACTCCCCTGCCACCCCGTTGACCGACAAGAATGACGATGCCGTCATCGACATTCGCGGACTCTGGAAATCCTTTGCTGGACGCGAAGTCCTCAAGGGCATCGACCTCACCGCCCAGCGTGGTGACGTGATCTCACTGATCGGCAGCAGCGGCTCGGGCAAGTCCACCCTGCTGCGCTGCATCAACCTGCTCGAGACACCCAGCGACGGGTCCTTGCGCCTGCTGGGCGAGGACGTGGCGCTGCGGCGGCGCGGCCAGCGACTCGAACCCGTCAATCGCCGACAGCTGCGTCTGCTGCGAGCTCGCCTGGCGATGGTCTTCCAGAACTTCAATCTCTGGCCTCACATGAGCCTCGAAGCGAACCTCATGGAAGCGCCGATGCAGGTGCTCGGTCAGTCCCGCGCAGAAGCTCGGGAGCATGCTCACCAGCTGCTGGAGCGCGTCGGGCTGTACTCCCACCGCCAGGCCAACCCGAGAACGCTTTCCGGCGGCCAGCAGCAACGTGGCGCCATCGCCAGAGCCCTGGCCATGTCGCCGGAGGTGCTGCTCTTCGATGAACCGACCTCGGCACTGGACCCCGAACTTGTCGGCGAGGTGCTCGAGGTGATGCGCGACCTGGCTGCCGAAGGGCGCACCATGGTCATCGTCACCCATGAGATGAAGTTCGCCGCTGACGTCGCGAACAAGGTCATCTTCCTCGACCAGGGCAACATCGAGGCCCAGGGCACCCCCGACCAGATATTCCGCTCCCCCTCTTCCGAGCGCCTCAAGCAGTTCATCGGCTCGATTACCTGAACCAGGAGAAGACCAACAATGAAAACCCTGTCCGCTATCGCATCTCTCGGGGCCATCGCCCTGTCTCTGAGCACCGTAGCCCAGGCCGACGTCGTACGTGTCGGCTTCGCCAGTGAGCCCTACCCGCCGTTCGCCACCCTGCAGTCGGATGGCAGCGTGACCGGCTGGGAAGTCGATATCGCCAATGCCGTCTGTGCCGCGGCAGAGCTTGAGTGCGAGATTGTCACCTCCTCCTGGGATGGCCTGATTCCGGCGCTGACCACGCGCAAGATCGATGCGATCGCCGCTTCACTCTCCATCACCGAGCAGCGCCGCAAGGTCATCGACTTCTCGGACAAGTACTACCAGACCAGCGCTGCCGTCATGGGTGCCAAGGGCGACGAGATCACGCCGACGCCAGAAGGACTGGCCGGCAAGACACTGGGCGTGCAGTCGGCCTCCATTCATCAGACCTATGCCAAGCGCCACTTCCCCGACACTCGAGTGCGTGAATACCAGACCCAGGATGAGGCCAACCAGGACCTGTTCGCCGGACGCATCGATGCCACCCTAGCCGACATCCTCGTGCTGGATGACTATCTCGCGAGCGACGATGGCGAACTGTGCTGTGACATGAAGGGCAATGTCGCGCACGACGAGAGCATCCTGGGGTCCGGCGTCGGATTCGGCGTGCGCAAGGGCGACAGCGAGCTGCTGGAGCGCCTGAATGCCGGTATCGCCGAGATTCGTGCCAGCGGGCGTTATGACGAGATCAGCAAGCAGTACTTCGACTTCGACATCTACGGAGATTGAAGCCGCCCTCGTCTCGACTTCGCCATACCGCATGAGGAAATTGCATGGCTGACTATCGCAACATGAGCATCGGCGAGCTGCTGTCGCTGACGCCGCCGGGCTGGGGAGGCGCTCTGCTGGATGGTCTGGTGCTATCGCTGCAGGTAGCGGCGAGCGGCTATCTGATTGGCCTGGTGATCGGCATGGCGGGCGCTGCGGGCAAGATCTCGGGTGGCCCCGTCACCCGGGATCTGCTCACCGGCTATACGACGGTGATACGCGCGGTTCCCGAGCTGGTACTGATCCTGCTGGTGTATTTCGCGGCGCCGGATGCCCTGAACCATCTGGCGAGCGCCGTCGGCCTCGGCCCCCTCGAGATCAGCCCCTTCGTCGCCGGGGTGGCCGTCATCGCTCTGGTGCAGGGCGCCTATGCCACCGAAGTCATCCGCGGTGCCATCAATGCCATCCCCAAGGGAATGCATGAGGCCGCACTGGCGCATGGCATGGCGCCCTTCACCATCCTGCGCCGCATCACGCTGCCATTGTTGCTGCCAGGCGCCCTGCCGGGCCTCTCCAATCTATGGCTGATCGCGACCAAGGACACGGCTTTGCTGGCGGTCGTGGGCTTCACGGAGCTGACACTGGCCTCGCGTCAGGCGGCCGGCTCCACCCGTCATTACCTGCTGTTTCTCGGCGCCGCGGGGGTGCTTTATCTGATCGTATCGCTTGCCTCCAACCTGCTGTTCAAGACACTGGAACGTCGCATGGACAAGGGGGCCCACCATGGCTGAGCCCAGACTTCCGCCCCATCGCCTCATCCTGATCGCGATTGTCGTCGCCATCCTGGTGGCGATCGGCACCCAGATGCACTGGGAGTGGGTCGCCCAGTACCGCGGTGAGATCGTCAAAGGCGTACTACTGACGCTCTTGTTGCTGGTCTCCACCAGTGTGGCGGGCTTCCTGCTGGCCATCCCGCTGGGGCTGGCACAGGCACGTGGGCCGCGTCCGCTGGCGTGGCTGGCGCGAGGGTTCTGCAATCTGATTCGCGGTACCCCATTGCTGCTGCAGCTGTGGATTCTCTACTACGGACTGGGGTCTCTGTTTCCGTATATTCTCGGCTTGCGTGGCAGCTGGTTATGGCCGGTGCTGGCAGATCCGTGGATCTACGCCTTCTGTGCCTTGACCCTGTCGTTCGCGGGTTATGAAGGCGAGATCATGCGCGGCGCCTTTGCCGGCGTACCGCGCGGCGAACTTGAAGCGGCTCGCTCGCTGGGCATGTCTCCCTTCAGCATTCTCCGGCGCATCTGGCTGCCCAGAGCCGTACAACGGGTATTGCCCACGCTGAATGGCGAGTTGATCATCCAGCTCAAGGCGACGCCACTGGTCGCGACCATTTCCGCCATCGATACCTATGCCGTCTTCGGGCGTATCCGCCAGGAAACCTATATCGTCTACGAGCCGCTGCTGCTGATGGCCTTGATCTATCTCGTCATCGCGGGACTGATCACCCTCGGCTTTCGCACACTCGAGAAACGCCACGCTTCATGAGGCCTGACATGCAACGTACCCTCGATATCCTCACTCGCCTCATCGCCTTCGATACCACGTCGGACCGCTCCAATCTGGCGTTGATCCACTTCGTGCGTGACCTGCTGGCCGAGCACGGTATCCAGGCGACCGTGCTGGCGAATGCCGAAGGCGACAAGGCCTCACTGCTGGCGACGATAGGGCCGCCTGTCGCCGGGGGCGTGGTGCTTTCCGGTCACACCGACACCGTGCCCGTCACGGGGCAGACCTGGTCGCAGGACCCGTACCAGGCCACGCTCAAGGAGGGGCGCCTGTACGGTCGCGGCTCGGTGGACATGAAGGGCTTCATCGGCCTTTGCCTGGCGATGGTGCCGCAGTTTCTCGCATCGCCTCTCAAGCGGCCGATCCATCTCGCCTTCTCCTATGACGAAGAAAGCACCTGCATGGGCTGCCTGCCGCTGATCGACCACATGCGCGAGACACTGCCCGAGGTCGCCGCCGTCATCATCGGCGAGCCGACGCAAGGCCGCGTGGTGTCAGCGCACAAGGGCGTGCACTCCTGGCGCACGGAGGTGACGGGCGTCCCGGCCCATTCGAGCCGGCCAGACCTTGGCGTCTCGGCCACCTTCTACGCCGCGCGCATCATCTCGGAACTCGAACGCACGGCAAACGAGCTGCGCACTAATGCCATCCGGGGAGAGCTGTTCGAGCCGCCCTATTCCACCCTGCACGTCAGCGCCATGCAGGGCGGCAATGCCCCCAATATCATCGCCAAGGACGCTCGTCTGCATTGGGAGCTGCGCAATCTGCCCAGTGATCCGCCTGACGCGGTGCGTGCACGCTTCGATGACTTCACCGCGCAACTGGCGCGCGAGATGCAGCAGCATTCAGCCGACTGCCGCATCCAGACACTGGAGGACTATGCCTCGGTGCCGGCACTCACCCCGGAACCCGACGGCAAGGCTGAGGCGCTGGCCTTCGCCCTGACGGGACAGAGTGAGCGCTGTGGCGTCGGCTTCTGCTCGGAAGCGGGCTGGTTCCAGGATCGCGGCTTCTCCACCGTCGTGTGTGGGCCGGGCTCCATCGCACAGGCCCACAAGGCAGACGAATACATCGAGATGGCGGAACTTGAGCGATACCGTGACTTCCTCGCGCGCCTCATGCAGCACCAGTGCGCGGATTGAGCGCTGAGAACAACGGTTTCGCCCTGACCTTGAGCCGTAAAAAAGCCCGCCACGTGATCCACGTGGCGGGCTTTTTTATCTATCCCTCAGGATCGAGTCAGCGTGACTCCGAGGTCTCGTGGGGCGTATCCAGCACCAGTGACTCGGCCAGCGGCGTCGGCTCCACGCCTTCAGTCCCCTCGCCTTCTTCAAGGCGCTCCAGTTTGAAGCCGACCATGGCGTAGGCCACTGCCAGCGCCAGGTTGATCAGGTTGAACAGTGCAAAGGGCAGGTAGCTCAAGGTCGCGACGCCCAGGGTGGCCGCCATGTAGGCACCGCAGCTGTTCCAGGGAATCAGCGGCGAGGTGATGGTGCCGGAGTCTTCCAGCGCGCGTGACAGGTTGACCGGCGCCAGGCGGCGGCGACGGAACTCGGCGCGATACATGCGCCCCGGCAGGATGACCGAGATGTACTGATCCCCGGTCACCACGTTGGAGGCCAGGCAGGTGCCCAGCGTGGTGATGACCAGCGAACCGGCATTGCGTGTCGCGCCCAGAAGGCTCTGTACCAGACGCTCCAGCAGACCGAGGCGTTCGATCACGCCGCCGAAGGTCATCGCCGACAGGATCAGCCACACGGTGTTGAGCATGCTGCTCATGCCGCCCTTGGAGAGCAGCGAGTCGATCACCTCATCACCGCTGTGGGAGACATAGCCATCGAACATCGACATCCACACGCCCTTGAGCAGCGCCATGGCGGTGGACATGTCCGTGACGCTTGCCAGCCCCACCACCGCCTGCGGCTGGAAGATGACCGCGAAGACGGCGCCCAGCGCCGCGCCGATGAAGATGGCCGGGAAGGCGGGCATCTGACGCACGGCCATCACCAGCAGCACCAGGAGCGGAATCAGCAGGTGCAGGCCGATGTTGAACTGCTCGCCCAGCTGGGCACGCAGATTGGCGACCTGCTCCGGCGTCTGCAGGCTGGAGACGGAGTCATGGCCGAGCCACAGAAAGCCTGCCAGCGCGAGCAGGATGCTGGGCACGGTCGTCCACAGCATGTGACGAATATGCGCGAACAGCGTGGTGCCGGCCGCTGCCGGCGCCAGATTGGTGGTATCGGACAGCGGCGAGAGCTTGTCACCGAAGTAGGCTCCGGAAATCACCGCGCCGGCGGTGATCGCCTCGGACAGCCCCAGGCCATCGGCGATACCGATCAGGCCGATGCCGATGGTACCGGCGACCGTCCACGAGCTGCCCACCGACAGCGCCACCAGCGCGCACAGCAGACAGGCGGAGGCATAGAAGTACTGCGGCGCGATCACGTCCAGACCGTAATAGATCATCGCCGGCACGGTGCCGCCGAGAATCCAGGTGCCGATCATCGCGCCGACCGCCAGCAGGATCAGGATCGCACCCAGCGAGATCTGGATGCCCTTGTTGATCCCCTCTTCGATATCGCTCCAGCGATAGCCGTTCTTGAGACCGATCAGGCCCGCGATCATCGCGCCGGACAGCAGCGCGACCTGATTGGGCCCCCAGGAGGCATCGGCACCGAACAGCACCACCGCCAGCACCAGCATGGCGATGACCAGCACGATGGGAATCAGGGCATCCAGCAGAGAAGGCGGACGATAGCCGCTGTCCTCAGCAGAGTTATCAGGGTGTTGTTGCATTCAAGACACCATCTTCAAGAAATGAGGACGCCGACACGCCGCGTGGTGACGGGCATGGCAGAAGACACGGAGAATGGGGAGCAACGCCGCGGCGTCAGGCGGGGCATGCCGTCAAGGCCAGCCCCGGCGCGTGTCGCCAAGCGATCTGGGGCGCATTATATCGACCAAGGTCGAAGACCGAAACGGTCAGGGATTCAGGCATGCGGCAAGGTCCTCATCCATCAAGCGACCTCCACAACGCGAACGCCCCCGCCAGCAGAGCTGACAGGGGCGTTCCAGGGCGGCTTGCGAATCACGCCGTGATCATTTGCTGACCAGCTTGACGCGAGAGAAACCGAAGCCCTCGAGTACCTCACGCAGTTCGCGGGCATTCTTCTTGAGCTCGACACGCAGCGTGGAGAACTCGCGACGCAGCGGATATTCCCGTCGATAACGCACGAAGCCCTCGGCATTGCCGAAACGACGCTGATAGCGACGCAGGCCCAGCGCATCGCGACGCACGTCATAGCAGGCGCGTACGCAGAGCCCCAGCGCCTCTTCCGGCGGCGCCCAGCCCGTCAGCACCAGCTTGCGCAGCCACGGGTCCGGCTTGAGCTGACCCAGCTTGCGGCGCGCCGGCAGCCCGAAGTGACGACAGGCCTGCTGATAGATGATCTCGGTGCCCTGCATCTTGCCATCCAGGCTATGCCCGGCGATGTGCGGCGTGGCGATGTCCACCAGTGCGGCCAGCTCGGCATCGATATCCGGCTCGTTTTCCCACACATCCAGCACGGTCAGCAGGTCAGCCTGCTCCTTGAGGCGCTGCTTGAGCGCCGCGGTATCGACACAGCCACCGCGGCCGGCACTCAGCAACACGCTGCCGGGCTTCATGGCGCGGATGCGCTCGGCATTGATCAGATGATGGGTCGGATGCTCGCCACCGGTGACCATCGGGGTGTGCACACAGATGACATCACACTCGGCGACCAGCTCATCGAGGTCCACGAAGCGGGACTTCTCGGGGCGCTCATCGCTCTGGCCCTCAAGCGCGGCGCGCGGCGGGTCACAGACCAGCACCTCGGCACCCAGCGACTCGAGACGCTTGACCAGTCGTGACCCGACCTGACCGGCCCCGACCACGCCGAAGCGGCGGTCCAGCTGCAGATCCAGCCCTTCCTGCTCGGCCAGATGCCACAGCGACGACAGCACGTAATCCACCACCGAGTCGGCATTGCAGCCCGGCGCGTTGGTGAAGTGGATATCGTTGGCCGCGAGCCATTCGAGATCGGCATGGTCGGTGCCGATGATCGGCGAGCCGACGAAGCGCACCCGCGTTCCTTCCAACAGCGCCTGATCCACGCGCAAGGTAGAGCGACAGATCAGCATGTCGACGTCCTTGAGGACGGCATTGGTGATCTCGCGAGTCGGCATGCAGGTCACCTCTCCCAGTTCGGAGAAGAATTCCTCTGCCAGAGGGACGTTATCGTCCACGATGATGTGCATCTGTTGCCTTTCCTTGCTGTGGCAATGAGTGTCGCTGCGGGTTCACGGGCCAGCATGAGCGCCTTAGTGACTTCACACCTTGCCGCAAGGCACGTGAAGATTACAATGGTATGCTTGCTTGCCCGCCGCCGTGCCATCTTAGGCGCACGCAACGGGCGTCACAAGCTCATGATTGAGTCCAGCCACCATCGTTTCGCCTCGGGAGTCACGCGTGATCATCCGCTGGGAAAGCCACCACGATTACGTTCTGGTCCATGTGCATCAGGACATGTTCGGCGACTGGATCGTCAGCCGCTCATGGGGCCAGATCGGCACCCAGTTCGGCGGATTGAAGCACGATCTCGCCGAAAGCCACGAACAGGCCATGACCTGGGTCAGCGACCTCGCCCACATCCAGGCCTCACGCGGCTATACCAAGGTGCTGGAGGCCACGGCCGATAGCCCGGAAGCCGAAGACGCCATGCGCCAGATGTCGCTGCTGGAGAGTTAGTGCGCAGCACGGTGCCGGACACGAAAAGACCGCCGCTACCCTGAGGTAGCGGCGGTCTTTTTGCACCAGCTTATAGCGACACGTCTGCGCCGCTCAGCGCAGAAAGCGACGCCCGTTGCGCAGGGTGGACCCCTGCGGCTCAGTGGCTGAGTCGTGCTCGGCCGGGGGCGTGATTTCGACACCCTGCTCGAGGCGCTGCTCGACGCCCTGCGCGCGCAACCACTCCGGCAACACCTCTTCGCCATCGGCCAGCGAATACTCCGCACCCGATGCGCTCGCCAGTACAGGGATGCGCGTCGCGTAACGCTCGCTCAGCTGCGCATCGAAGGCGATCTCGACCCGCGTGAGCGTGACATCCGCCCCCAGCGCCTGCAGCGTGGCTTCCAGCCGAGCGCACAGATGACAGCCCGCCGTGGTGTAGAGCCACAGCGGGACGCTGGCCATCGCTCAGCCCTTCACATCGCTGGCGCGACGGATGCGGAAGACGTGGTGGATATCCGGACGACGCTTGAAGTCCGGGTCCAGCAGCTTGCGCGACAGGTCTTCCACCACATGGTGCTGGCTGACGCTGTCATCCATCACGAAGCGACGATGGTTGTTGGAGAAGATCAGCGTGCCGCCCGGCGCCAGACTGGCCATCGCCAGGTCGATCAGGCGCGCGTGATCACGCTGGATATCCAGGGTGCCTTCCATCTTCTTGGAATTGGAGAAGGTCGGCGGATCGAGGAAGATCAGGTCGAACTCCTCGCGGGAGCGCTCCAGCCACTTCAGGCAGTCGGCACGCACCAGCTGATGGCGTTTCTCGCTGATGCCGTTGAGCTTGAAGTTCTCGCGCCCCCAGTCCAGATAGGTATTGGACATGTCGACGCTGACGCTCTCGCTGGCACCGCCCAGCACCGCATGCACGGTGGCCGTCGCGGTATAGCAGAACAGATTGAGCACCCGCTTGCCGTCCGCTTCCTTGCCCAGCAGCTTGCGCACCGGACGGTGATCCAGGAACAGGCCAGTATCCAGGTAGTCCTTGAGATTCACCCACAGCCGGGCATCGCCTTCCTGCACCTCGATACGCTGACCGGAGCTGTCCTGACGCGTGTACTGCGCCTTGCCCGCCTGACGCGTGCGTTGCTTGATATGGATATCGTTGGGCGAGCAGCCCAGTACCTGCGGAATCGCCGCCAATGCATCCATCAGGCGGCGCTGCGCCTGACTGGCATCCACGGACTTGGGCGGCGTGTATTCCTGCACGTGCACGTGACGGCCATAGATATCGATGGCCAGCGCGTACTCCGGCATATCGGCATCGTAGAGGCGATAACAGGTGGTACCGCTCTGCTTGAGCCAGCGTGCCAATGACTTCTGGTTCTTCTTGAGGCGATTGGCGAACATCTGGCCGCCCTCGCTCAGCGCGGGCTGACTGCGGGCATCTTCGGCCACGCTGTCTTCGTCGACCGCACGCTCACGCGCCGCCACGTCGATCATCAACAGCTTGCAGTCGAGCTGACCGTTGCGGAAGGCGTACTGGCGATGCGCACGCAGGCCGAGGCGATGGCCGAGATCCGGATTGCCGGTGAACATGCCCAGCGTCCAGCCGCCGAAGTGGCGCTTCATGCGCTCACCCAGGCTTGCGTAGAGCGGCACCAGTGCCGGCAGCTCGCCCAGACGCTCACCATAGGGCGGGTTGGTCATCACCAGGCCAGTGGTGGCGCCCTCGGGACAGGTCAGCTCGGCGACGGAGGCGCCTTCCAGCTCGATCAGCGCCGGAATGCCGGCACGCATGGCGTTGGAGCGCGCGGCAGAAATCGCCTGCGGGCTGTGATCGCGACCGAACAGACGTGCAGTGACCTTGCGGCGCCCGGCAATGGCACGCTGCTCCATCTCTTCCCACAGGCCCTTCCAGATGCGCTCGTCATGGCGCCCCCAGTGACGGCAGGCGAACTCCTGGTTCAGCGACTGCGGCGCGATATCCGCCGCCATCAAGGCCGCTTCGATCAGCAGCGTGCCGGAGCCGCACATCGGGTCGACCAGGCTCTCGCCACGCGCCGCACGCGCCGGCCAGTCGGCCCGCATCAGCAGGGCCGCCGCCAGGTTCTCCTTCAGCGGCGCATGCGCGAGATCAGGACGGTAGCCACGCTGGTGCAGACTGCGCCCCACGAGGTCGATGCCCAGGGTGATGTAGCCATTGTGCAGGTGCGCGTAGATGCGCAGATCTGCATTCTTGCCATCGACGGTCGGCTTGTTGCGGCCTTCCTCGAACATCGCCTCGACGATGCCGTCCTTGACGGTCTGGGCACCGAAGAAGGTGTGGCGAATGTCTTTCCATGTTCCGTGGAAATCGACGGCGATGGACGCACGATCCGGCAATTCCATCGCCCAATCGACACCCGCACTCGCCTTGCGCAGTTGCTCGCCGGTGTCGACGCCACCCACGCGAGTGAGCAGACGAATGATGCGGTTGGCCAGTCGCGACCACAGGATGGTGCGGTAGGCGGTTTCCTGGCTACCGTTGAAGTGTACGCCAGCGACGGTCGTGCCAGTCACCTCGGCACCCAGAGCCGTCAGCTCATCGGCCAGCAGCGTTTCGATGCCACGCGGGCAGGTCGCAAACCAGGTAGAGAGCGAGTTGCTGGGCGCGCGGGGTGTAGTCGCAGAGGTCGTATCAGTCATGAATCTCTCACCGGCAGGTGCCGGACTTATTCCTGTGAGTTGGCTTCTGGCACTAGCGATATTCCTATACGGCTGTCGACAAGCCAGAGGCAGTGTTCTAAAAACTATAGGTGTAGCTGCAATTCGGAAAGGTGACACGCCATGCGAAATAGAGGATCAAGGGACACGAGCCTCATTCGGGCAGCCTACCTGTGCCGCTCAGGAGATCGGACTTCCGGCACGGCAAGGCAGTCGCTCTTTCACCATCACGCTCGAGCATATACAGGCAAGACCTTCCATCATCTCACACTCGTGACCTTTTCCGACAAGAATGGCCAACGACGCGAGGTGATGATGCACGAGGCCGGCAGTGCCCGACAGGGCATCGGCCAACTCTCTCACTCGGCATGTCCAATGGCAGGGACAACCGCGGCCAGACAAGGTCTCGCCGGGTACGTCTCTCCATCACTGGCACACAGTGCCGATGGGTTCTCACTTAGAGGTCATCCATGAAGAGACAGAAACGTGATCGCTTTCAGCGTGCCTATGTTCACGGCTACAAGGCTGGTGTCACCGGCCGTTCCCGTGATGATTGTCCCAGTATCGATGTCAATCTACGTGAATTCTGGATGAGCGGCTGGCGTGAAGGCCGCGGGGACCAGTGGTCGGGAATGACCGGCGTCTCCGGCATCCACAAGAACCCCATGGTGCTCAGCTGAGCACCGCATGACGCCAAGGTTCATCATCCGCGACCAGGAGGTCATCCCATTTCAGGAAAGCGGCACGTCACGGAATGACACTGGCAATACGGCGCCTGGCGCCTTTCACCCCGCCGACGCAGCCTGATGCGCTGCCCAAGCGGATTCTCCGGCATCACGCCACCGGCTCCTGACATGTTACAGGGTCGGCTGGCACGTACAGAGAGGACTCGAGGTGTTCACGGTGAGTCGGTTTAGCGACATCACCCGGAAAATCCCACGGAAGTCGCCCAGCGACACGTCAAATCACCAGGGAGGTAACGCCTTATTTCTATCTTGATGACGCGCGGCACTGACAGGCAAGAGACGCAGTAGGCAATGGGGCCGACTCGCTTCACTTCCTGAAAGGCCGAGATGTTGGCGCTCGTGTCGTTTCAATCGTGGTATGGCTCCAGAAGAGGAGGCGCAGCAGGCGACGGCCTGCGAGGACGACGGTCCAGCGCGGAGCACGACACGGGCAAACGTTCACCTTGACTGCATCAGCAGGTTCTTTCCAGGCCTGCTTCAACCATCCACGCACCCGATGAGCTCAAGGGGCCAACCCCCAACCGCCGTTTCTGACGGCAAAAGCGCTTCGCATCGTGCACGCTGGCTGGACATGGCAGCCAACACGACAACGGCAGATCACGCATCACTTCCCTGCCGTTGTCATATCATCATTCACGCCGGTACCGAGGCCGCCTTCTGATGTCAGAAGGCGGCTTTTCTGTGTCTGCCCTTCCCCACTCGCCCCTCTCTTGAAGCGCCGTGAGTGGGAGATACCAGCATCACGCTGCGACGGAGCCCAGGCCGGATCACACCTTGATCAGGGTATCGGCCTTCTCCAGTGCACGCGCGCACTCACCGATCAATGCCGGGCCGCGGTAGATCAGCCCGGAATACAGCTGCACCAGATCCGCCCCCGCGGCGATCTTCTCACGCGCACTCTCGCCATCGGTGATACCGCCCACACCGATGATCGGCATGTTCGGCAGCGCTTCACGCAGGCCACGAATCACCCGCGTCGACGATTCACGCACCGGGGCGCCGGAAAGTCCGCCCGCCTCCTGCGCATGCGGGCTACCCGCGACCGCCGTACGCTCGATGGTGGTGTTGGTGGCGATGACGCCATCGATGCCGTTGTCCGCCAACGCGCGCGCCACGAACAGGATTTCCTCGTTGTCCATGTCGGGCGCGATCTTGATTACCAGCGGCACCTTCCTGCCGCGCTCGGCATCGAGCTGATCGCAACGCTGGCGAAGCCCGGCCAGCAGCTGGCTGAGATGATCACCGAACTGCAGATTGCGCAGCCCCGGGGTATTGGGCGACGAGATATTGGCGGTGATGTAGTCGGCATGCGCATGCACGGCATCGAGGCAGACCAGATAGTCGCTCAATGCATCATCCACCGCCGTGGTCAGGTTCTTGCCGATGTTGATCCCCAGCACGACACCAAAGGCAGCACGCGCCTGACTGGCCTTGACCTTCGCGACCAGATGCTCGACTCCGGCATTGTTGAAGCCCATGCGGTTGATGATCGCCTGATGCTCCGGCAGCCGGAACAGACGCGGCTTGGGATTGCCGTCCTGCCCTTTCGGCGTCACCGTGCCGACCTCCACGAAGCCGAAGCCCAGAGCGGCAAGCGCATCGAGGTGATCGGCATTCTTGTCGAGACCTGCCGCCAGGCCAACGCGATTGGGGAATTCGAGCCCCATTAGCGAGACCGGATCACGCGGCGCTTCACCGCCCAGACCGCGCGCCATGCCGAGGCGATGTGCCATGTCCAGCGCACTCAGCGTCACACCATGAGCTGTTTCCGGGTCGAGCTTGAAGAGAAGCGAGCGAGCAAACGAGTACATGATGATCTCCAGACAGCGGGCGGCAGGGTCGTGACGACAGCATAGCTGGGCGCGAAGTATACCCGAAGCCCGCGGGGACAGACACTGCGCGCCGGAACGCTCGCGCTGCTGTCGATAGCATTGCTCACACTCAGGGCAACAAAAAAGGGCGACCCGCTGGGCCGCCCTTGTGTCGCCCCCGACGGGGTCGGGGTCATGCCCTGCAGATCATTTCACGTCGAGTTGCTGCACGCGCACGGTGTAGTTGTTGACACCCTGCATGGAAGAGCCGAACTTCTGACCGCTGACCCAGACGGTGTAACGCCCCGGCTCAAGCACGGTCTTGAGGTGGAAGTCGCCCTGGAAGCCTTCGCCCTTGTCGCTGGCGACGGTATTGCCACTCTCGTCCAGCAGGCGCATCTGCAGCTTGTAGGTACCTTCGCTGCCCGGGAAGGTCTCGCTGTCGATGGTCACGGTGCCGCGGTCCGCGACATCGAAGGTCATGACCTCGCCCTTCTCGAGAATGCGCACATCGGTGACGATCTCGTCGAAACGACGATCCGGCTCCGCTTCGGCCTCGGTTTCCGTCACGGCTGCACTGCCCGTGGCAGCAGCGGTCGTGGCAGCAGCGGCAGACGTCTCGGCTGCAGCAGTCGCGGCTGCCGAAGTAGTAGCGACGGCGCCTGTGGCGGAAGCGCCTTCAGCTGCCGCATTGCCTGTCTCGGCAGCCTTCTTCTCACGGGCGGCCTGTTCGGCGGCGGCAACGGTGGCCGGCTTGATGGTCGCGACTTCATCGTTGGCATCGACGAAGGCGGTACGACGGCCATCGCCATCGGTGTCGAGGAAGACCAGGCCGTTGCCGGTCTCGATGCCGCTTTCCTCGGCAGACAGCTTCTCGCCACTCTCGCTCAGGCCTGCGACGTTGATTTCATAGGTGTTGCCGCCCGACTTGCCAGCCCCCAGCTTGTCGGCGCGCACACGCAGCTTGTAGACGCCCGGCTCAAGCTCGGTATTCATGTTCAAGCCATCAGAGGCCCTGTCACCTTCTGCAGTGGCCACGACCTCACCCTGCTCACTCTCGAGCGTGGCTTTCATGGTGTAGGGGTCGGTCACATCGAAACTGGCGACGCCATCGATTTCGTAGCGTCCGGCTTCCTTGATGGTGAACTGGTGCACGCTGGTGCCGCCGAACAGGAAGTTCTGGCTGTGGGCATCACTGCGCGGCTTGAGGAACTTGGAGATGTCCAGCTTGCCTGCCGCTTCTTCTGCACGCTGCTGAGCGGGGCTGCCATCGGCCAGCACGGCCTGGGATGCCAGAGTGGACAGGCCGAGCGCGAGGGCGCAGGCGAGGGGTAATGCACGATGTGACATGGTGTCTCTGCCTTGTTGTACTGATGCTTTGAAAACAGAAGCCTCCAGCGAGCGCCGCAGCGACTCCGAGACTTGAAATGAGGGTCTGAAAATCAAGGACTGAAAACAGGGTCTGCAGAAAAGGATGCAACCATCAGGGCCTGTATCAGTCTCTGCACTGGTCGCCATTCAGCATACCAGACAGCTGACGACAGTTACCTTACCGCAGGCTTCAGCTATCACTTTTTTATTCATTCCCGACATGAAAAAGCCCTCACCAATGGTGAGGGCTTCTATCAGCGAGTCATCAGATGCTCGCCACTTGCGTCAGCCTCTTGCTGCCTCCGAGGCCGAAAGCATCAGGCTTCGCGCTTGGACTCGGCCAGATCGACCAGCTCGCGCAGGGCGACCGCGAACAGCGGGAAGCTCAGCTGAGCACCGCCCTTCATCTCGCCGAGCAGTGAGCACCAGCGGCTGACCAGACTCTCGTGGCTGGCCATCCAGCTGTCGACACGCTCATCGATCTCGCGCGGTGCATTGTCCTGCTTGAGCACGCTGACGGTCAGTGCCAGCTGCTGACGATCGAGATCATCGCGGAAGCTTTCACGTGCCTGCGCCTGCCAGCTGTCCTGCACCTCAAGGCCGTTGATCTTGTCACCGACCCACGGCAGCTCCAGACGATGGCCGATGCCGTAGAAGGCTTCTGCCACGCGATTTATCTTCTCGCCGGTCGCCTTGGCCGCCTCGATGATGCCAAGCCCTGCATAGAGGCTTGAGGTCGCGGCGATGGTGCTGGCCAGGGCCTCCGGCACGCCTGCCTCGACATAGCTGTCGCGACGCGCTTCCCAGTTCTCGCGGGCTTCGCCCTTGAGACGCTCACCGATGCTTTCGGAGAGCTGGGCCAGACGCGGGGCGAAGTGGCCGATGCATTCCTTGACGCCCATGGAGCTGCGCTGACGCAGGAACCAGCGAGTGGCACGACGCATCAGGCGCATCAGGTCACCCATCATGCGGTACTGCAGTTCTGCCGGCACCTGGTGATCGAGAGCCTCGATCTGGGTCCACAGCGCTTCCAGATTGAAGCTGTCACGCGCCACGATGTAGGCACGCGCGATTTCCGCCTTGTCGGCACCAGTGGTGTCTTCCAGGCGACGCACGAAGGCAATGCCCATGTGGTCGACCAGGTCATTGGCGATCTGGGTCGCGGCGATTTCACGCTTCAGACGGTGCTGGTACATCTCTTCCGGGAAGCGCTCCATCAGCACGCGCGGGAAGGCGCGCTCGAGGTGCTGCTGCACGTAGCTGTCGTCCGGCACGTCAGAGGCGATCAAGCTGGTCTTGAGATCGCTCTTGGCGTAGGAGACCAGCACGGACAGTTCCGGCAGGGTCAGGGCTTCACCGGCGTTGGAACGCTCGATCAGCGCTTCATCGGACGGCAGGAACTCGAGTTCACGGTCCAGGGTGCCGGCCGCTTCCAGCTCATTGATGAAGCGACGGAAGACGCCCATACCTTCCCTGGACTGCTGCTCGGAGAGCGACAGTGCCTGGGTCTGGCGATAGTTGTCCTTGATCACCAGCTCGCCGACTTCGTCGGTCATCTCGGCGAGCTGCTGGTTGCGCTGCTTGTCGGTCAGATCACCACGGGCGACGATGTCGTCCAGCAGGATCTTGATGTTGACCTCGTGATCCGAGCAGTTCACGCCACCGGCATTGTCGATGAAGTCGGTGTTGACGCGCACGCCCTGCTGGGCCGCGGCTTCCATGCGGCCACGCTGGGTCAGACCCAGGTTGCCGCCTTCGCCCACCACCTTGCAGCGCAGCTCACGGCCGTCGATACGCAGGCCATCGTTGGCCTTGTCGCCGACATCGGCGTGGGACTCGCTGGACGCCTTGACGTAGGTTCCGATACCGCCGTTCCAGATCAGGTCGACCTGCGCCTTGAGCATCGCGTTGATCAGCTCGTTGGGCGCCAGATGGTCGGCACTGATGTCGAAGACTTCCTTCATCTGCGGGCTGATGGCGATGGTCTTGGCATCACGCGAGAACAGACCGCCGCCTTCGCTGATCAGGCTCTTGTCGTAGTCGTCCCAGCTGGAACGCGGCAGACGGAACAGACGCTCGCGCTCGGCGAAGCTCTTCGCGGTGTCCGGGTTCGGATCGACGAAGATGTTGCGGTGGTTGAAGGCACCGACCAGGCGGATCTTCTCGGACAGCAGCATGCCGTTGCCGAAGACGTCACCGGCCATGTCACCGATACCGACCACGCTGAACTCGTCTTCCTGGATGTTGATGCCCATCTCGCGGAAGTGACGCTGCACGCTGACCCAGGCGCCCTTGGCGGTGATGCCCATGCCTTTGTGGTCGTAACCGTTGGCGCCACCGGAGGCGAAGGCATCGCCCAGCCAGAAGCCGTACTCGTTGGAGATGGCGTTGGCGATGTCGGAGAAGGTCGCGGTGCCCTTGTCGGCCGCGACGACCATGTAGGGGTCGTCTTCGTCGTAACGCACGACGGCCGTCGGGGCCACCACGTCACCGCCGGACAGGTTGTCGGTGATGTCGAGCAGTGCGCGGATGAAGATCTGGTAGCAGGCGATACCTTCCTTCTGGATCACGTCGCGGTCGGTGGTTTCCGGCATGCGCTTGCAGACGAAACCGCCCTTGGCGCCGACCGGCACGATGACCGCATTCTTGACCTGCTGCGCCTTGACCAGACCCAGCACCTCGGTGCGGAAATCTTCATGACGGTCGGACCAGCGCAGACCACCACGTGCGACCTTGCCGCCACGCAGGTGAACACCTTCGACGCGCGGCGAGTAGACGAAGATCTCGAACATCGGGCGCGGCTTCGGCACGTCAGGAATGCTGCGCGTGTCGAGCTTGAAGCTGATGTAGTCCTTGGCCTGACCATCTTCTGCCGGCTGGAAGAAGTTGGTACGCAGCGTCGCCATCATCAGGTCGACGTAGCGACGCAGCAGCCGGTCGTCGTTCAGGCTGGAGACCTGGTCGAGCAGACCATTGATGCGCTCGCGGCAGGCGTTGACGTCATCCTCGCCACCCTGACCCTGCGGGTCGAAGCGCAGATTGAACAGCTGCACCAGCTCGCGGGTGATATCCGGATGGCTGCCCAGCGCATTGGCGATGTAGGCCTGGGAGAGACCGAAGCGGATCTGCTTCAGGTAGCGCGCGTAGGCACGCAGCATCGCCACTTCACGCCAGTCCAGGCCAGAGCCGATGATCAGGCGGTTGAAGGCATCGGATTCGGCTTCGCCGGACCAGATCTTCTTGAAGGCTTCGATGAAGCTCTCGCGCACTTCGGAGAGCTCGACCGCGCCTTTGCCGTGATGCTCGAGATCGAAATCGTGCACCCAGCAGGAGGAATCGGTGCGGGTGATCTCGTAGGGACGCTCACCGATGACACGCAGGCCGAGGTTTTCCAGCACCGGCAGCACGTCGGAAAGCGGAATCGGCTGATGCTTGTGGAACAGCTTCAGGTTGACGCCGGAGTTGTCGTCCTCGACCAGACGATAGGTGCTCAGGCCGACGGCCTGGCCTTCGTCCAGCGCGCGTAGATGGCCCACGTCATAGACGGCGGTGCGCGGCGAGAAGTCGTCACGGTAGCTGCCCGGGAAGGCATCACGGTAGCGAGTCATCAGCTCGTTGGCCTGCTCTTCACCGAAGCCTTCGACCATGGCGGCGTGCAGCTCGTCACGCCAGCTGCGGGCCAGCTGAGCGATCTTGTTCTCCAGCGCGCGCATGTCGTACTGGCCCGGCTCATCGCCCTTGAAGCGCAGGATGAACTGGATACGTGTCAGCACGGACTCGGACAGATACGGCGTGAAGTCACCGAAGGTGGCGTTCAGCTCTTCACACAGCAGATTCTGGATGCGCACACGCAGGTCGGTGGAATAGACGTCGCGCGGCACGAACACCAGTACCGAGAAGAACTTGCCGAAGCGGTCTTCACGCACGATCAGACGCACGCGACGACGCTCGCGGATGTTGAGGATGCTGGTGGCGGTACGGGTCAGCTCGTCCGTGGAGATCTGGAAGAGGTCATCGCGCGGATAGACTTCCAGAATCTGCAGCAGGTGCTTGCCGTTGTGGCCCTTCGGGTTGACGCCGGCGGCTTCCATGACGTCCTGCACCTTGCGACGCAGAATCGGCACGTTGCGCGGGCTCTGGTTGTACACCGTGGAGGTGTAGAGCCCCAGGAAGCGGCGCTCGCCGATCACGCGGCCTTCTTCATCGAAGCGCTCGACGGTGATGTAATCCGGGTAGGCCGGACGGTGCACGCGGGCGTGGAAGGCGCTCTTGGCGAAGGACAGCAGCTCCGGAATCAGCACGTACTGATCGCTGTTGACGCTCTGCTGGTGACGGGACTGCTCGTGATAGCGCTCGAGGTCCAGCTTGAGCACCCCCAGCTCGGAACCTTCGACCTTGTTCAGCACGCGGGTGCCGTCTTCCTGCTCATCGACGGTGTACTCGTCATAGCCCAGGAAGGTGAAGTGGTCGTTGCCCATCCACTGCATGAAGTCGCAGGCTTCCTGATGGTCAGCCTCGGAGACGGTCGGCGGACGGTTGTCACGCAGCTCCTGCAGCGCCTGGGCGCCCTGGCTGCGCATGGCGTCGAAGTCAGCGACGGCAACGCGCACTTCGGCCAGCACTTCACGCAGGCTGGTCTCGAGGTCTTCCAGCGTCTCGGCGTCGTTGTGACGATCGACCTCGATGTAGATCAGCGACTCGCGGTGCTGCGGGGCGTTCTCGGCACGCGGTGCGGTCACGCGCTCCAGCTGACCGGCATCATCACGTGCAACGGCCAGCACGGCGTTGTGGATGGCGTGAACGGTGATGCCACGACGGTTGAGCTCGATACGCACGGAATCGACCAGGAACGGCATGTCCGGGTGCAGCACTTCGATGATGGTGTGCGTCGACTGCCAACCATGCTTCTCGAAGTCCGGGTTGTAGGCACGCACCTTGGGAGCCTCGAGGCTCTGCAGGAAGTGCCATACGGCCAGGGTGGAACCGTAGAGGTCATCCAGCTTGCGCTCGGCCATGTCCTCGAAGGAGGCCGTTGCGTGATAGTCGCGCGCAAACGCCGCGATCACGTCCACCTTGTCCTTGGGAAGTCGCTTGTCCAGCTGCTCTTCGAGCTGCGCAAGAAATTCCTGCTTGCCGTCCGTCGCCACGTGTAGCATCAATCACCTCGACTGACCTGATGGATGTATCAGGGAAAATAGTCATAGAGAGTCTGCGCCGGCCAAAAAGGCGTTGCAGCACAGACTCATGCAGTGCATCACAGACTAGCGCAGTCTGCGCCTCTGCCCCATGCCTGTTCCATATTGGTCATGCAGCATTACATCTGTGCATCGGGTATTGACTTGGCGGTCCGCGCGTGAAACGAAAGTCTAATTCGAGTGACTGTCATGTGCGCAAAAAAGCCCCGTCGTCCCCTACCTGACAGGTAGATGACGTCGGGGCTCTGGTTTTTCAAACGATTGCCGCGATACGTCGCTCACGCGGGCGTGACATCGGCTGTCGGTTTGAAGATGCGCTTATCTGCGAACCAGATAGACACCGCATTCGAGGTGGTCGGTATACGGGAACTGATCGAACAGCGCGAAGCGTTCGATACGGTGCGTGCGACACAGTACTTCAAGGTTGTCGATCAGCGTCTGCGGGTTGCAGGAGATATAGACGATGCGCTCGTAGCGCGCGGTCTGCTCGCAGCTGTCGGCATCGAGGCCGGCACGCGGCGGATCGACCAGCACGGTGCGGAAGTCGTGGTTGTCGAGGTCCATCTCCGCGACGCGACGGCCCGCCTTCTCGCCCGCCAGCGCCAGCGAGAAGTCCTCGGCCGACATGCGCGCCACCTGGGCATTGTCGATGCTATTGGCCGCCAGGTTGACCTGCGCCGAGGCCACGGAAGTGCGTGAGATCTCGGTGGCCAGCACGCGGCGGAAGTTCTCGGCCAGCGCGATGGTGAAGTTGCCGTTGCCGCAGTAGAGCTCGACCAGATCGCCCTGCTCACGGCCTTCCGCCTGCGCCTTGTCAGGATGAGTCACGTCTCGTGCCCAGCTGAGCATCGAGCGGCAGATCTCGGCATTGGGCTGGGTGAAGCTGTTCTCGACCTGCTGATAGACGTACTCGCGGCCATCGACCTCGAGACGCTCGAAGACGTGATCGCGCGTCAGCACGATATGCTGCTTGCGCGAACGCCCGATGATCATGATATCGAGCTCTTCTTCCAGCGCACGCGCCTCGGCTTCCCAGTCTTCGCCGAGCTTGCGATGGTAGATCAGCGTGACCAGCGCCTCGCCGCTCAGGGTGGTGAGGAACTCGCACTGGAACAGACGCTCACGCAGCACCGGGCTTGCCTTGAGTCGCTCACGCAGCAGCGGCATCAATTCATTGATGCGCTGGCTGGCGACCGGGAAGTCGTCCATGCGCACGACCGTCTTCTTCTTGTTGCCCTCGTCGTCGAACTCGACCTCGAACATCGCGTAATAGAGGTCATCATCCTCGTGCCAGATACGGAACTCGCAACGCATGCGGTAATGGCTGGGCGGCGAGGGAAATACCTCCAGTTCCGGCGCATCGAAGGCAGCGAAACGTGCGCGGGTCTGCTCGGCCTTCTCGGCGAGCTGCTGTTCATACTGACTGGGATCGACGACGGCGATGGCCACACTGACTCCTGCCTGCGGGCATACCGCAGCACTGAAACGATGAGCAAAGGGACGCGGGGACGTCATGGTGAACCATGCCGATCACGTCCATTCAAAGGTTGGGCGCGCTAGCCTACCATCGGCAGCGCGAAGCTCAAGCGCCAAATGGCGAGCCAAGGCGGGAGCAGGCAGGTGCAAGAGGGCCGCGAGAGTCAACGCCCCTGCTCCTCAGTCGTCGAACGCCAGCGCCTGCGGCGCGGCGAAACCCTGACTGGCCAGCGCCGTGGCCAGCCCCGGCTGCCGGGCATCCGTCGCCAGCGCCATGTGCTCATGCGGTGCTGGTTGAACCGCTTGAGCGACTTGCTGTTCAGCCTCTTGGGCGACTTGCTGAGCAGCCTGAGCGAATTGCTGATCAGCCGCTTGCGCCGCAGCACCAAGCGCCAGCACCTCCGCCACGCGGCGGGCGATTGCCGCGCCGGAATCCACCAGCGCCACCCGAGACTCGCCCAGCACCTGCGAGATGTCGGCGCCGAGCAGCGGGAAATGCGTGCAGCCGAGAATCACCACTTCCAGCGCCTCGACCGCCGCCAGATCAGCCAGACTGGCCGCCACCACCTCGGGGCGCGCCGGCTCACCGCGCAGACGCCGCTCGGCCTCCGCGACCAGAGGATCGGCGGCGACGCGAATCACGCGACAGTCGGCGGCGAAGTCACGAATCAGCTGCTCGGTGTAGGCGCGACGCACCGTGGCGGATGTCGCCAGCAACGCGAAGACCGGCGGCTCGCACTTCTCACGACGTGCTGCACTCTGACGCGCACGTGCCAACGTCGCCGCCGGCTTGATGGCGGGCACGGTGCCGATCACCGGAATCGACAGCGCTGCGCGTAGCGCCGTCAGCGCCAGGGTGCTGGCGGTATTGCAGGCGACCACCAACGCCCGTGCCCCGCTTGCCTCGACGGCCGCCACGCACACCTGAACGATGCGCGGTATCAACCAGTCATCCGGCTTGGTGCCATAGGGCAACGCGGCGTTGTCACAGACATAGGCCAGCGACAGCTGCGGCCACTGGCGGCGGATCTCGGCGGCGACGGACAGCCCGCCGACGCCGGAATCGAAGACCAGCACCGGGGCAGAAGAACGGGAAGCAGAGGCAGGCGTGTCGCCTGGGCGGGCAGGACTCATCGGCAGATACCGCTGGCGACAATCATCATGGAGACGGGCGACTCGAACAGACGGGACAAGGGCGCGGAGTCTATCACGGCCGCAGACCCGGCTTCACAGCCTCGAGCGGTGACAGATCGTTCTGCCCGGCATCATTCACGGCCGTGGTGTCGCGGACGGCTGTCGATGACGTGGCGAGCACGTCGGGCATCATCGTGTGGCCAATCCGCGCGAAGTGCTCACACAGCACCTCTATCAATGCCCGCAGGCGTGCCGGCTGCATGTCGCGCTCGGCATAGACCAGATGGATATCCACCGGCGCGCACCAGTAGTCGACAAGCAGCGGCACCAGGCGGCCATTGGCGACGTCATTGGCCACCAGGAAATCCGGTTTGCAGGTAATGCCGATGCCCTGGGCGGCGGCCTCGACCAGCCCGCGCCCGCTGTCGCAGCTGAAGGTCGGCGACAGGCGGATCTTGCGTGGCCGCCCGTCAACCATGAAGCTCCACACCGGCCCTTCGCGCTGCTGGGTGTAATTCAGGCAGCGGTGATGGGCAAGGTCTTCCGGCACCTCGGGCGTGCCATTCTCGGCCAGGTAACCCGGGCTGGCATAGACTCCGACCTGGGTGCCCGCCAACCGGCGCGCGATCAGGCTGGAATCAGACAGCGCACCGGCGCGAATCACCAGATCATAATCCTCGGCCATGAGATCGACATGGCGATCCTCCAGGCGCAGGTCGAGCTCGACATAGGGGTAGGTCTGGCGGAAATGCGCCAGGGCCGGCATCAGACACTGGATGCTGAAATCCATCGGTGCCGACATCTTCAAGCGCCCCCGAACCTCGCCCTGGCGCTCGCCAAGACTGTCTTCCAGCGCCTGAAGGTCATTGAGCACACGACAGGCACCCGCCAGGTAATGCTCGCCCTCGGCGGTCAGCTGCAGACTGCGCGTGGTGCGCATCAGCAGGCGAACGCCCAGCTCGACTTCCAGGCGCGAGATCTGCTTGCTGACCATGCCGTTGGATAGTCCCAGCTGACGAGCACCGCCCGCGAAACTGCCCTCCTCTACCACGGCGCGAAACACCTGCATGGCAGTGAGTCTATCCATCGTGCGATCCCCTTTGCGATCAAGGAAAATGAGCCAGGAAAGTGAGCCTGAAAAGCGGGACGGCAAGATGACGACAAGTCCGCGCCCGGCGCGCCTATTTTACCTGCTTGGTGACGATGTAAGTGAAATAGCGATCGATGCCCAGCTCTGACACCAGCCAGTGATCGACCAGACGCTGATAGGCATCGATGCTGGCGGTCTCCAGCCGCAGCAGGTAGTCCACCCCGCCGCCGACGGCGACGCATTCGATCACCTCATCCGCCTCTCGCATGGCACGCTCGAAGCGTTGGAAGCTGCCGGCATCATGATGCTTGAGGTGGATCTCGACCCACACCGGCGTGCGCGGGGCAGCCCCCGAAGCAGCGCCACCCTGCTGATCACTCAGGCGCTGCTGATTGATGATGGCGGCATAACCCTCGATGATGCCCGCCTGCTCGAGGCGCTTGACGCGCTCCCAGCACGGGCTGACCGACAGGTTGATCTCCTCGGCCAGCCGCGACTTGGTGATACGGCCATCGCGCTCGAGTATCGCCAGAATCTTGAGATCGAAGGCATCCAGCTTCGGCGCTGGCTGCGAGCGGGAGGGACTCGCGCTCATGAGGCCTCTCGCGCCAGGTCGTCCACGACTTCCGCGATCACCGCCAGGGTGTCGCCCAGACTCACCTGGGCCGGGAAGCGCCGCGCCACCAGCACGCCATCACGGGCCGCGCGATATTCCACCGCCGCCTGACCGGCGCGCCCCAGCGGATAGACCCGCGCCACGCATTGCCCCGCCGTGACCTGCTCGCCGAGTGCCACGCACAGCTCCAGCAGCCCTTCATGCTCACTCTGCACGTAACAGCTGGCATCCGGCATGTCGATCAACAGCGGCGCGTTCGCCTGGTTGGCACGCTGGCGCTCGATGTCCTGCTCTAGATCCGCGCGACTGCGCTCGCGCAGCACACCACTGAAGGCGAGGAAGTTGTCGACGCCACGGTCGGCGATCGCCTGACGCTCCGGCGTGGTGGAACCGCCGCCGCCCAGCTCCGTGGTGACGAAGACCTTGCCCTGGCGCTCCACCGCGGTGTCGTAGAGTGCCTCGGCGTCCAGCTCGAACATCATCATCGCCGAGGGCGCCCCGAAGGCCAGCGCCCCGGCCAGGCTCTCGGCTTCCTGCAGACGACACTGCTCGACGCCCAGCGACTCCTCGAGATAGTCGAGACGGTGCGCGGCCGCGAACGGCAGGATATCCAGGGTGCGGCCGCCGGAATGCAGGTCCAGCGCATAGTCGCACTGCGGCACCAGCACTCGGGTGAAGTAGTCGGCGATCTGCTCGGTCGGGCCGCCGGTGGGGCTGCCGGGGAAGCTGCGATTGAGGTTGCCGCCATCGAGAGGCGAACAGCGCCGCCCGGCCTTGGCCGCCAGCGCATTCATGGTCGGCACGATGATGACGCGGCCCTGCACGTCCTCGGCAGTCAGACGCGCCGCCAGCTTGTAGAGCGCGGTGATGCCTTCGTACTCGTCGCCATGATTGCCGCCGGTCAGCAATACCGTCGGCCCCTCACCATTGGCGATCACGCTGATCGGGGTCATCACCGCGCCCCACGCCGACTCGTCAGTCGAGATCGGCAGCTTGAAGAAACCGTGCTGAACGCCATCGGCGAACAGATCGATGGTCAGACTGACGGGGGACTCTCGCATGACACCACTCCTTGTTATGGCGGGCTGCTGACACTTGTCGGCAGGCTATTTGACGAACAGCTGGCGCGGCACATCACACAGCGGCTCGGCACCGTTTTCCGTGATCAGGATCGACTCGGTGATCTCGAGCCCCCAGTCGTCCATCCACATGCCGGGCATGAAGTGGAAGGTCATGCCCGGTTCCAGCACGGTCTCGTCACTGGGGCGCAGACTCATGGTGCGCTCGCCCCAGTCCGGCGGATAGCTGATGCCGATGGGATAGCCGCAGCGTGCGCCGCCACGGTCGAAGCCGTACTTGTCCATCGCCGCGCCCAGCGCCAGCGCGATGTCACAGCAGCGATTGCCGGGCTTGGCGATGGCCAGACCACTCTCGATGCCTTCCAGCAAGGCGGACTCACCACGCACGAAATCGCGCGGCGGACGGCCGAGAAACACGGTACGCGACAGCGGTGCGTGATAGCGCTTGTAGCAGCCGGCCAGCTCGAAGAAGGTGCCCTCGCCCTGACGAAATGGCGTGTCATCCCAGGTCAGGTGCGGCGCGGCGGCATCACTGCCAGTGGGCAGCAGCGGCACGATGGCCGGATAGTCGCCACCGAGAATCTCGCCCTCGGGCCCGATCACGCCCTCGACGCCGACCCGGTAGATCTCCGCGACCAGCGCACTCTTGGGCAGGCCCGGCTCGATCATCTCTAGGATGCGTGAATGCATGCGCTCGACGATGCGCCCGGCCACGCGCATATAGGCGATTTCCTGCTCGGACTTGATCGCCCGACACCAGTTGACCAGCGAGTTGGCATCCACCAGCCGCGCGTGGGGCAACTCCTTGACCAGCGACAGGTGCGCCCGCGCCGAATAGTAATAGTTGTCGAGCTCGACCCCGACGACCCCATCGTGCCAGCCACGCTGCGGCAGGATGGACTGGGCGAGAAACTCCATCGGATGCATGTCCGGATTCTGCACGTAGTAATCCGGATACCACAGGATGTTGTCCTCACCCATCCAGCAGGTACGCAGCGCGCCGTTGCCGTCCTGACGGCGCCCGTACCAGACCGGCTCGCCGGAAAGCCCCAGCAGCACGCACTGGTGCACATAGAAGGACCAGCCGTCGTAGCCGGTAAGCCACGCCATGTTGGAGGGGTCGGAAATCACCATCACATCGATGCCAGCGCGCGCCATGGCCTCACGCACCCGATGGATGCGCGCGCGATACTCGCCGATGGTGAAGGCCTGACGGCCAGCGGACAGCGCGCGTGGCGTCCAGTCACTCTCGGTGGCCGGTGCCTCGCTGCTGGGCAAGGTGGCCAGGCCAGCGAAGGCTGGCTGGGGCGCACCAGTATGGGGCGGGAATTGACTCATGCAGCGCTCCTTTTCGATCAGGCCTTGAGGCAAGCAGCACGTTGGGGCGGAGCCAGTGGCCATACGCAGGGCCAGGCGGCGGGTGACCGACCTGTCAGCCGCTCCGGGCTGACAATGCCTGCATGCGCCGCGAGCGAACGATGCGCCCTGCGGGTCGGCAGGGTCGGCGTACATGCGTACATCCGAATTCCCCTCTGGATTCGAGTCTGTCACTCTGCCAACAACGGGTCAAAGGACGACTCTGGCACTGTCGCCCTTCGCTTGAGCCCTTGCAAGGCCTGCGCCATTGCCGCCCGCGAGCCGGCCATGCCCGCAAGGCAATGGCGCATGGTGAGGCGACAACTCCAGCCCCTTTGCACAGAGCCACGAACAGAGCCTGCGAACAGGCCGGGAGAGTGCAGCAATCCCGACCCGCCACCCAGCGTCCCTGAAGAGGAGAACAGCATGCGAATACTGGTACATCATGAACGCGCCGAACGTTGGTGCGATGCTCTGCGTCAGCGCTTGTGCGATACCGCCAGCACCAAGGGGTCGCGGCAAGGCGAGTCGTCGGAACAGCCGTCGGAACCGTCATCAAAACAAGCGCCGCTGGAAATCGTTGCCGATGACGGCGAGATGCTGGGCGATGTGCTGGTGGTGTGGGCGCCGCCTGCGGCGCTGTTCGAGCGCCACCGTGATCACGACGTCAAGGCGATCCTCAATCTGGGCGCGGGCGTCGACAGCCTGCTCGACAACCCGGCACTGCCTGACGATGTGCCGGTACTCAAGCTGAGCGATGCCGGCATGGCCAGCCACATGCTGGATTACGTGCGCTACGGCCTGCTGCACTTTCGGCGTGACTTCGACCGCTACGCCAGACAGCAGGCGGACACCCAGTGGGCCCCACACCGCGTGGTGCGCGCCCACCAGTACCCGGTGGCGGTACTCGGGCTCGGCGCCATCGGCAGCCAGATCGCCGAGTCGCTGGCGGCAGACGGCTATCCGGTACATGGCTTCAGCCGCAGCGCCCACACGTTGCAGGGCGTGACCTGCCACCATGAGACCGGCGAAGGCGGCCGCTCGCTCAAGCAAGTGCTGGGCGACGAGTCGCTCGGCCTCAAGGCGGTGATCAACCTGTTGCCCAATACCCCGGCCACGAGAGACGTGCTGAACGCCGAGGTCTTCCAGGCTCTGCCCGACGACGCCGTGCTGATCAATCCGGGGCGCGGCAGCAGCGTGGTCGAGGAGGATCTGGTCGCGGCGCTCGAGGAAGGCAAGCTCAGGGGCGCCCTGCTCGATGTCTTCCAGCACGAGCCACTGGCCGAGGACAGTCCGCTGTGGCACCAGCCGCGCGTGATCATCACGCCGCATGCCGCCGCGCCGACCCCGGTGGCCGAGGCCGCCGACCAGCTGGCCGACAACATTCGTCGCATTCAGCGGGGTGAGGTGCTGACCGGCATCAGCCGCGAGCACGGTTATTGAGCGCGCTGGCGCGCGGTGCTCAACCGGCGATCAGACGTCACTGCCTGACAGCCATCACAGCGGCAGCGCGGTGGTCGTCTTGATGCGCTCCATCGCGAAGCGGGCCGACACGTCGCTCAGCTCGTCGATGGTGTTGACCAGCCGCTTGTAGACGCGGTCGTAGGCGTTCATGTCCTCGACCTGCACCTTGAGGAGATAGTCGTAGTCACCGGCCATGCGATAGAACTCGGTGACTTCCTCGATCTCCTCGACGATGGCCACGAAACGCTCGAACCAGGCCCGCGAGTGATCGCGGGTCTTGAGCTGCACGAAGGCCGTCAGCCCCATGCCGATCAGCTCGGCATTCAGCAACGCCACCCGTGCGGTGATCACGCCACACTCTTCCAGGCGCTTGAGGCGCTTCCAGCAGGGAGACGTGGTCAGATGCACGGCTTCCGCCAGCGCCGCCAACGACAGGCTGGCATCGCGCTGCAGCAGCCGCAGCAGGGCGCGGTCCGTAGCATCGAGCACTATTTTCTCCATTACCCTCACCTCGCAATGAATTCTTGCCATGAAACATGGCTCACGCCATGACAACTGGCAAGTTTTGCTTGGCGGCTGGTCGTACCATGAAAGCTCCTTCCTGCGACCGGAAATGCCGCCATGCCGACCACTGCCTCGCCCTCGACTGCGCCTTTCAGCACGCCCGCAGCACAGCACGCCCCGCACGCGAGTCAGCGCGAGTCATGGCGCCAACGCAGCCTCATGAAGCTTGCGACCTTGAAGGCCGCCACCCCGGCAACCCCGCTGCTGGAACTCAGCCTGCGCGGGCTGGGCGAGGCGCGCATCCTGATCAAGGACGAGCGGGCGCATGCCAGCGGCTCGCTCAAGCATCGCTTGGCGATGTCGCTGTTCGAGCAGGCCCTGCAAAAGGATTGGCTGACGCCCGGCGGCCCGGTGATCGAAGCCTCCTCGGGCTCCACCGCGGTCTCTGAAGCGTGGCTGGCACGCCGGCTGGGGCTGGAATTCATTGCCGTGGTGCCCAGGGGCACCGCCTTTTACAAGCAGCAAGCGATTCGTGGCGAGGGCGGGCGCGTGGTGGAAATCGAGGACTCCGCTCGGCTCTGTCAGCATGCGCAGGCACTTGCCGACGACAGCGGCGGCCACTTCATCAACCAATTCCGCCATGCCGCTACTGCCGGTGACTGGGCAAGCGACACCAGCCTGCCCGGGGAGTGCCTGGCACAGATCGCCGCGCGTGACCTGCCCGAGCTGCAGGCGGTATTTCTTGGCGCCGGTACCGGCGGCAGCGCCGCCAGCTTCGCGCGTCATCTGCGCCACAAGCGCCATCTGCATCAGGGGAGCCATCTGCATCACGGGAGCCATCGCGCCCGCGTGATCGGCGTGGACCCCGAGCACTCCGTCTATCACGCCTGCTGGCAGCACCATCGTGCCCACGGCACCCGTACGACCCGCCTGCCCGCCCCGCAGGCGTCCAATCCCATCGAAGGCATCGGGCGCCCCTGCGTACTGGAGGCATTCGACCCCGCCCATTTCGATGATTACCGACGCATTGCGGATGCGCGCAGTCAGGCGGCCGCGCTGTGGCTGGCCGAGCATGCCGGGCTTGAGGTCGGCCCCTCCACCGGCACCGCCTTCGCGGGGCTGCTCGAGAGTCTGGCGCTCAGGCGCGCACGCGGTGAGTCGCTGGCCGGCAGCTGGTTGCTGCTGGCCTGTGATCACGCCGAGCGTTATGCCACCACGCTGGGCGACCCCGCATGGCGAGCTGCACAGCAATCGCGACTCGCCCCACAGCGGGCCTGGATCGAGGCGTTTGGCGACTGAAACGACGACGCCCTTTACGACACCCCGCCTGAAACGACGACACCCCGCCGAGTGGCAGGGTGTCGTAAGGCACATCCGATGCGATGGCGTGGCTAGCGGGGGTGAATCACACCAGCAGCGCCTGGAACTGACGCAGCCATTCCGGATGCGCCGGCCAGGCCGGTGCGGTCACCAGCTTGCCGGAGGTCACGGCGTCGGTCACTTCCAGCGACACGAACTCACCGCCCGCCAGCTTCACCTCCGGCGCACACGCCGGATAGGCGCTGACGCGATGGCCTTCCAGTGACATGGCGGCGGCCAAGAGCTGCGGACCATGACAGACGGCGGCGATGGGCTTGTCGGCCTCGACGAAGTGACGCACCATCGCCAGCACACGCTCATCCAGACGCAGGTACTCGGGGGCGCGGCCACCGGGGATCAGCAGCGCGTCGTAACTCTCGACGGCGATCTCGGCGAAGCTGGCGTTGAGCGCGAAGTTGTGGCCCGGCTTCTCGGTGTAGGTCTGGTCACCCTCGAAGTCATGGATGGCGGTCTTGACGATATCGCCTTCCGTCTTGTCCGGGCAGACGACATCCACGCGATGCCCCATCGCCTGCAGCGCCTGAAACGGCACCATCAGCTCATAATCTTCTACAAAATCCCCGGCAATGATGACAATGCTGGCCATGATGATCTCCTGATTGGACCCAACGTCTAGGTACGCGCCGCGCGCGGCGGGAAGGACAAGGCAGTTACAGAGTACCTATCCATTGCACATGAGCAAGCGCTGAAATATCGTCGTGGCCGCCTGACGGGCGTTGGCTTGATTGTGGATCACCTCAACATCATTACATCATCACGTATAGTCGCCCTGCCCCGTCGCTGCCTGACCGCTCGACACCCCCATTCACAGGCCACGGCTCCAGTGCCGGTCTCGGGAGTCACCATGACCCTGCCATCTTCCGCCTTGTCTCACTTCTCTGAATCTGCCGCGCGGCGCGGCGCTTGTACCGCCACACGCGCCGATCGGCCCTCGGCATGGCAGCGCCTGTGTCGCGCAGGCCTGGGGGCGCTCCTGCTGCTGGCGGGCAATGCCCAGGCGGCCAGCGATGAGGCCGCTGTCAGCCCTGACGCGCCCCTGGCGCCTGTCGCCAGCATCGCGCCGGTGCCCTTCACCGCCCACTACACCCTGGTGCTGGATGGCTGGCCGGACGTGCCCATCACCCAGCGCGTCAGCCAGAGCGGCGAGCTGTACATCGCCAGCATGGAGGCCTCCATCAAGGTCGCCAGTGGCTATGAGCAGGGCCGCTTCACGCTCGCGGAGGGTCGCCTGCTGCCCGAGGGCTATCGCTCCGGCTATCGGCTGGCCGGCATCGGCAAGGACTACAACCGGGAAGCGCCGGTGGCAGGCGACACCCGCCTGCCTGACCGTCAGAGCCTGCTGGTGTTGCTGAGCCAGCAGGTCGACAGCCAATGGAGCGAGCAGGCCTGTCTGGCCGCGACGCCCTGCTCACTGGATTATCTCGACCACAAGGGCCGCCAGCGCACCTTGATGTACGAGATCCAGGGCCAGGAAACGCGCCAGGCGGCACAGCGTACCTTCCGCACCCTGCGTATCGAGGCGTGGCGCAAGCATCGCGAGCACAAGCACTACCGTATCTGGCTGGCGCCGCGCTGGCCGGGCCTGATGGTCGGCCTCGATTACCTCGACTACGAAGACGTCATGGACAAGGACGGCAACCGCAACGGCGAGGTGCCGCCGCGCTCGGCCCATCTGACCCTGAACCAGCTGAGCAGCGCCCGCCAGTGAGGAAAGCTCCCGCCTCTAGCGCGGCTGATCATAAGCCCCGCTGATACGCCATGAGCAAGTCTCTCGCGCAATGGTGATGGCGGGGTTATCCAGACTCCACGCCAACCGATATAGTAAGGCCCTTCGGCGGTATTCACCGCCAATCAATCACTTGCGCCGCCCCTGCTGTCCGGGTGGCAACGCCAAGGAAGGGTCATGCTGTCGGGTCTCATCTTCATTCTGCTGCCGCTGATACTCGGCTATCTGGTACGCCTCACCGATCCTGGCCGCCTGGCGGTGGTCAATCGGCTGGTCAATGCCTCCATCTATCTCATCCTGTTCCTGATGGGCATGGGACTGGCGGCGCTGGAGCAGTTGAGTGTCGGCATGGCCGCCATGAGCGGTCAGGCGCTGACGCTGTTCGCCATCATCACACCGCTGAATCTGCTGGCGCTGTGGTGGCTGTCGCGCCGCAGCCCGCTGCGCGCCAATCCCGCCCAGGCGGTGGATGGCGCGCCGATGACCCGCTGGCAGGCGCTGTCCGGCTCGCTGACCCTTGCCGCCGTGGTCGCGCTTGGCGTCGGCGCCGGCGTGCTGCTCAAGACCTTCGGCACCCAGCTTGATACCGACACCCTCGCCGAATGGGCGCTCTATGTGCTGCTGGCGCTGATCGGCTGCCAGCTCAGAAGCTCCGGCATGAGCCTGCGCCAGATCCTGCTCAATCGGCATGGCCTGATCATCGCGCTGACGGTGATGGCCAGTTCGCTGCTCGGTGGCCTGCTGGCGGCCCCCTTGCTGGCGCTGGAGTGGAATCAGGGCATGGCGATCTCGGCCGGCTTCGGCTGGTACTCCCTGTCGGGGATCCTGATCGGTGATCAGCTCGGGCCGATTCTCGGCGGCGCCGCCTTCTTCAATGATCTGGCGCGCGAGCTGCTGGCCTTCGTGCTGATCCCCCTGACCATCCAGCGCTACACGCCGCTAGCCATCGGCATCGGCGGGGCCACCTCGATGGACTTCACGCTACCGGTGATCCAGCAGACCGGCGGCGTAGCCTGCGTCCCGGTCGCCGTGGTCTCGGGCTTCCTGCTGTCGCTGGCGGCACCGCCGATGATCCTGTTCCTGCTCTCGCTGAGTCACGTCTGATCCGCCGGGCAAGGCTTGCTCCCGGGCTGCCTTAACAGGGACACTCTTGTCCTCCTTCGCAGCCGCTTGAATGTCCATGCCCTCTCAGCCACACAAAGCTTCCCGCCTCAAGCGCGTCACCCTGGCCGATATCGCCGCCCGACTGGGCGTCACCAAGGTCACGGTGTCGCGCGCGCTCAATCAGCCCGAGAAGGTGTCCGCCGCGATGCGCGAGCGGGTAACCGAATGCGCCCGCGAGCTGGGTTACATGCCCAATCGTCAGGCCGGCAGCCTCGCCAGCGGTCACTCGCGACTGATCGCGCTGCTGATTCCGTCGCTCTCCAACGCCGTGTTCTCGGAGCTGCATCGCGGCCTGGAAGCCCCGCTGGCCGCCGCGGGCTATCAGCTGCTGATCGGCCATACCGGCTATTCGATGCAGGAAGAGGAGCGCCTGATCGAGACCTGGCTCTCCTTCGGCATCGACGGGCTGGTGCTGTGCGGCAGTCGCCATAGCCCTCGTACCCGCGAGATGATCGCGCGCTCGGGCTGTGCGGTGGTGGAGTGCATGGAGAAACGCGAGACGCCGCTCGACATGGCGGTGGGACTGGACCAGCACGCCGCTGGCCGCGCGATGACCGAGGCCATGATCGCCCTGGGCCATCGCCATATCGGTTTTCTCGGTGCGCGCATGGACCGCCGCGTCGAACAGCGCCTGGGCGGCTGGCGTGCGGCGATGGAGGCCGCCGGCCTGTCGCAGCAGGCGCTGTTGACCACCGATGCCCCCTCCAGCGTGCGCATGGGCGGCAAGCTGCTCGACGAGATGCTGACCCGCTGGCCCGAGACCCAGGCCGTGTTCTGCTGCAATGACGACCTGGCGGCCGGCGGGCTGTTCGAGTGTCAGCGCCGCGGCCTGTCGGTGCCCGACCAGCTGGCGCTGGCCGGCTTCAACGGCCTGGAGATGACCCGCGGCACCTGGCCGCCGCTGGCCAGCGTGGTCACGCCACGCCGCGAGATCGGCGAGCGCGCCGCCACCCTGCTGCTGGCGCGCTTGAACGGTGATCTCGACGCCACGCCCCACGGCCTGTGGGAAGACCTGGGCTTCAGTCTGCAGACAGGCGGCAGTCTGGCACCGTGATACTTTGTCCACGTAATACGTGGCGGCAGCCTAGCGCCGTGAGACGTCTGGCGAGCGACTAGCGCTCTGGCGCGTCGACGATCTGCTGACAGACACTCTCGACCAGCGCCTGCGGTGTGGCGCTGATGTCGAGGGTGTGGATGCGCCCTTCATCGTCGCCGGGCACCTCGAGCGTCGCCAGCTGGTTGTCGAGCATGTCAGCGCCCTTGAAGAAATGATCGGTCCGCGCCTCGAGGCGTTCCAGCAGCAGCTCGCGCGTGCCTTCGAGGAAGACGAAACCCAGCGCGGGGTCCCCGCCACGCAGTTGATCCCGATAACGGCGCTTCAAGGACGAGCAGGCCAGTACCAGACTGCGCCCGTCGCGACGCGCCTCCTCGATCAGCTCGGCCAGACGGGCCAACCAGCCGTGGCGATCGTCGTCATCCAGCGGGATGCCGCGCGCCATCTTGGCCACGTTGGCCTCACCGTGATAATCGTCGCCATCGATGAACTGCGCGCCTAGGCACGCCGCCAGCTGCTGCCCGACATGCGACTTGCCACAGCCCGACACCCCCATGACCACCAGACGCACGCCACCCTGAGCGGCCAGAGCCTCTGACCTGGTCGGTATCGACGCGACCGCTGATGCTCCTTCTGCCTGCTGCTGCATGAAAACCCTCTCCCCCTGAATGAAAACAATGGCCCACCAGCGTACCCGATGTTGCCGATCAATCCCTTGTCCGGCGCCTCGGGGCGGCTGTCGCGCACTGAGCGACTGCCAATTGACGGACAGTCAGCTGCCAGACGCGACAGACTTTTGTCCCTCATGCACCTTTCGGATCATTGCGTAAGCGTTAATGTTACCGGTAACTTTCATCCTGCACGACCCACGACGCCTCACACAATACGCCTTTGGGCAATGGCCGATGATCACGCCGTTGCCAGCCGCAAGAGTTCGCCATCATGTCCCCAGATAGCACCCTCGTCCTTGCCGCCCTCGGCGGCATTCTGCTGCTGCTTTACCTCGTCATGCGCCTGCGCCTGCATGCCTTCGTTGCCCTGCTGGTGGTGAGCCTGGGGGTCGGACTGGCCACCGGCATGCAGCCCGACGCCATCATCGACTCCGTCACCAACGGCATGGGCAACACCCTGGGCTTCGTTGCCACCGTGGTCGGTCTCGGCGCGATGTTCGGCAAGATGCTGGAAGTGTCCGGCGGTGTCGATCGCATGGCCAACACCCTGCTGGGGCGCTTTGGCACCTCGCGCTCGCAATGGGCGCTGGCGCTGACCGGCTTTCTGGTCGCGATTCCGGTGTTCCTGGATGTCGCCTTCATCATCCTGGTGCCGCTGGTCTATGCGCTGGCACGCCGCAGCGGCCGCTCGCTGCTCTATTACGGCATCCCGCTGCTCGCCGGCCTTGCCGTGACCCACTCCTTCATTCCACCGACGCCGGGGCCGATCGCGGTCGCCAAGCTGATCGGTGCCGATCTCGGCTACGTCATCCTGTTCGGCGCGCTGTGCGGCCTGCCAGCGATGATCGTCGCGGGGCCGATCTTCGGTCGCTTCATCGCGGCGCGCATCGACGCCAGGATTCCGGATTACATGGAAAATACCGGCAGCGTGATGAGCGATGAAGAGGTCAATCAGCGCGCCCCGGGCTTCGGTCTGATCCTGTCCATCGTGCTGCTGCCGCTGGCGCTGATCGTGCTCAATACCGTCTCGGGCTTCCTGTTCGGTGACGACAGCCCGCTGGTCGGCTGGCTGGGCTTCCTCGGCCACCCGTTCGTGGCACTGAGTCTGGCCACCCTGATGGCCTTCACCCTGCTGGGCACACGCCGTGGCATGACGCGCGAACAGGTGATGGAAGTCGCCACCAAGGCACTCGAACCTGCCGGCATCATCATCCTGGTCACCGGCGCGGGCGGCGTCTTCAAGCAGATGCTGATCGATTCCGGGGTCGGTGACGTGCTCGGCAACCTGATGGCCGACAGCAATCTGCCGCCGATCCTGCTCGCCTTCCTGATCGCCACCGCCGTGCGAGTCATCCAGGGCTCGGCCACCGTGGCGATGATCACCGCCGCCGGCCTGATGGCCCCGGTGATCGATACGCTGGCGCTGTCCGGCCCGGTGCTGGGGCTGGTGGTGATCGCCATCGCCAGTGGCGCCACCGTCCTCAGTCACGTCAATGACTCCGGCTTCTGGCTGGTCAGCCGCTACTTCGGCCTCACCGAGAAGGAAACACTCAAGAGCTGGACGGTGATGGAGACCCTGATCGGCGTGATCGGCGTCTGCATGGCGCTGCTGATCGGCCTGTTCATCTAGTTTATCCCGTTCATCCAGCTCAACTATTTCAACTATTTCAACTACTGAAATCTGGCCTGCCCGCGCGGTTCAGCTCGGCTGATAGAGCGATTCATCCGTCAGCAGGCGCCGCCCGCCAGGCGCACTCGTGAAAAGCTGCCACTTCGTGTGGCAGCTTTTTTCGTGGGGTGCCAATCACGCAATGGCAGATTGCGTCTGTTGCACGCTATTTCCCATTTTGGCATTGCGCCTGAATGGCATCATGCGATCATCCACCCATTCGTCTGCCTTTCATGGCCATGATCCACCGCCCGCTCTGACCGACGCCAAAGCGACTGGCCGGAAGACGGCTGCGCATCAGGCCAGTCACTTTTCGTTCGGAGTCCGCATGGACCATAGCCCTGAGACGCCAGCGTCGTCTTCCGCGTCGCCCGCCCCAGCCGGCCGCCCCGCACCCTCCTCGCGGCGCCTGATCTGGATGCGCCTGCTGGCGCTGATCATTCTCGCGCTGGCGATCGCGCTGGCTGCCTGGTGGATGAATCATCGCCCCGGGGCGCCGAAGCGTGCCCCCAGCGAGGCACCTGCGCCCACGGTCGAGGTGGTCACGGTCAGCCATGCCGCCAACGCCCCGACGCTTGAGGGCTTCGGCCGCGTGATCGCCGATCGTCAGACCACGGTCTCCACGCGCGTCAGCGGTCAGCTGGCGCCCTTCCCCGAAGGCATCGAGGCCGGCCGCGAAGTCCGCGAGAACCAGCTGCTGGCCAGTCTCGATCAACTGGATTATCAGCTGGCACTGCGTCAGGCCGAGGCGGATCTCGCCACGGCAGAAGCCAGCCTCGCCTCTGAAAAGGGCGAGCAGATCCGCGCCGCCTCGGAATACAAGACCTTCGGTCGCAACCTGCCGGCGGCCCAGAAAGCGCTGGTCCTGCGCGAACCTCAGCTCAAGTCGGCCCAGGCCGCCGTGGAAAGCGCCCGCGCCAGCCGCGATCAGGCCAAGCTCAATCTGGCCCGCACCGAGATTCGCGCCCCCTACGACGGCCTGATCAGCGAGCGTCTGGTCGGCGAAGGCAGCGACCTCAACGCCTTCACCGACCTGTTGACGCTGGTGGCCACCGACCGCTTCTGGGTGCGCCTCAATCTGCCGCAGGCCGACATGGAGTGGCTCTCGACCCACGCCCGTGATGGCCAGGGCACGCCGGTACTGCTCTCGAGCAAGGCCTGGCCAGATGGCCAGCATCGCCGTGGCGAAGTGTGGAGCGTGCTGCCGTCGCTGGAAGACAACGGCCTGCTGACCCAGGTGATGGTGGCAGTGGAAGACCCGCTGGCGCTCAATGTCTCCGAGGAGGCGCGCGCCAGCACCCCGGCACTGCGCATCGGCGATGTGGTCGAGGCGACCCTGACGCCCCAGCGCACCGCCTCGCTGATCGAACTGCCGATCAGTGCGCTGCGCAGCGGCCAGCAGGTCTGGGTGCTGACGGAGGATGGGCATCTCGAGAAGCGCTCGGTAGGCGTGCGCCATCTGGGCAATGACACCCTGCTGGTCGCCGACGGTCTGGTGGACGGCGAGCGCGTCATCACCAGCTCCCTGAGCAGCGTCGAGGCCGGCATGGCCCTGCGCGCGCGCGGCGATGCGCCGACGCCGACCGCCAAGACAACTGATGCCGAGGCGGCTGACGACAAGACGACGGCTGGCGACACGAGCACCGCGACAGTTGAGAAGGACACGGCGGTTGTCGACAAGAGCACCGCCGCTGGCGACAAAAACACCGCAGCTGGCGACAGGAGCACCACGGTTGCCGACAAGAACGCCACGACCACCGGAAGTGACTCATGACGGCACAGTCGCGCCTCAAGGGCCCCATCCGCTGGATGCACGATCACGGCGTCGCCGCCAACCTGTTGATGCTGTGTCTGATTCTCGGCGGCCTGCTGATGTCCAGTCAGATCAAGAAGGAGGTCTTCCCCTCCTTCGAGCTCGAGATCATCAACGTCAGCGTCAGCTATTCCGGTGCCACGCCGGATGAAGTCTCCGAGAGCCTGTTGCAGGCGATGGAGTCCGCGGTACAGGACGTGGAGGGCATCGAGGAGATCACCGCCACCGCCGAGGAAGGCCTCGGCTCGCTGTCCATCGAGCTGCAGGACGGCGTCGAGACCATGCGCGCCTACCAGGACATCCAGCAGGCCATCGACAGCATCACCACCCTGCCCGATGAATCCGACCCGCCCGTCTACTCGCTGGCGGGCCGCTCGCGCAGCGTGATGGAACTCAAGCTGCATGGCCAGACCGATGACCAGACCCTGCGCAATGTCGCCGAGCGTCTGCGCCTGAGCCTGCTCGACAGCGACGACATCACCAAGGTGGAGCTGACCGGCATCCGTGACCGCGAGGTGCATGTCGCGCTGGAAGAAGGCGCGCTGCGTCGCTATGGCCTGTCGCATCAGGATATCGCCGGCCTGATCGGCAATCAGGCGCTCAACCTGGCCGGGGGCAGTCTCGACACCCAGCAGGGCGAATACCTGGTGCGCTATGAGGCGCGTCGCGACGGCGCCGCCGAGTTCGCGCAGCTGCCGGTGATCTCCAGCCAGGAAGGCAATGTCGTGCGTCTGGGCGATATCGCCACCGTCACCGACGGCTTCGCTGACAGCGACAAGGAAGTGCTCTACGACGGCGAACCGGCGATCGGTCTCGACATCTATCAGGTCGGCTCCCAGACGCCCAACGAGCTGTCCGCCGCGACCATGGCGATGCTGCCGCAATTGACCGCCAGCCTGCCGCGCGGACTGACGCTGAGCGTCGAGGACGATGACTCGCTGGTCTATCAGGACCGTCTGGAGCTGCTGCTCAAGAATGCCTGGATGGGGCTGGTGCTGGTGCTGGTGCTGCTGGGGCTGTTCCTCGAGGCGCGTCTCGCCTTCTGGGTCACGCTGGGCATTCCCACCGCCTTCCTCGGCGCGATGCTGTTCCTGCCGCTGGTCGGCGTGTCCATCAACATGATCTCGATGTTCGCCTTCATCATCGCGCTGGGCATCGTGGTCGATGACGCCATCATCGTCGGCGAGAACATCCACTCGCACCGCGAGCGCGGCGCCAGCATGCGCGAAGCCGCCATTCTCGGCGCGCGCGAGATCGCGGTGCCGCTGGCGTTCTCGATCCTGTCCAACATCGTGGCCTTCATTCCGCTGCTGTTCCTGCCCGGCTTCCTCGGGCTGGTATTCGGCATCATCCCGCTGGTGGTGATCAGCATCTTCGCGCTGAGCTGGATCGAGGCGATCTTCATCCTGCCCGCGCACCTGGGCCACACCAGCGAGAAGCCGATCCGCTGGCTGGCACCGCTGGACCGCGTGCGCCATGGCGTCCAGCACGGGCTCGAGCGCTTCACGCGTCGCCGCTTCCAGCCCTTCCTCGAAGGGTGCCTGAACTATCGTGGCCTGACCGCCATCTGCGGCCTGGCGCTGCTGGTGCTGGCGATGGCCTGGATGGCCAGCGGCCGCCTCGGCTTCTCGCTGATGCCGCGTGTCGAGTCCAACCGTGCCGGTGTCACCGCCAACCTGCCGGTGGGCAGCCCGATCAGCCAGGACCGCGAAGTGCGCACCCTGCTGCTGGACGCGCTGGAGCGGGTCCGTGAGCGCGACGACGCCCCCGCGATCTATTCCACCAGCGCCGAGATCGAAGGCAACTCGCTGAGCATCATCGCCAATCTGGACACCACGGTGGAAGACAACTGGTCGCCCTCGCAGCTGATCACGGCCTGGCGTGAGGAAGCCGGCACCATCGCCAATACCGAGTCGCTGCTGTTCGAATCCGATATCGGCGGGCCGGGCCGCGGCGCGGGCCTCACCATCCGCCTCTCCTCGTCTGACAGTGGCGCGCTGATGGCTGCCGCCGAGTCGCTGGCGACGTCGCTTGAGGATTACAGCTCGCTGTCGGACATCGACAGCGGCCTGGATGACGGCAAGCGCGAGCTCTATCTGCAGCTCAATGCCTACGGTCGCTCGCTGGGACTGGATGGCGCCACCCTGGCCAACCAGCTGCGTGGCCCGCTGTCCGGCGCGACCGCCCTCAAGCAGCAGCAGGGTCGCAATGAGGTCGAGGTCAAGGTGCTGCTGCCCGAAGACCAGCGCGCAAGCCTCGCCCAGCTGGAGAACTTCGGCGTGCAGACCGGCAACGGCGTCAGCGTACCCCTGGGGCTGGTGGCCGACATCGAGCAGGGACGCGCCGCGTCCAGCATTCTGCGCATCGACGGGCGCCGCGTGATCGAGGTCACCGCCAACGTCACCCCGTCCGACGCGGTCAATCAGGTGATCACCAGCCTGGAAAGCGACGTCTACCCTCAGCTTAAGAGCCAGTATCCGAGCCTGAGCATCGGCTATGGTGGGCGTCAGGAAGAGACCGCCGACAACCTGGGGTCACTGCAGGTGTCGTTGCTGCTGACACTGGCGGCACTCTATCTGCTGCTGGCGTTGCCGTTCAGAAGCTACCTGCAGCCGCTGCTGGTGATGACGGCGATCCCCTTCGGCCTGATCGGCGCGGTCATCGGCCATCAGCTGATGGGCTATGGCCTGTCGGTGATCAGTCTGATGGGCATGCTGGCGCTGTCGGGCATCGTCATCAACGACGCCCTGGTGCTGATCGACTACGCCAACCGCCAGCGTCTGGCCGGCGCCACCGCGCGTGAGGCGATCATCATGGCGGCCACGCGGCGTCTGCGCCCGATCCTGCTGACGACGCTGACGACCTTCTTCGGCCTGGCGCCGATGATCTTCGAGACCTCACGTCAGGCGCGCTTCATGATCCCGATGGCGGTCTCCATCGGCTTCGGCATCCTGTTCGCGACGGTGATCCTGCTGATTCTGGTGCCCTCGCTCTATCTGTTGCTGGAAGATCTGCAGCACAACCTGCGCCGCCTGCTGGGGCTGCCGCCCCGCACCCCGCGTCATGAGGAGCAGACATCATGATGCCCGCCGTCACCGCCTGGCGCTCACGGCTGTCCGTGCGGCTGTTCGTGATCCTGCTGCTGACCAATGTCGTGATCGGCGGCAGCATCTACATGTTCATCTCCCACAGCATGGACAGAGGGTTCGCGGAGTATCTGGAGCAGACTCAGCAGGAGCGCATCGAGCTGATCTCGTCCGATCTGGTCAGCGCCTACGCCGCGGAAGGCAACTGGGACTGGATGAAGAGCCGGCGCAACTGGGGACGCATCGTGCATTCCCAGGCGCCGCCGGACAGGTTCGAGATGCCGCCGGGCGCCAACATGAATCGCCCCCAGGACTACATGCTGCGCGATACCCGCGGCCAGCGCCTCAATGGGCCGCCGCGCCCCATCCCCGGCATGCGGTTCAAGGACCTCATGCTGGACGGCGAGAAGATCGGCGAGCTGGGCTACCTGCCGGTGAGTGAATTCCTGCGCCGCGGCAAGGACCAGTATCTGGAGCGTCAATCGCGCAATCTGGCGACCATCATCCTGTCCTCCACCTTCGCCTCGCTGCTGGCGGCGGCCGGCATCGCCTGGTGGCTGGGCCATCGGGTGCGTGACCTCGCCAGTGGCGCCAGCCGTCTGTCGAGTGGCGACTATGCCACCCGCCTGCCGGTGCGCGGGCGGGATGAGCTGTCGCGGCTGGCCGGCGACTTCAATGCGCTGGCGCAGACGCTGGAGACCAACCGCGATTCGCGCCAGCGCTGGGTGAGTGATATCTCCCATGAGCTGCGCACGCCGCTGGCGGTGCTCAAGGGCGAGATCGAGGCCATGCAGGACGGTATCCGCCCGATGAACCAGGACAGCCTCGGCTCGCTGGAGCAGGAGGTGGATGCCCTCAACCGCCTGGTGTCGGATCTGCGCCTGCTGGCCCAGAGCGATGCCGGCACCCTGGAAGCCTGGCGCGAGCCGCTGGAGCTGGATGCCCAGCTCAGCGACAGCCTGGACGACCTGCGCGGCTGGCTGGAAGACAGCGGCATCCAGCTGGAGACCGACATCCAGCTGCCGCTGCGCGTTCAGGGCGACATGCAGCGCCTGCATCAGCTGTGGAGCAACCTGGCCAGCAACACCCGCGCCTACACCGACTCGCCCGGCAAGTTGAGGGTCAGCCTGCTGCGCGAGGCCGCCGCACCCGGGGATGGCGCCGGCCACCCAGGCTGGGCGGTCGTGCGCTGGGAAGACTCGAGCCCCGGCGTGCCAGAGGCCGAGCTTGCCCACCTCACCGAGCGCCTGTATCGGGTCGAGAACTCGCGCAATCGCTCCAGCGGGGGTTCAGGGCTGGGCCTGTCGATCGCCAGCGCGCTGGTCAGTGCGCATGATGGCCAGCTGATACCGGGCCAGTCATCGCTGGGCGGACTGCGATGGGACATTCGCCTGCCGCTGTTGTCTACTTGAAACAGACATTTTCATCTGCAAGGACTCTTGACCATGAGCGACGTTCACGCCGACACCTCTGACGCCCGGGCCGAGACCCAGAAACCGCTGATTCTGGTGGTGGAAGACGAGCCCAAGATCGCAAGCCTGCTGTGCGATTATCTGGACGGCAGCGGGTATCGCACCCGGCATGTCGACGACGGCAACGCCGTCATCGCGGCGGTCAATGACGAGACACCCGCCCTGGTATTGCTGGACCTCATGCTGCCGGGCACCGACGGCCTGACCCTGTGCCGTCAGCTGCGGGCCGAGGACAACCTGCTGCCCATCGTGATGCTGACCGCGCGGGTCGAGGAAGTGGACCGCCTGCTGGGGCTGGAGCTGGGCGCCGATGACTACATCTGCAAACCCTTCAGCCCGCGTGAGGTGGTGGCGCGCATCAAGGCCGTGCTGCGTCGCAGCCAGGCGCTTGATCAGACCCTCTCGCAGACCTCTGACAAGGGCCAGCTGGTGCTCAATGAGGAAGGTTGGCAGGCACTGGCCGATGGCAGCGACCTGGGCCTGACCGCAGTCGAGTTCCAGCTGCTCAAGGTGATGATGCAGTCGCCGGGGCGCATCTTCTCCCGCGACCAGCTGATGGACCACATGTACCGCGACCACCGCATCGTCTCCGAGCGCACGGTGGATTCCCACGTCAAGAAGCTGCGCCGCAAGATCGCCAATGTCTGGCCGGAGCGCGACGTGATTCGCTCCATCTATGGGGTCGGCTACAAGTTCGAGCCTGACGTGCTGGACTGATATCTCGCCTCACGCAGGCCCTGAAACCTTTCAGAAACATGACAACCGCCGTCTGTGACCACAGACGGCGGTTGCGTTTTTGTTGCACCCACGGTGCGAACTTGCTGTCCAACTGCGACGGATACTGTCATCACTGCCTAAGC
The DNA here is from genome assembly GCF_029846405.1 of Cobetia sp. 29-18-1. Taxonomy (NCBI): domain Bacteria; kingdom Pseudomonadati; phylum Pseudomonadota; class Gammaproteobacteria; order Oceanospirillales; family Halomonadaceae; genus Cobetia; species Cobetia sp. 29-18-1. The sequence continues at coordinate 49,697 of NZ_JARWKS010000012.1, forward strand.
GAGAGCCATTTACTGCTGCTCAAGCGCGGGTCTACGCCACAAGTGAGGTATTCGTCATGTCCCACAGTCCTGCCAGTCGTGCTCTCTCCCGCACTCGCCTGATCGGTGCCGGCGTACTGAGCGTCATGCTGATGGCATCACCGCTGAGCGTGACCAGTGCCAGCGCCGCCGATGTCTCGCTGAACGTGCTGCTGGATGGCATCAGCCTGAACGTCAGCCAGCGTGCCACCCTCGACAAGCAATATCGCCACTATCGCCAGCAACGTCAGGCCGCAGAGAGCCATCACGACGCCAAGGCGCTTGCCAAGGCGCGCAAGGCCTACCTGGCCGATGTCGATCGCGTCCTGAATCGCCATCAGACCCAGCGCTTCCACCAGCAGTTCGACCGCCACTATCCGGCGAACGCCCAGGCGAACGCCAAGGCGGCGAATAAGCGCCACCACGGTGGCTGATGGCAACCGCGTCTGAGCGCCCCGGGTTGAAACCTGGCGTCATCACCTTGACCAAGGACTCAGTCCCTACAGGATTCAGACCACAAGATCACGCTGCAAAAAAGACACAGCAAGCCGTTGCATGTTCCGCCCAGGCGCGTTGCACGCAACCCCATGAAACGTTGCACAATGCCGGCACATTCACTGCTGATAATGCTCTTATCGCTTGATTCCGGCCCTTTATCTAGACACTCGGAGTACGCCATGAACCGCATTTCTCGCAAGCTCATCGTTTCCGGTCTGCTGACCGCCCTGGCACTGCCGATGACCGCCGTGGCCTCAAGCAACGACAAGCACCATGACGGCGCCGACCGCAAGGAAGGCCTCGACAAGATTCTCGCCAGCTGGCATCTCAGCGATGAACAGCAGCAACAGCTCGACGCACTCAAGCAACAGCAGATGGAAAGCCGCAAGCAGCTCAAGGAGCAGAAGTTCGACTCCCGCGAAGCGCGCCGCGACGCCATCCAGGCACAACGTGAAGAATACAAGGCCGCCCTGGCAGAGATTCTCGACGAGAATCAGGTCAAGGTGCTCGAAGCCTACTGGGCTGCCGGCAAGCCGATGCACGGCAAGCACATGGGCAAGCATGACGGCAAACGTCACGGCGAAGGCAAGCATGCCGACGAACGTGGTGGCGAACGCGGCGGCAAGCACATGGCCGGCGAGCGTGGCGGCAAGCACATGGCCGACGACGGCAAGCAGCGCATGCAGCTGATGGGCGCCCTGTTCGACAGCTGGGACCTGGATGACGACCAGCGCAGCGCGCTCAAGGACTCCTTCAAGTCCATGCGTGACGACATGGAGTCACTCAAGAAGACCGACTTCGACTCGCGTGAAGCGCGCAAGGCCGCCTTCGAGGAGCTGCGCAAGACCCAGCACGATCGTCTGGCCAAGGTGCTGGATGACGACCAGATCAAGGTGCTGGACCTGATGCACCAGCGTGACAAGCGCGGTCCGAAGATGGCCGACCGTCAGCAGCAGGAAGGCATGAAGGCGCTGCTGGCCAGCTGGAACCTGAGCGATGACCAGATGCAGGCGCTCAAGGAAGTCCGCAAGGAAATGCGTGACGAGATGCATGACAGCATGAAAGAGATGCACGACGACATGCGCGATGCCATGCAGGACGCCGACACCAAGCAGGAGCGTGTCGCCGCCCGCCAGGAAATGCGCAAGGAAATGAAGGAGCAGCGCCTGGAACTGCGTGAGGAAGGCCGCGAGAAACTCGCCGATGTGCTGTCCGCCGAGCAGCTCGATGCGCTGGAAGCCTTCATGGCCAATGGCATGCGCCATCACGCTGGCAAGCATCATGGTGGCATGAAGGGTGACATGAAGGGCGGCGACATGAAGCGCGGCCCGATGCATGACGCCGACCAGTCTGAAGATGCCTGAGTCAGGCCATCACCCGGGCAACTGAAAGCCGGCTGATCGACGCTCCGGCGAGGTAAGAATCGGGCGGTCGCGCCCCGGACGATCGCGCCTCGGACGATCGCGCCCCGGACGATCCACGCCCCGAACACAGCCATTCAACTGCCCTGCTGATGTCACTTTCGCCGCCCCGGCCACGATTCTGTGGTCGGGGCGGCGTCGTTGTGTCCTTTTACCGACAGCGATTTTTCCGAGCACGACACCGTGCCTGCGAGGCTCTGCCATCGGGCCTCGCGGCGACGTGATCGCGACACGAGGATAAGCGGAAGCGACAGTTGCACTGCCTTTTTCCCCAAAGGGGGGTTATATTTTTATTGAACAATCAATTAAAATAATTCTGCAAGGCTTTGAGCATTACACGGCGTGATGATGTGAGTCGCGTTTTCCTGACTGCTGAGCTCCCCCTCCGCTGCCGATCTCGACCGGCGGCAGCAAGACGGGATGCCTGCAACCGTCACAGGAAAGCGGACCCGGCAGATGCCGACGAGACTGACGCCTGCCATCCCGGCAACTTCAAGGGGGCAAGCGACGGCGACCGCCACGGGCTCGCGAGCAGACACCGGAGTGACCCGCCCCTTCGCGAGAAGGTCGGGTGACGTCCAGGGACGCCGAGTAGACGTTCGAAGTGATGAGAGCAGCACGATGAAGGTACAGCGTTCCCCAGCGCTCGGCCCGCCATCGTTCTTCTGCGGCCAATCTGGCCTGCAGAAAAGGGGCCGCACCACGGTGCGCACCCGGCGTCTCTCATGAATTGCCCATCGGCATTTCTTGCTTGCTGCCCAGCGATGCCCCTGCAATCGCGTCGCCACGGCAGTCGACACTGCCGCTGCTGCAAGTTCCGCCCCGCGCGTGAGCTGAGCACGGCCCGTGCCGTTCGTGTCCGTCTTTTCCTGCACGCCACCCGCAATTTCTGCGGCTGACGGGCAGCTAAGCACCACGCACGAGTGAAACTTCCCCTGATAAGGAGTTGCTCATGCAGAAACCTGCTTCCGCCGAGAACGCCACACCGTCCTCGAGTCGTATCAACCCGACGGTCTTCTACGGATCGATCATCGGTATCCTCGCCTTCCTGGCCTTCGCGATGCTGTTCACCGAACAGGCCGACGCCTGGATCGGCAGCGCCCTGGGCTGGACCATCGACACCTTCGGCTGGTTCTACATGCTGGCCATCGTCGCCTATCTGGTCTTCGGCGTGTTGATCGCCTGCTCGCGCTTCGGGCGCATTCGCCTCGGGCCGGATGATTCACGCCCGGAATTCTCGCTGCTGTCCTGGTCGGCGATGCTGTTCGCGGCCGGCATCGGCATCGACATCCTGTTCTACTGCATCGCCGAACCGCTGTCCCACTACGTGGCGCCGGTGACCGGTGACCCGCAGACCCAGGCGGCGATCCGCAACGCCATGGTGGAAACCTTCTTCCACTGGGGCCTCTCCGGCTGGGGCATCTATGTGCTCGCCGGCATGTCGCTGGCCTACTTCAGCTACCGCCACCGCCTGCCGCTGGCGATCCGCTCGGCCTTCTACCCTCTGCTCGGCAACCGCATCAATGGCCCGATCGGCAACGCCGTGGACATCTTCGCGATCATCTCCACCGTATTCGGCATCGCCACCTCGCTGGGCATCGGCGTCATCCAGCTCAATTACGGCCTCAAGTTCATGCTCGGCGTGCCCGAGAACCTCGCCGTCCAGGCCGCGCTGATCATCGGCGTGATGGTACTGGCGACCATCTCCGTGATCACCGGTGTCGAGAAAGGCATCCGCATGCTGTCCGAGTTCAACATGCTGCTGGCCACCGCGCTGCTGATCTTCGTGCTCGCCGTCAGCGACACCTCGCAGCTGCTCAACGCCCTGGTGCTCAATGTCGGTGACTACATCACCCAGTTCACCGCCAAGAGCTTCGATACCTACGCCTACACCCCGGGTACCGATGAGTGGATGAGCGGCTGGACGCTGTTCTTCTGGGGCTGGTGGATCGCCTGGACCCCGTTCGTCGGCCTGTTCCTGGCGCGTATCTCGCGTGGCCGTACCATCCGTCAGTTCGTGTTCGGCGCGCTGCTGATTCCGCTGAGCTTCATGATGGTGTGGATGAGCGTGTTCGGTAATTCCGCCATCGACATGGTCGCCAATCAGGACGTCGCGGCACTGGCCACCGAAGCCCTGAACGCACCTCAGAACACCATCTACACCTTCCTGGAGCAGCTGCCCTACTCCACCATCACCACCGCCGTGGTGGCGATTCTGGGTATCGTGTTCTTCGTGACCTCCGCCGACTCCGGCGCTCTGGTACTGGCCAACTTCACCTCCATCCTCAAGGACGTGAACCACGATGCGCCGATCTGGCTGCGCATCTTCTGGTCCGCCATCATCGGCCTGCTGACGCTGGCGCTGTTGATGGTCGGGGGGCTGAGCGCGCTGCAGAGCGCCGTGGTGATCACCGCCGTGCCCTTCTCCATCGTGCTGATCTTCATGATGATCGGCATGTACAAGGCGCTGATGATCGAGGACCGCAAGGAGAACGTGCGTCAGGACAACAGCTGCGTCTACGAAGGCGTCGACTGGCATGAGCGTCTGGATCACGTGCTCGACTTCGCCCAGAGCGGCAGTTCCGAGGCGACCCTCAAGCGCTCCATCCGCCCGGCCCTCAACCAGCTGGCCGAGGAGCTCAATCGTCGCGGTCAGGTCTCGAGCGTCACCGAAGAGACGCTGGAAGATGAGCCGCTGCCCCGCGTGACGCTGGAAGTCGAGTTCGAGGACGCCTCCAACTTCGTCTACCAGGTGCGTGCGGTACGCCAGCAGACGCCGAGCTTCATCGACGCCAATGACGACTTCTACCTGCGTCTGGAAGTGCACCTCTCCGAAGGTGGCAGCGGTCAGGAGCTCAACGGCCTGTCGCGTGCCCAGGTGCTCGACGAAGTCGTCACCGCTTATCAGCAGCATCTGGCCTTCGTGCGCCACGATACGGTCAATGAAGCGCCGGCGATGCCGGGCGTGATCGGCAAGTCAGAACTGGACTGATCAAAGTTGGACTGATCAGAACTGGACTGAGCCATCCGCTGTCGCTGAGCGCCTGCGCTCGGCCTGCAATGCAAAAGCCCCCGCCGGGAGACCGGCGGGGGCTTTTTGCGTCTTGCCTTGTGCGTTTGCGGCTTGTGTCCTTACCTGCCTGCCAGCGGCTCAGGTCGCGGCAGCGGTCTCGACCTGCTGTGCGCCCTTCTTGATCAGCGCATAGCCGATACCCGTCACCAGAGTGCCGGCGACGATGGCGCCCAGGTACATCAGCGGCACGTTGATGGCGTTGGGAATCAGCAGCACGAACAGCCCGCCGTGCGGCGCCAGCAGCTTGGCGCCTATCAGCATCGACAGTGCGCCGGTGACGGCACCGCCGACCATGCAGGCCGGAATCACGCGCAGCGGGTCCTTGGCGGCGAACGGAATCGCACCCTCGGAGATGAAGCACAGGCCGAGAATGAAGCTGGCCTTGCCCGCCTCACGCTCCGGCTCGGCGAACTTGGCTCGCGCGATGAAGCTGGCCAGCCCCATGCCCAGCGCCGGCACCATGCCGGCCGCCATGATGGCCGCCATCGGCGCATAGGTCTCGCTGGCCAGCAGGCCGACACCGAAGGCATAGGCGGCCTTGTTGACCGGACCACCGAGGTCGAAGCACATCATCGCGCCGAGCAGAATGCCCAGCAGCACGGCATTGGCCGAGCCCATCGATTCGAGGAATTCGGTCAGCGTCGCCATCAGCCCCGCCACCGGCGTGCCGACCACGTAGATCATCACCAGACCGGTGACCATGCTCGCCACCAGCGGGATGATCAGGATCGGCTTGAGCGATTCGATCGACTGCGGCAGCTTGACGAAACGGCTCAGCCCCAGCGCGCTGTAGCCCGCCAGGAAGCCGGCGATGATGCCACCGAGGAAGCCGGCATCCAGGGTGGCGGCCAGCCAGCCACCGATCATGCCCGGCGTGATGCCCGGGCGGTCGGCGATGGAGTAGGCGATGTAGCCTGCCAGCACCGGAATCATCAGCTTGAAGGCCGAGCCACCGCCGATCTGCATCAGCGCCGCCGCCAGGGTGCCTTCTTCCTCGAAGGCCTTGATGCCGAACACGAAGGACAGCGCGATCATCAGGCCGCCCGCCACCACCATCGGCAGCATGAAGGACACGCCGGTCAGCAGGTGCTTGTAGGGGCCACGCTTCTCGCCCTTCTGCTGGCTGCCCTGACCGTCCGCGGCGGTGGCGGACTCCACCTCGGCGCCTTCCAGCGCCTGCTCGATGGTATCGCGCGGCTTCTTGAGCGCGGTGCCGGTGGAGGTCCGCCAGACCCGCTTGCCGGCGAAGCGCGTCGGGTCGACCTCGATATCACAGGCCAGAATCACCACCTCGGCCGCGGCGATCTCCTGCTCGGTCAGCGCATCCTGCGCGCCCACCGAGCCCTGGGTCTCGACCCGCGTCGGGTAGCCCAGCGCTCGCCCTGCCTCGCTCAGAGCCTCGGCGGCCATGAAGGTATGCGCCACGCCGGTCGGGCAGGCGGTAACCGCGACGATGGACGGCTTGTGCGCCACCTCTCCATCAGCTGCGCTTGCTGCGCCGCTGGCCGTCGTGCTGACAGTCGCAGCCACGTCGGCGATGTCCTTGGCTTCCAGCACGCGGGCGCGGGCCTCGGCATTGGCCAGGAAGGCGGCGGGGTCCGGCAGCGCCTCTTCGATGGGCGCGACATGCACGCGCTTGCCGACGAAACGCTCGAGACCGGCGCTGGTCATCGGCGACGCCGCGACGATCACCAGTTCGGCGGCGGCGAGCTGGGCATCGCTCAACACGAGTTCACGCTCGAATTGCGAGCGCATGTCGATGAGGGGCTCCCAGTCGCGACGACGGGCGGCCTGCTCCAGGCGGCGCGCCGCCAGGAAGCTGGTCGCCATGCCGCTCGGGCAGGCGGTAACGATGATGACATTCATGGGCGTGGCTCTCCGGCTGTCGCGACCTCGGCACTGGCCAATGTCTCGATGCTGGTGTGTTGTTGGAGGGTTTCAAGCTCCGGGGCGGCGGGATCGCCCGGCCCCGGGTGGGTCACGGCCTCGGCGGAAAGCGCCGTGGCATGACGCAGAATCCGTTCACGCATGGCCGCCGTGGGTGTCGGATGGCAAAGCACCCCATGCAGCATGGCGGCCAGCAGGGTATCACCGGCACACACGGTACTGACCACTCGCATGCGCGGCGGGCGTGCCCGCAGTGTCTCGGCGCCGGGGCTTGCCCACAGCACGCCTTCCGGACCGGCAGAGATCAGCGCCTGCTCGATGCCATGCTCGACCAGACTCGCCAGCGCGCGCTGACGGGCGGCGTCGCTCTCCAGCGGTTCGCCCGCCCACAGCGCCAGTTCCTGCTCGTTGGGCTTCACGCCGCTGGGCGGCACCGCCAGACCGGCTTCGAGTGCCGTGCCGCTGGTATCCAGCCAGCAGGCAATGCGGCGGGCACGCACCCGCTGCACCAGGCTTGCCAGCTGCTCGCTGCTGACACCCGGCGACAGGCTGCCGGCGATGACGACGGCACAGCGCTCCGGACTACCCTCGGCCTGCTGACGATCGATCCACTCATCGATACGCACCTCAAGCCGCGTGAAGGCGGCCTCATCGACCTGCATGCCCGCGCCGTTGATATCGGTGACACGGCCACTGGCCTCCCCGAGCTTGACGTTGATGCGGGTCGCGCCCGCGACGCGTTCGAAGGCATCACTCAGCCCCCACTCGGCGAAGGCGGCCTCGAAATCGGCCTGGTTGTCGGCGCCCAGAAAGCCGCTCAGCGTCACCGGATGACCCAGCGTCGCCAGCACCCGCGCGACGTTGATGCCCTTGCCCGCCGCCTCGAGATGATGGCTGCGCGCCCGGTTGACCTTGCCCGGCACCAGGCTGTCGAGGCCGATGGTCATGTCCAGCGCCGGGTTGAGCGTCACGCACAATACCGGGCAGTCGGCGGCCTGACGCGTCGTGTTGTCACTCATCACACTGACTCCCGCGGGCTGTTTACATTACTGGCCGCACTACTGTCCGCATTACTGGCCGCAGCGCCTGAGGTGACCTCGGCAACGGAAGGCTCGCCCTGCTCGAGCAGCGCTTCCAGAGCACTGCGCACGTCTTCCGAGGTCGGCTGGGCCAACGCGACCCGCGCCTGCTCACGCGCCGTGGCCAGGTCCAGCTCGCGCACCCGCGCCTTGACCAGCGGAATCTGGCGGCTGGACACCGACAGCTCATCCACACCCAGCCCGACCAGCACGCCGACAGCCTGGTCATCACTGGCCAGCTCACCGCAGACGCCGACCCAGGCACCGTGGGCGTGGGCGGCACTGACGGTCATCTCGATCAGGCGCAACACCGCCGGATGCAGGCCATCGGCCTGCGCCGAGAGCGTCGCATGGCCACGATCGATCGCCAGGGTGTATTGGGTCAGGTCATTGGTGCCCACCGAGAAGAAGTCGACTTCCGGCGCGATGCTGGCAGCAGTCAGCGCCGCCGAGGGGATCTCGATCATCACGCCGACCTGCACGTCGCGCACCGGCGGCTGGCCATGTTCGGCCTCATAGGCGGCGTCCAGCTCGGCACGCACGCGATCGACGATGGCACGCGCGCCACGCAGTTCGGCCAGGTCCTTGACCATCGGGAACATCAGGCGGATCGGCCGCGCCCCGGCGGCCGTCAGCAACGCCCGCACCTGGGTCTCGAGCACTTCCGGGCGCGTCAGGGCGAGGCGAATGCCACGCAGGCCTAGGAAGGGATTGTCCTCACGCGGCAGCGGCCAGTACGGCAGCGGCTTGTCGCCGCCGACATCCAGCGTGCGGGCCACCAGCGGCCGCCCCTCGAGCGCATCCAGCGCCTCACCGTACTGGGCGGTCTGGGTGGCCAGATCCGGCGCCTGCGGGTGCGCCATGAACACGAATTCGGTACGCAGCAGGCCGACACCCTCGGCACCGCGCTCGACGGCGTCACCGGCATGGGCGGTGTTGCCCAGATTGGCGACCACCTCGACATGATGGCCGTCCAGGGTCGTGGCGGGTGCCATGCGCGACTCCCAGGCGGCGGCCTGACGCTGCTCATGCCCGGCGATCGCCTCTTCGGCGCGCGCGCGGCGACTGGCCGAGGGCATCACGCTGACACGGCCTCGTTCACCATCGACGATCAGCTCGCTGCCATCGGCGATCGCCAGCACGCTCGGGCCAGCCCCGACCACCGCCGGAATGCCCAGCGAGCGCGCCAGAATCGCGCTGTGCGAGGTCGCCCCGCCCAGCGCCGTGACCAGCCCCCGCACGCGAGTGGTATCCAGGCGCGCCACATCCGACGGGCCGATGTCCTCGGTCACCAGCACATGCGGTGTCTCGGGGGCGCTGGGCAGCGGCGTATCGGTCAGCACGCCGAGCACCCGCCGCCCGACATCGCGCAGGTCGGCGGCGCGTTCGGCCAGCAGGCGATCGGCGAGGTTTTCCTGGGCGCTGGCGGCACTGTCGATGGCCGACCACCACGCCGCTTCGGCGCTGTGGCCTTCATCGAGGCTTTCGCGCGCCGCGGCAAACAGCTCCGGATCGCCGAGCATCTCCTCGTGCATCGAGAGAATCTCGGCCATCTCGGCGCCTTCGGCGCGATTGACCAGCGCCAGCAACTGCTCGCGCGCGGTCTGGATACTGGCCACCAGGCGCTCGGCCTCACGATCGGCGCCGGCATCGCTGCGCGTCTCGTAGACGAAGCGCGGCAGGCGCATCACCCAGCACGGCGCGATGGCCATGCCCGGCGAGGCGGCCACCGCAGGCACCACGCTATCGGCGGCGGGAGCGGCCTGCCGGGTGTCGCCGGTGGCTTGCTGTTCGCGGGCCTCCAGCGGCGTGGCGGCGTCGGCGCGCCAATCTGCCAGCGGCTCCACCGCCTCGCCGAGACCGGCCTGCACCGCGCTCACCATCATGCTCAGCGCCGCCTGATTGGCCGCCGAGTCATCGCCGGAGGCGCTGAAGATCAGCGTCTGGCCGCGGCGTGCGCCCAGCCCCAGCACCTTGGTCAGGCTGGCGGCACTGACCACACCGCTGTCATCGCCTTCCAGTCGCAACGCCGGAATGACGCCATGCTGCTCGCCGGCTTCGCGCGCCGCCTGCACCAGCTGCTTGGCCGGACGCGCATGCAGGCCGTGGGCGTTGAGCAACACGACCTGAGCCAGCTGCGCCGTGGCGGATTCCCCCGACAGCCGCGCCAGCAGGGCGCTGGCCGACAGGCCCGGCAGGCTTTCGCCCGCACCCTCTTCCAACAGCGTCAGCAGGCGCTCCAGCAACGGCTGATGCTGGCCCTGCTGGGCATCGACTGCCAGACAGGCCAGCGCAGTGATGCGCCCGTGGCGCGTCTCCAGCGCCTTCTCCGGCGTGACGATGGCCAGCGCCGAGCGGGTGACATCCTGCTGCGACTGCGCCAGCCACACGCCCTGCCCCAGCGCCACCGGTTGGGCGGCGAGCATGGCCGAGATGAAACCATCACTGACACAGCCGGCCTGGCGCAGGCGCGCGGCCCCCGCCAGCACCAGCTCGTCACGATCGCGCGCGGGGAAACCGCACAGCAGCGTCTCGGCATCCAGCCGCGGCGGCACCACCTCGCGGCCCAGCTCGCTCAGCACTTCCTCGGCGGTGGTCGCCGAAGCCAGGCGCTCACTGACGCCATCGCGATCGAGCACGCGCGTCAGCGCACGCAGGATGTCGAGATGCTCATCGGACTGTGCCGCGATGGTCACCAGCAGGAAGACGCGATTGCCGTCGTGCCACTCCACGCCCTGCGGAAACTGCAGGACACGCACCCCGGTGGCCAGCACGGCCTCGCGGCTGTCCGGCGTGCCGTGGGGAATCGCGATCCCCTGCCCCAGGTAGGTTGAAGACTGGGCTTCACGCGCCAGCAGGCCCTCACGGTAGTCGGGCGTGGCGCGCCCACCGGCGACCAGGGCATCGGCGGCCTGTTGCAAGGCATCGCGCCAGTCGCTGGCATGGGCGGCGAGAAGGATGTCCTCGCGATCAAGACTGAGCATGGCTGGCTCCTTGAGGCTCCCTTCTGATGAGGAGCCTGGATGTTGGCGGTGCGCTGCAAGCGTGTCTTTCAGCTGCCGCGACACGTCACTTGGCGAGTTCCGACAGGGTAGCGGCGTCATGGTGTGATGACGAGCGTGCTGAATCGTGTCACCTCAATAGGGCTCATGCTGGCCGTTTTCTTGCGCCCGATCAAGCGAACACAAACCGAAAACGTGCTTCTGGTGACTAGACATTGGGTGTAGAGCCGCCTGTGGCGCGGGCTCGAGAGGTGTCGAGCGAGGCGTGCCCGGCGCAGAGAGGATTTGCACCCGAGCCCACAAGTGCGCATCATTCCTCGCACATGGAGCACGCAGATCCCGTTCCCCCTTTCCAGCAAGGACAGTGGCATGACCCTGGCAGAAATCGCGCGTCTTGCAGGCGTTTCACGCACCACCGCCAGTTATGTGGTCAATGGGCAGGCACAGGCACGACGTATCAGCCCCCAGACGGTCGAGCGCGTCATGGCGGTGGTACAACGTCATCACTATCGGATCGATGCCCAGGCAGCCGCGCTGCGGCGTGGCGAAAGCCGCACGCTGGGCTTCATGCTGCCGGACCTGGAGAACGCCAGTTATGCCCGCCTGGCCAAGTTGCTGGAGCGTGGGGCACGTGAGCGCGACTATCAGCTGTTCATCGTCTGCTCCGACGATGAGCCGGAAACCGAGCGCGAGCTGGCGCGCATGCTCAAGGCGCGGCGGGTCGATGCGCTGATCACCGCCAGCTGCCTGTCCCCCGACGACCCCTTCTACCGCGAACTGGCGCTGGATGGCTTCCCGGTCATCGGTGTCGATCGCGCGCTGGATACGCGCCACTTCGCCAGCGTGGTCAGCAACAATGAAGATGCCGCCCGCGAGCTGACCGAAGCCGTGCTGGAACACGCGCCGCAGCGACTGCTGTGGCTGGATGCCTTGCCGGAGATCGATATCACACGGGCGCGCGCCAGCGGCATGCAGGCGGCGCTGGCGCACTATCAGCAGCGCACCGGCAGCAGCGAGCTTGAGGCCACCACCCTGCATGCCGCGCGTTACGAGCGCGAGGCAGGCGCGGCGGCGCTGACCGAGCATCTCCGCCATTCACCGCTGCCGGACGCCATCGTCACCGCCTCCTACACCCTGATGGATGGCGTGCTTGATGTGCTGTTCGCCGAGGGGCCGCCGGCCAATCCGCCCAAGGCGATGGCCAGCTTCGGCGACGACCGCCTGCTCGACTTCCTGCCGCTGCCGATCCATTCACTGCCCCAGCGTCACCAGCAGATCGCCGATGCGACGCTGACGCTGGCGCTGCAGGGCATTCAGGGCCAGACCACGCCCGGCGTGACGCTGGTGGAACGCGAACTGCGCCGCCGCCAGCACTGAGCTGATGTCTGAGGTGATGCCTGAGGTGATGTATCTGGCCGAGGGCGGCTTTGCTGGCGCCAAACTGTGCTGGCGCCAGGCTGTGCTAGCGCCAGGCCTGACCGGCATCGTGGGCGATGCGGTGATCACGAATCTCGGCCAGCAGCGCCGCCACCGCGGCCTCGATGCGGGTGCGCGGCGTGTCGGATGCCAGCAGCAGCTCCAGCTGCAGGGCGGCATCGCGCAGCAGGTCATGATCCAGGGTGGCGGCGCTGCCCTTGAGCAGATGGGCTTCATGCTGCAACTGCTTCAGGTCCATATGATCCACCGTCCGTGACAGGCGCTGGGACTGCTGCTCTAGCTGCTCCTCGAAGGCCGCCTCGAGGGCCGCGATGCTGTCGGCATCCAGTTCATCCCGCAGCGCAGGCGTCGCGGCCTGTGCAAGCTCCGCCGCTGAGCCGCCAGATGTCCACGACTCCCCTGTGTTCATGCGCGTGTGCCCCCCTTCTGCCCCTTCCCGTTCCCGTTCGCCCTCGCCTTCGCTCTCGCCTTTGCCCTCAGGCTCACGCCGCTCGATGGGGCCAGCCGCCGACGGCTCACTGACCTTGTCTGCTTCAGCTTCAGCTTCAGTCTCAGTTTCAGCTTCAGCCTCGGCCTCGGTGGCACGCGCCTGGGCCTCATGGATCATGCGACGCCGCGCAGCGGGGGAATCGAGTGATGCCAACAGTGACGCCGCACGCGCGAGTGCCTCACCGGTTTCCGGCGGTGCCTCGAAGTGGGGCGGTCGCTCGGTGGTAGGGGAATAGTTGATCGGATCGAAGGGCTGGGTGCTGGCGAGGGCATTGACGCGCCATTCGCCGAGGTCCTGGCTGCCCGACTGCCAGCGCGCCAGCATGCTGGCGAGCTGCTGACGCCGGATCGGCTTGGACAGGAAGTCGTTCATGCCCGCCGAGAGGCAGCGCGCACGCTCCCCCGCCGCCACATTGGCCGTCATCGCGACGATAAGGCTCGGCGCACGCCTGTCACTGTGCTCCATGGCGCGCCAACGCCGCGCCACCGCAAAGCCATCCAGTCCCGGCATGCGCAGGTCGAGCAGCACCAGCACCGTATCGCGCTGGCGCGCATACCACGCCAGCGCCGCCTCGCCACTGTCGACCGTCGTCACCGTGTAGCCCAGGCCACTGAGCATGGAGTGGGCCACTTCGCGATTGATGTGATTGTCGTCGACTACCAGAACATGCTCGCCACGGCTGAGCGGCAGAGGCGCGGAGGTGAAGGCCGGTCGCTTGAGCGCCGCGGCGCGTGGCAGCGGCAGCTCGAACCAGAAGCAGGCGCCCTTGCCCGGGCGTTGCTTGAGGCCCAGTCGCCCGCCCATCAGCTCGACCAGCCGCCGCGAGATCGAAAGCCCGAGTCCGGTACCGCCAAAGCGACGCGCAGTGGAGGCATCACCCTGGGTAAAGGGCTCGAACAGCTGGGCGGCCTGTTCTTCACTGACTCCGATGCCGGTGTCATCGACCTCGAAGCGCACGCGCCCAGCCGGCAATGCCTCGACCAGCAGACAGACACGCCCCTGCTCGGTGAACTTGAAGGCATTGGAGAGCAGATTGAGCAGCACCTGACGCAGACGCACCGAATCGCCCATGACCTGCTCGGGCAGCTGGGCGGAGCGGCGGTCATCGAAGACGATGCGCGTGCTGTCCATCTGCGGCAGCAGCAGGTCGATCACGCCATCGATGGCCGTGTGCAGCTCGAAGGGACGTCGCTCGACGCTGAGCTTGCCGGCCTCGATCTTGGAGAAGTCGAGGACATCATCCACCAGCCCCATCAGCACTTCGCCGCTGTCGCGCAGGCTGCTGGCATAGCGGTGCGCACTGCTCTGCAGCGGTTCGGCCAGCAACAGCTCGCTCATGCCGATCACGCCATTGAGCGGAGTACGAATCTCGTGGCTCATGGTGGCCAGAAACTCGGACTTGGCGCGACTGGCCTGTTCGGCCCGCGCCGCCTCGTGCTTGAGGGCCGACGACATCGCCAGCATCTGCAGGCGGGCCTGTTCACGCCCGCGGGCCTGCAGCCAGACCTGACGGCAGACCATCAAGGTGGCCAGCAGCATCAGCGCCAGCAGCAGCAACATCAGCTGCACCAGGCTGTCGCGGCTCTGGCGCTCGTGGGCCAGCTCCTCGGCCAGGCGTGCGCGTACCCGCAACAACAGCGTCTGGGTGGTATCGCCCAGCGCATCGCTCAGCTGCTGGAACTCCGCCGCCTCGCGACCCTCGGGCCCCAGCACCTGGGAGCGCTGTGCAGCGTCAATGTCTGCGGAAGCGTCGTCAGCCTGAGCGCCCTGCACCGGGCCCGTGCCCTCGAACACCGGGCCATGCCGCCACTTTTCCAGCCGCAGATCGAGATACTCGATCTGGCTCATCAACTCATCGGCCAGCAGCGGCACGGCCGGCAGGGTCATCAGGTGGCGCTGGAAATCCCCCCGCCGGAAGATATAGGTGCGGCTGTAGAGCAGCTCGTAATTCTGCAGCACCTCATTCCAGATGCTGGCACGATCGGCTGGCCCGGCGACGCGATAGCGCGCTATCGAGGAGGAAAGGCTGACCGCCTCACGATCCAGCTTGTAGATCGACCAGACGGCGTCGTCGCGGGTGCGGTCTTCCAGACTGACCTGGTTGTGCAGGATGGTGCCGCCGATGCCGATGGAGGCCAGCAGACACAGGATGCTGATCGCCATGCCCAGCCACAGCGGCCAGCGCGCGGGGGAATTGCCGCTTCCGCCCACACCCGACGCGGCAATGCCCTGATCAGCAAGGGACTGATCAGCAGCGGTGCCTGAAAGCGGGGATCTTTCATCCGGCGACTGATTCACTGCATGACTCCATGTCATCTTGCGCCTGAGGGGTCAGGCGCCAGCCCTCGCTCACTCCAGCGTCAGCCCGGTGACCTGCCAGACACTGCGAAAGCGTACCTGCTCATTGAGCAATTCCGGATGAGCATCGAAGGGATACAGCACGAACAAGGGCCCGAGGTCACGCACCGGCATGCGCTCGCCGTCGCGTCGCGTGGCCAGCAGGACATCGAAGTCCTCGATGTCGCTGAGGGGAATCTCGGCCACGAAGTCATTCAGTGCCCGCACCTTGAGCCCCCTGGCATCTTCAGACACCCGCGCCACCAGCTCGCGCAGCAGCGGGCCGGAGAAGCTGACTCGTCCCTGGGTCCAGGGGGTGTGGGTGGCCACCACGCGCGACGGCATGGCTTCGAGCATCGCCAGATCGAAACGCGCCCGCGGTGCCTGCAGGGAACCGGCATTGCCACAGCTGACAGCGCCCTCGACCGTCAACACCACCGGCCCGCTGGGTGCGGGCAGGCAGTCATTGGCCGCCAGCACGTGGCGCTCGCCTGTCGCCAGCGGCGCCTCGGCGGCCAGGGCCGCAGGGCTGAAGAGACTCGCTGACAGGGTTGCGATCAGGCTCGTTGCCAGGGCGACCTTGCGCCAGATGGAGCTGCGCGAGCTGTGCCCGCAGTTGACTGGCCTGGACAGCGGACTCACGAGGCGCTTCGCCGATGGATCATTCATGCCGGTTTCCCATGCTATTGTGCGAACGCCATGTGCATTCAAGGGCCCAACTTTACGCTAGCTCGCGCATGCTTTGCGAGCCTGCGAACCTCGCGCCACGACGAGTTGTCACACTCAACGCACGGAGCCACTCATACGCCCAGGCCCAGGCCCACGCCTGTGCCCATGGCTGGCGTTCGTCGCCTGTTACGCTATCGCTTGTTAAGCGCCAGCTGATAATAGTCAGCTGACCGCTATCCGTCTCCACCTGCCATCGAGCCTGCTTCATGTCTGCCACTTCGTCCGCTTCGCTGCCTGCCAACGGCTCTCCCACACCGACTGCTGCCCTGCCCCGCGTGCTGGCAGGCCCGATATTGCGCCGTGTCACCGCCGAGGGCGTGATGCTGTGGCTGGTGACCTCTCGCCCACAGCAGGCGCGGGTGTGGCTGCTGCCGGAGCAGGACGCGACGCCTCCCACGCGAGGTGAGGATGGCCTGCCGACGACATCAAGCTGTCGGCTGACGGAGCATCTGGCGATGCCGCTGGGGGAGCATGCCTGGCTGCTGTTGATCGAAGCGCATCCCGACACGCCCTTGCCCGCCGACTGCGCCATCGCCTACGAGCTGGGCCTGGCGGAGCCGTCATCGGCAACGGCAGCGTCAACGGCAACGGAAGCGGCAGCGTCATCGTCAGTTACGCCCGAATGGCAGGGCATCGCCGACTGGGCGCCTCAGATCTGCTACCCCGGTGAAAGCCTGCCGCGCTTTCGACTGCCGTCACGCCTGACGCGTGTCGCGCATGGCAGCTGCCGCAAGCCGCATCACGGCTTGAGTGACGACGAGCAGCAGGCGCAGCAGAGTGCAGAAGACGCTGCGTCGACCGATCGCCTTGAGACGCCACCGCCCAAGGGCCCGGGTGGCGACGGACTGGTGGCGCTGGATCGCTGGTTGAGCGAGCGACGTGAGAGCGTCGCCGAGTGGCCGGAGGTGATGCTGTTCACCGGCGATCAGATCTACGCCGACGATGTCGCAGGGCCGATGCTGGGCGCGATCGATCAGCTGATCGCGGGGCTGGGGTTGCCGGAGGAGACGCTGATGGAGGCCGAGGTCTCCGACACTCGTGAGCTGCGCCAGCACCCCTCGCATCTCTACCACCGCCCGCAGCTGCTGCCGGACATGCCGGCCAACGAAGGTGTGGCCGCCAGTTTCTTCGGTGCCAAGCGCAAGCCCATCTTCACCTCCACCGGTGCTGACAACCACCTGATCGGCCTGTCGGAAGTCATCGCCATGTACCTGCTGGTGTGGTCTGACGTGCCGTGGGAGGCGCTGGGCATCACCCTGGAAGACCCCTCTGCGCTCGAGGGCCATGACGACGCCACCCGCGAGCGCCATGCCACCGAGGCCCGCCATCTGCGGCGCTTCTGTGGCGGACTCGGTCAGGTTCGTCGCCTGCTGGCCAATGTGCCCAGCCTGATGATCTTCGATGATCACGATGTCACCGATGACTGGAACCTCAGCGCCGCCTGGGAGGAAGCCGCCTATGGCCACCCCTTCTCGCGCCGCATCATCGGCAATGCGCTGACCGGCTATCTGCTGTGTCAGGCCGCCGGCAACGGGCCGGAGCCACTGGCGGAGCTGCTGGAGGAGACACGGGCGCTGTTCACTCATGCCCTGACTGGCACTGACACGGCCGCAGACGGCCATTTCGATGTCGAGCGTCAGGAGGCGTTGATCGCCCACCTGCATCGCTGCGAGAGCTGGGATTATCAGCTCGACACCACGCCGCCGCTGATCGTGGCCGATACGCGCACCCGCCGCTGGCGCAGCGAGCGCAAGCTCTCGCATCCCTCGGGGCTGATGGACTGGGAGGCGCTGAGCGAGCTTCAGCAACGCCTGGTCGGCCATCCGGCCGTGGTGCTGGTGTCCCCGGCGCCGATGTTCGGCGTCAAGCTGATCGAGAGCATCCAGAAGCTGTTCACGCTGGCCGGCAAGCCGTTGATGGTCGATGCCGAGAACTGGATGGCGCATCGCGGCGCGGCCAGCGTGATGCTCAACATCTTCCGCCACTCGCGCACGCCGCAGAACTTCGTGATCCTGTCCGGCGATGTGCACTACTCCTTCGCCTACGACGTGCGCCTCAAGCATCGCCGTTCGAGCCCGAGCATCTGGCAGATCACCAGCAGCGGCATCCGCAATCGCTTCCCGGTCGGCCTGCTGGATGTGCTCGACCGTCTCAATCACTGGCTGTACGCCCCACGCTCGCCGCTCAATCTGCTGACACGCCGGCGCAACATGCGTGTCACGCCGCGCCGTCACGATGCGGCTAGTCAGGGCGAACGCCTGCTGAACGCCTGCGGCATCGGGCTGGTCGATCTGGACAGCGACGGCCGCCCCACCGCCATCCGCCAGCTGACCACCGACGGACAGGAGGTGCACTTTGTGCCCCGTCGCTGATGCCCACTGCCCGCCGCTGGCGCTGATCCATCATCCCGGCTATCGGATCGCGCTGCCCGAGAAGCATCCCTTCCCGATGGACAAGTTCAGCGTGCTCAAGCGCCTGCTCGACCGCCAGCTGGCCGACTGCGCCTCGGCCGTCGACTGGGTGACGCCCGAGCCCGCCGAGGAGGATGACCTGCTCAGCGTGCATACCCGCCGCTATGTGCATGAGTTCCTCACTGGCACCCTGAGCGCGCAGGCCCAGCGGCGCAGCGGTTTCGTGTGGAGCGAGGCACTGCGCGAGCGCAGCGTGCTGGCCGTGGGCGGCACCCTGACCACCGTACGCGAAGCACTCAAGCGCGGACTGGCCTGCAACACCGCGGGCGGCACCCATCATGCCCACCCGGAGGCCGCCAGCGGCTATTGTCTGCTCAACGACATCGGCGTGGCGGCGCATCAGGCGCTGGAAGACGGCGTGAAGCGCGTGCTGATCGTCGATCTCGATGTGCATCAGGGCGATGGCACGGCGTTGATCTTCGCCGACGAGCCGCGGGTCTTCACGCTGTCACTGCATGCCGAGAGCAACTTCCCGGCGCGCAAGCAGCAAAGTGATCTGGACGTGCCCTTGCCCAGGGGCATGGGCGACGCGGACTATCTGGCGGTGCTGGAGCGTACGCTTACAGAGGTGCTGACGCGGGTACGCCCGCAGCTGGTGATCTTCGATGCCGGTGTCGACCCGCATGCCGCAGACAGGCTCGGCCATCTCGAATTGAGCGACAGCGGCCTCTACCACCGCGAGCGGCATGTCATCCAGCGCTGTCGCGCGGCGGGCGCCGCCGTGGCCTGCGTGATCGGCGGTGGCTATGACCGCGATATCGAGGCGCTGGCATGGCGACACAGCCAGCTTCACCGTGCAGCGCTGGATGTCTGGCGCGAGGCGCATGGCCAACCTGCCCTGTTCGGGCCCCCGGGCTGAACTTGCCTACCGTCTTGCCAAGCGCCTCGCTTACCGTCTTGCCAAGCGCCCCCTGAACGAAAACGCCCGCCATCGAGGATGGCGGGCGTTTGGGTTCAGGCCTGTAGGCAAGATTCCAGCGACATCACTTGAAGGCGATGACTTCCACCTCGTCGCCGACACGCAAGCTAGGCTTGCGCGAGGGATCGAGCGCGACGAGGTTGTAGCCGAAGTGCACCTGGCCATCCGCGAAGCGGCGCACCCGTGCCAGCGTCTTGAGCGGCTCGCCGTCGCCACGCTTGTCGCCCGTCGCCGGGTCGACATTGACCATCGCACAGCGAGTGCAGGAGGACACCAGCGTGAAGCGTGCCTCACCGATGCGCACTTCCTGCCAGCCATCCTCGGCCCATGCCTCGGCGCCGCTGATCACCAGGTTGGGCCGGAACTGATCCATGCCATGGTCCGCACTCGGAGTCTGGGCGTTGAGCGCCGACAACGAAGCCTGATTGGCCAGCAACAGCGGAAAGCCGTCGGCGGCGCTGACGCGCTGCGCGATGATCTCGCGATAGCGCTCCGAGCGCTCGCCCAACCAGCTGAGCCTGACCGGCATGCCGACCTGCTCACTCAGCCAGGCATCGGCCTCAAAGCTCACGCTCAAGGCTGTGAACCGATCGGCCCACACCTGGATGTCGAGACGCTCGGCCTGGTCATCGGTGGCAAAGCTGACGCTGCCGCATTCGGGGCGGTCCAGATGCCACAGTCGCCACTGGCCGCTGGCGTCTTCGCGCAGGGCCAGTCGCTGCAGCTGGGGATGCGTACGCGCGGTGACGAACTTGCCTCGCGCCGCGACCACCACGAAGCGGCGGTCCTGCGTGAGACCTTCCTCGCCGAGCGTCGCTGTCTCAAGCGCCTCAGCGGCGCCGGACTTGAGGGGATAGCGCCACAGGTGGGTCAACTGCATGAGAGGTTTCCTTGCCAGAGCCCATCAATTCGAGAAATCAGCGAACGGTGCGAGCGGAATCAGCTCGCAGACGAAGCAGAGCCTGCGTCATTTGGCGCCTTGGCCTGTGCGGTATTTGTCTGTGTCGCATTCGGCTGGGCCGCACTCGGCTGGGCCGCATTCACCACAGGGATGTCGTCATCCATGGCGTCCAGGCTGATCACGTCGGGGCCCGAGAGCGCCACGCTGGAGATCAGCGCCTTGACGCCCAGCCCGACCTTGAGGCCCAGCTCCTGACAGACCAGACGATCGACTCGCGCCCTCACCCGCTGGCCGGCGATGCCCAGCACCAGCTCGGCGCTGGCGTGGCCGCGCTCGCTCTCGATCTCGTGGATCACGGCCGGCAAGGCATTGCGCAGGCTGGTATGGGTCGGCGTCTCCAGCGCGATGCTGATGTCACGTGCCCGCAGTCGCAGTCGCACACGACGCCCCACCGGCATCGCCAGCCGCGCCAGCTTGAGGCTCAGCCCGGCGCCCAGCCCCAGACGCGTCAGCTGCCAGTCATCATCGTGCGACAGCACCTCAGCGGTCAGCAGCGAGCCCGCTTCGAAGCGGCCGGTCTGCGGTGCCAGGTCCAGCCGTGACAGCATGTCACCGATCTCGCCGCTGGCGGTGATGCGGCCGTTGTCCACCAGCGCCAGGCGGTCGGCGACCGCGAACAGCTCGCGGGTGTCATGACTGACGAACAGGATCGGAATCTCGATCTCGCGCGCCAGCCGCGCGATGTAGTGCAGCAGCTCCTGCTTGCGCGCGCCGTCGAGGCCGGTCAGCGGCTCATCCAGCAACAGCATGCGCGGGCGTGACAGCAGGGCGCGGCCGATCGCGACACGCCGCGCCTCGCCACCGGACAGCTGGCCGGGCATGCGCGACAGCAGGTCCTCGATGCCCAGCAGCGTCACCATCTCATGCAGGCGTGACTGATTCTGTTGGCGCTGGGCAGGCGTCAGGGCGCGCGGCATGCCGTAGCGGAGGTTGCCGCGCACGCTGTAGTGCGGAAACAGGCGCGGCTCCTGGAAGACGACCCCGAGCCTGCGACGATGCGCCGGCACGAAGATATCGTTCTCGCCGCCCGTCAGGCACTCGCCATCCAGGCGCAGATGGCCATGGTCGGGACGCTCGAGGCCTGCGATCAGGCGCAGGATGGTGGTCTTGCCGCTGCCGGAGCGCCCGAAGAGCGCCGTGACGCCGCGCGCTGGCACCTTGAGCGTGGCATCCAGCGTGAAGGCGCCCTGCTGACGATGGAGGTGGAAATCAAGCATCACGCCCCTCCATGCGCAGTCGCGCGCGACGCGCCAGCCATTCGGAGGCCAGCAGCGACAGCATCGCGATGACGACAGCGATGGCGCACAGCCTGGCCGCGGCGCCTTCCTGGCCCGGGGTCTGGATCAAGGTATAGAGCGCCAACGGCAGCGTGCGGGTCTCGCCGGGGATATTGGCGGCGAAGGTGATGGTGGCACCGAACTCCGACAGTGCGCGCGCGAAGGCCAGCATGCCGCCGGTGAGAATGCCCGGCAGCGCCAGCGGCATGGTCACCGTGAACAGCACGCGCAGCGGGTTGGCGCCCAGGGTGCGGGCCGCGGCCTCCAGGCCCGGGTCGATGGCCTCCAGCGACAGGCGCATCGCGCGCACCATCAGCGGAAAGGCCATCACCGCCGCCGCCAGCGCCGCGCCCTGCCAGGTGAAGGGCAGCACGATATCGATCCTGGCCAGCCACTGGCCGATGGCACCATTGCGCCCGAAGGTGACCAGCAACAGATAACCGACCACCACGGGCGGCAACACCAGCGGCAGATGCAGCAGACCATCGACCAGCGCCTTGCCACGAAACTCACGTCGCGCCAGCCACCAGGCCGCCGCAAAACCGGGAATCAGGCTCAGGCCGACCGCGACGCAAGCCACCTTGAGGCTCAGGCTCAGGGCTTCCCATTCCAGCGCACTCAGCATGGATCTTCCTCAGACGAAGACAGGTTCTCGCACATGACGTGACGCGAAGCGCCGGCAGACAGCCCTGCCCGCCTTGATCACGCCGATGTGACAGCAAGCTCCCAGTGTAGCGGCCTCATCTTGTCGATGACATGCCAGCGTATGACGCAAGGCACCTCGACGCTGATCCAGCGGCTAGTCGGCCTCTGGCTGCGCAGCAGGAGCCTGATGGGCGAGCGTGCTGAAGCCGAAGCGATGGAAGATGGCACCGGCCTCGTTGCTGGAAAGCCAGGCCGAGAAGGCCTCGGCCTGTGACGATGGCGCATCACCGCCACGACTGATCAAGGCGGCAGGATAGTGGATGGGATCATGGCTGCTGTCCGGCAGCAGGCCGATCTGATGCACCCGATGGCTGATGGCGGCGTCGGTGGCATAGACGATCCCCAGCGGGGCCTCGCCATGCTCTACCAGCGCCAGCGCGGCGCGCACGTCCTCGGCGCTGGCCAGACGCGAGCGCAGCGTCTGCCACTGCCCCAGCGCTTCCAGCGACTGACGCGCATAGATGCCCGCGGGCACGTGATCGGGGTCGCCGACGGCCAGGCGAGTGTTGTTGCCGGTGGCGGCGAGGCGCTCGGCCACATCGGTGACGTCCTCGGCATTGCTGACACTGGCGTCCAGCTGGCTGGGGCCAGGCGCGACCAGCGCGAGACGGTTGCCCAGCAGGTCGTGACGGCCGGTGACGACGATGCCGGCCTGCTGCTCCAGCCAGTCCATCCAGCGCTCATTGGCCGACAGATACAGCTGCGCCGGAGCCCCATTGGCCAGCTGACGCGCCAGGGTCGAGGACGAGGCGTAGACCGGCTGGATATCCACGTCGGCGAGACGCTCGTAGCGTGCCTCGATGGCATCCAGCGCATCATGCAGCGAGGCGGCGGCCATGACACGGATCTGGGGGCGCTCGTCTGCCTGAGCGGGTGCGGCCAGCAGTGCCAGCATCAACGGGGCCGCCAGGCTGGCGGCCCTCAACAGCACTGATGAAGAAGATAGCGCTGATGAAGGCGTTGGCGCTGATGACGCAAGCCGTAGCGGAGAGGCAAGCAAGGCGGCCCGGGCGCGCAAGCGGGTAGCGAATGACATCTACAGGGTCCTTGAACAGTGAGACGCAGCGACGAGGCCTGCTGCGCATTGATCTCGCCATGATGCCGCGCTCGCTCGCCATGTGCATCTCATGTGGGCGCAATTGCCGCGCGGGGCGCGGAAACCGCCAACCCTGTTTGTCGAACGCCAGCGGCATGAGGCTTGCTTGAGGCACGCTGGCTGCCTGTCAGCGCCCGCCTGCCACCAGCCACAAGCTGGTCAGCGACGTCCGTCGGCTGGCGGATGTTTTGCCGCATCCAGCTACAGGCAAACGCGAATCACTCACATGTATGCCATTCACTCGATCAGATCGGCTACAATGCTGGCCAAAATGGCAGGGAGACGCTGGCCCACACCCCAGCAACGACGCGATTCCTGCTTTCATGCTTTCTTTCACGCTATTTGCCGCTTCAACGGCAGACAACAGCGGCGGGTGCCACTAAGTCATGCCTCCAGTACTTGACGAATTTCAGGGCCTCAGTGCCTTCGATGCCATCATGCGCTACGGCAATCTGGGCGCAGGAGCCGAGCATCTCGGTATCTCCAAGTCCACGCTCAGCCGCCGGATCAGCCATCTCGAACACCAGCTCGGCCAGCCACTGCTGCATCGTCAGGCCAACCGCCTGATTCCCACCGAGGCCGGCACGCTGTTCTATCAGTACTGCCAGCAGATGCTGTCGCTGGGCGAGCGCTCGCAGATCGCGCTGGATGAACTGCGCGAGGAGATCAGCGGTGATATCACCGTCAGCGCGCACCCGCACTTCCTGCGTGGCTGGTTCAATCATGTGCTGACCGACTTCATCGAAGAGTATCCGGGCATTCGCCTGACCCTGACCGCCAACCATCTGCCGCCATCACGCGATGACGACCAGGTGATGCTGTGGCTGTGGGAAGGCCCGGCCAAGGACACCGGGCTGCGCGAGGAGATTCTGGGTCAGCAGCAGCAACATCTCTACGCTCACCCCAGCTATCTGCGCCAGCACGGCCATCCGCAGCACCCCAGCGAGCTGACCTCCCATGACTGGGTCAATCTGATCGACCGCCATCACCCCAATCTGGTGCTCAATCACCCCGAGGAAGGCGAGTATCGCCTGAGCCTGCCACCGTCACGCTTCACGGTCGACAACGTGGTGGTGCATGCCGACCATATCGCGCACGGCGCCGGTATCGGCCTGCTGCCGGACTACCACGTGCGCACCCGGGCGACGGCGCACCCGGGACAGTTCGAGGCCTGCCTGCCCGAGTGGAAGGGGGCGTCGATTCCGGTCAGCCTGCACTATCCCTTCGGGCACCCGCCGCGCAAGCTCGGCGCGCTGCTCGACCATATCCGCCGTCGTGTGCCGACGGACTGGACCCGCTGATCTGTCGGCCTGACAGCGCTGCAGGCCGACAGATCAACGGTTGCTTCAAACTTCTCAGCTCTACAATTTCACAGCTTCACGACTTCACAGCGGCACTGACTGCCCGTCAGGATTGCTGGCCGAACAGATGACGGCGCGCTTCCTCATCCATCGCCACATTGGCGGCCGGATGGATGTCATCGATACGCGTCATTGCCCGCTTGACGCCGTCACGCTCGGCGATGCGGGCGCGATAGGCGGCGACCGCCGGGAAGCGGGCCAGATCGATCTCCTGCTTCTCGGCCTTCAGCCACGGCCAGATGGCCATGTCGGCGATGCTCAACTCGTCCCCCGCCACGAAGTCACGCCCCGCAAGCTGGCGCTCCAGCACGCCGTAGAGGCGCTCGCCTTCCTTGTGATAGCGCTCGATGGCGTATTCCACCGGCTCTGGCGCGTAGTGCTTGAAATGATGCACCTGACCCAGCATCGGCCCCAGGCCACCCATCTGCCAGTGCAGCCACTGCAGCACGTCATTGCGGGCGCGTGTTTCCTGCGCCAGAAACTTGCCGCACTTGTCGGCCAGATACTCCAGAATCGCACCGGACTCGAACACCGAGATCGGCTCACCGCCATCGGCTGGCGCATGATCGACGATCGCCGGCATGCGATTGTTGGGCGAGATGGCCAGAAATTCCGGCGCGAACTGCTCACCCTTGCTGATGTTCACCGGAATGAGGCGATACTCGAGACCGGCTTCCTCCAGAAAGATCGTGATCTTGTGGCCGTTGGGCGTGGTCCAGTAATACAGATCGATCATCATGGGCTCCTTGTCTGGAACAGCACGACATGGCCCGAACGCCCTTCAGCGTTCGGGCCATGAGAAAGGTCATCTCCGATGCGAGATTACTGCGCAATCTCGCTGGCACGTGGCGCCTTGCGCGCCATGCCGTCGTAGAGATCCATCATGCGCTCGCGCCACTGCACCAGCGGATCACTGGGGTCTTCCGTCTCGCCGAAGGGCGAGGTGTCAGAGACGATATGGGCCCAGATGAAGAAACCGAAGATCAGGTAATCTGCCGCCGCCGGGGCATCACCATCCATGAAAGGCTGATTGGCGAGTAGGCCACGCAGCGGCTTGAAGGCGCTGTCGAGAATGCCGCGCGCGATCTCGACGTTATGGAACTCCTCGAAGGACATGCCGAAGCGGGCTTCACGGGCGCTCTGGAAGTACTCGCGGTCATCCGGGTGAATGGCCTGCACCAGATCCAGCGCCACCAGGCGGAAGAAACCGACGGCCATGACCTGCTCGGCATAGACCTTGACGAAATTCAGACGCGCCTGCGCCTGGGCATCACCGATCAGCGGGCCATTGCCGGCGTTCGGATAATGCGCGTCCAGATGCTTGAAAATGTCATAGCTGTCCATCGCCACGCCGTGCGCATCCTTGAGCACCGGCACCGTGGTGGAATCGCAGAAGTCGATCGGGCTCTTGTCGGTGAACAGCATCGGCACGAGTTCTGCCTCGATGCCCTTGTGCGCCAGGGCCAGACGTGCGCGCCAGCAGAACGGCGAGAAACGCAGGCGGTCATCACGGCCACGCAATTCATAGAGGACTGGGGTCATGCGGGACTCCTTGGTTGTCATTGAGGTCTGGTGTCACTAAGGCCTGAGGTCATTGGGGCCTGGTGTCTTTCAAGCTTGATATGAACGGCATGACTTCACTGCGCGCGTCCTGCCCCTGGCAATGTTTTGGACGTTGTGCCGCGCAAATGCAAGCAAAATGAGCATTCGTTCAACATCGCGCTGAACGCCACTCAAGGCGCGAAGGCTCGCTCACCCTTGCAGTGACGCGAGGTTGGACCCATTGATGAGGGTTGCGTGACCAGGGCCGGTCATTGACCAAAGGATATTGATGACACCCGGCCTCGACAGCGCGAATAATGGGGCCCATCGCTTTCGCGCCAGCCACTTCCTGCCCTGATCCCCTCTCTTCATTTTCCAAGGAGTCTCGATGTCCGTCGAAGACCTGCACCTGAACCTGCGCAACCTGCAGGAATCAGACTACCCCCAGCTCAAGCGCCTGATGGACGGCATCTACGACGACATCGGTGGCGCCTGGCCTGAGCACACCATCAACCGTCTGATCGCCGAATTCCCCGATGGCCAGATCGTGATCGAGGATGGCGACAGGCTGGTCGGTGTCGCCCTGACGGCGCTGGTGGATTACGACGCCTTCTCCAACCCGCACAAGTACGACGACCTGATCGGTCAGCGCGAGATCATCCTCAACAAGGAGGATGGCGATGCGCTTTACGGTCTGGATGTGCTGATCGACGTCGACTACCGCGGCTATCGCCTTGGTCGCCGCCTGTACGAGGCGCGCAAGGAGCTGTGCCGCTCGATGAATCTGCGCTCGATTCTGGCCGGCGGGCGCATTCCCCAGTACCACGAATATGCCGCCGAGCTCTCGCCCTCCGAGTACATCGACAAGGTGGAGCGTCGCGAGATCCATGACCCCATCCTGTCGTTCCAGCTGGCCAACGGCTTCCTGGTCAAGCGCCTGTTGCGCCAGTACCTGCCGGAAGACGAGGATTCCCAGGGCTACGCCACGCTGCTGGAGTGGAGCAACATCCTGTTCGAGCCCGCCGAGCGCGTGCTGGAAAGCCGCAAGACGATGATTCGCGTCGGCGCCGTGCAGTGGCAGATGCGCAAGTTCGACAGTGTCGAATCCGTGCTGCAACAGGTCGAGTACTACGTCGACGCCCTGTCGGATTACCAGAGTGACTTCGCCGTCTTCCCGGAGCTGTTCAACACGCCGTTGATCGGCCTTTTGGAAGACCAGAGCGACCCGGTGCGCTGCATCCGCTACCTCGCCGGCTTCACCGAGCGCTTCAAGCAGGAAATCTCGCGCATGGCGGTGGCCTACAACATCAACATCGTGGCCGGCTCCATGGTCGAGATCGGTGACGACAACGAGCTCTACAACGTCACCTACCTGTGTCACCGCGATGGCGAGATCGACCGTCAGGCCAAGCTGCACATCACGCCGCAGGAGCGCCGCGACTGGATCATCAAGGGCGGTGACGAGCTGGCCGTGTTCGAGACCGACGCCGGACGCATCGGCATGCTGATCTGCTACGACGTGGAGTTCCCGGAACTGTCGCGTCTGCTGGCCGATCAGGACATGGATATCCTGATGGTGCCGTTCTGGACCGACACCAAGAACAGCTACCTGCGCGTGCGCAACTGCGCCCAGGCGCGTGCCATCGAGAACGAATGCTACGTGGTGGTCTGCGGCAGTGTCGGCAACCTGCCGTCCATCGAAAGCCTCGACATCCAGTACGCCCAGTCAGCGGTGTTCTCGCCGTCGGACTTCTCCTTCCCGCATGACGCGGTGATGGCCGAGACCACGCCGAACACCGAGATGATCATGTTCTCGGATCTCGATCTGGAGCGTCTCAAGGTGGTGCGCAGCGAAGGCTCGGTGACCAACCTGAAGGACCGCCGCAAGGACCTCTTCGAGCTGCGGCTGCGTGACTGGTCGTGGAAGTCCGGCAGCCGTCAGGACTGAGCCGATGACGCACTGGTGGCAACGGCTGTGGCAGCGCTCCGCTCGCCACGGCCGTGATACGTCAGCCCCCGACGCCTGCGCTGTCTCAACCGCATCCCCCGCTGGCGAGACAGCGCCGGATGACGCGTGGCAGGCAGCCCGCGAGCGCCTGCCGATTCTCGAGGGACTCGACGCCGAGGCACTGGCGCGTCTTGAGCGGCGCGCCCGCCATCAGCTGAACGACTGGAAGCTGACCAGCGCCGAACCGCTCGCACAGGTCGAGGCGCTGGCACTGGCCGCTCAGGCGATGCTGCTGCTCAACGGCTGGGCGCATGCCGAGCGCTGGCAGGACGCCGGCGCTCGCGTGCACGAGATCATGCTGCCGCAGCAGGCCATCCGCCGTGAGGTGGAAGAAATGGATGACGCCGGCGTGGTGCATGTCTTCGAGGATACCCGCGCCGGCGAGACCTGGTACCAGGGACCGGTGGTAGTCACCCGTGAAGACCTCTCCAATAGCGGTGACTGGAACGGCTTCAACGTGGTGATCCATGAATTCGCCCACAAGCTCGACATGGCCAACACCACCGATGCCGATGGCTTTCCACCCCTGCCGCGCCATATCAGCGCGGCGGAGTGGCACGCCACCTTCACTGCCGTGTGGGATGACCTGAGCGCGCGCCTGTCACGCGGTGAGCCGACGCCCATCGATGACTACGCCGCCAGCCACCCCGCCGAATGCTTCGCCGTCTGCTGCGAGTATTTCTTCAGCGCGCCGGATGAGCTCAATGCGGCCTATCCGGCGCTGTATGCCCTGCTGGAGCGCTTCTTCCAGCAGTCGCCATTGGCGCGCTGCCCGCCGCCTTCCGACTGACCACGCCTGGCAGATCTGACTACACGCTTGGAAGATATGTCCATCCGCTTGGCAGACAAGGCGCCAGCAAGGCGAGGAAATCGCGATAGAGAAGAGATAGCGGTCGCTTACCGCGCCGGGCATCGCCTCAAGCTAACGGTATATCGTTCGAAGGCGCATCAGTAGACACGCCGACTCGCTCAGCAGAGGTCGCAAAAGCCACCTCTGCATCGCTCACTGTGGCTCCGCCAACAGATAATCCCAGACACGCTGTGCGGTGGGCCGCATCGGGCGCTGATTGGAGCGCACCAGCCAGAAGTTCTGCTCGGCGGGAATCGTCAGCGCGAAGACCTGCTCCAGCCCGCCATTGCCGGACGCCAGCCATTGCCGGAAATGGCCTTCATGCACCAGCGCCACCCCCATGCCGAGCCGCGCCATTTCCAGCGTCATCACCTGGGTATCACAGCTGATGGTGGAGGTCGTCTTCTCCAGCCCCAGTTGATCTGCCGCCACCAGCCAGCGCCGCCAGCCCACCGCAAAGCCTGCGGCATGCAGCAGCGTCATGCCGGCCAGGTCCGCCGCCGTGGTCAGCTGCGCGCTCAGCGCCGGACTCGCCACGACGGCCATTCTCTCCTGCCCTGCCCCCACCTGGATCGCCTCTACCTGCGGCCAGTCGCCCTGGCCGTAGCGCAGCTCGATATCCACCTGCTCGCCATCGAAGTCGCTCTGCCAGAAGGCACTGACCAGACGCAGCGCGATCTCGGGCTGATCACGATGGAAGTTCGCCAGCCGCGGCAACAGCCAGGCCTGCTGGCTCATCGGGGTCGCCCGCAGGCTGACCGGCGCGGCGCGCGAGGGGCCGAAGACTTCCAGCGTGCCTTCCTGAAGGCGCTGGAAGCCATCCTGCAGCGCTGGCAACCAGGCCTGACCGGCCGGCGTCAGATTGAGGCTGCGGGCGTGACGCACGAACAATGGCTGGCCAAGGCGGTCCTCCAGCTGGCGAATCCGCTGGCTAATGGCCGACTGGGTGACACTGAGCTCCTCGGCGGCACGCGTGAAGCTCATCAGGCGCGCAGCGGCTTCGAAGGCCTGCAACCAGGCCAGCGGCGGCAGGGGGCGCGGCAAGGCATCCGGCGTCGTGGGGGAAGGTTCGTGCATGGCTATCTCGCATCAGAGCATGAAGGTCAATCGGCACACATTAGCTCAGCTAAGTCATGGCCGTCATATTTCGCGTTGGCCAGCCGTGATGACGAGGGGGACAATGGCCTCATTCTCGGGTCACGGCTCAGCCATACGACCCAGCCACGCGACACGCGTCGGCTCACCTGCTACTGCACACACGACATAGGACGGCGCCCATGGAGACTCTCATCGCATCTGCCCCTGACACCCAAGGCACTGAAGCGTCACAGGCACGCCATCAGTGGGACATGAAGGAATACCTGCCCCATCACGAGGGCGCGCCGCTGGTGAAGGCAGACCACGACGAGACCCTGGCGTCACTGGCATGGGCCAGCGGTGAGCAGACCCGACTGCCGCTGATCTGGCTGCGCGACCACTGCGCCTGCGATCTCTGCCGTCATCCGCAGACCTTCGAGCGCACCTTCATGCTGATGGACGACGCGGCCCTGACGGTGCACCAGATGCGTGTCGAGCAGGGCAATCTCGTCGTCGTCTGGCAGGACGGCCACACCAGCCGCTTCGATGCCGGCTGGTTGCTGCAACGTCGTCCGAGTGATGCGCCGCCGGCCACGCCGGTCCCTGCAAGCCAGGCCTGGCAGCAGGGCCATGAGCCTCACGTCACCGCCTTTGCCGACTACATGGCCGGTGGACAGGCGCGCCTGGGCTGGCTGGAAGCGCTGTGCCGCGACGGCTTCGCGATTCTGGATGCCGGCCCGACGGCAGGCGGCGAGATCGACCAGGTGGCCGCGACCATCGGCCCGATCCGCGCGACCAACTTCGGTGGCCGTTTCGAGGTCTTCTCCAAGCAGGCGCCCAACAACGCCGCCTACACGCCGATCGCACTGGAACTGCACACCGACCTGCCCAACTGGCGTCAGCCGCCAGACATCCAGATGCTCTACTGCCTGGCCAATGAGGCCGAAGGCGGAGACTCCATCTTCGGAGACGGCATGGCGGTCGCCGAAGCCCTGCGCGAGCGGGACCCGCAGGCCTTCAGGCTGCTGGCCGAGACTCCGGTGGACTTCCGCTTTGCCGACGAGACCACCGACCTGGTGGTGCGCGAGCCGGTGATCCATCTGGATGCCAACGACAAGGTCATCGAGGTGCGCTTCAACAACTGGATCCGCGACAGCCTGCGCCTGCCGCTGGAACAGATGCAGGCCTGGTACAGCGCCTATCGCCAGTACTGGAGCATCCTGCGGGAACCGGCCTTCCGCTTGCATCTCAAGCTGGAAGCCGGCCAGATGGTGGCCTTCGACAACCGCCGCGTGATGCACGGACGCAAGTCCTTCGACCCGACGACCGGCCGCCGCCACCTGCAGGGCTGCTATGTGGATTACGACATGGTGGAATCCGCGCTGCGCGTCACGGCGCGCCAGCTGGCCGGTGCCAACCTCACTCAGTCGTGAGCACGAAAGCTCTCATGCCGCGGAGTACTTGAAATAGCGTTGAACCGCACGCAAAGGTTGCGGCGGTTCCTCCAGGGCATACCACGCAAGGCAGTGGCATCCTGAGAGTCTGGCAACTCAGGTATCGCCCCATGAATCCCATGACACTCTGCTTTGCGGATGACACCCTGGAACGACGTTATCGGCGTCGACAGATCGAGACCTCACACAAGCTCAGCCGGATCACCATCCCGCTGAGCTGTCTGCTGTTCGCGTCCTATGGGCTGATCGAGCTCAGTCTGCTGGAGCACTACGAGCCCTACCTGCTGCTGCGCACCAGCGTTCTGATCGGCGTGTTGGGCCTGTTCCTGCTGTCACGCCTCCCGCGTTTCCGACACCACGTCAACGGCATCCTGTGCCTGGCCTCGCTGGTGGCAGCGCTGGGGACGCTGGCGATGTTCCATGTGGGGGACGGTCACGCCGGAGAGCACCTGGTGGAGAGCCACGCCGCCGGACAGCATGAGGACGAGCATGGTGACTTCCCGGTCTACTTCGTCGCCCTGTTGCTGGTGGTCTTCTGGACCTACACCCTGCTGGGACTGCAGTTCATCTATGCCATGGCCTGCGGACTGCTGATATGGATGGGCTGCACCGTCAGCTGCGCGCTGATGCATCTTGGCTCCGATACACTAGTGGAGGTCAACGAAGTCTTCTTCATGATGGCCGTCAATATGCTGGCAGGCCTTAGCGCCTACTCGCGCGAGCGCCAGAGCCGGCAACTCTTCCTGCATGAATGCCATATCACCGGCGAGCGGGACGATCTGCGCGACCACGCGATGTGCGACTCGCTCACAGGGCTGCTCAACCGGCGCGCCCTGCTGACACGCCTCGACCAGATACTCGATATCCAGACCCCCGGCACGGTGCAGGCCGCGCTGTTCATCGACCTCGATGGCTTCAAGCCCGTCAATGACCGCCACGGCCATGCCATCGGCGATGAGGTGCTGCGCATCACCGGCGAGCGCCTGGGCAACACCCTGCGCGGCAACGATATCGTCGGTCGCCTGGGCGGCGATGAATTTCTGGTGCTGATCAGCCGTGAGGGCAACGGCCGCAAGGGCCCGGAGCAGCTGGCGGAACGTCTGATCGACGCCATCAGCCGTCCCATCACGCTGGAAGTCGATGGTGAACCGCTGATCATCGCCGTCAGTGCCAGCATCGGCATCAGCCTGTTCCCCTTCTCGGGCGCCACGCCGGAAACGGTCATCGCGCGCGCCGACAGCGCCATGTACGAGGCCAAGCAACGCGGGCGGGGCGTCGTCGTCACCGGCAATCCGCTCCGCCTGGTACTGTGACGCTCGACGCTCGATGCTCGACGTCTCCTCGAGCATGTCGCCGCGCCACCCTCCCTCTTGAGACAGCGGCAGACGCCCCAATGAGACAAGGATGCCGTTTCGTCCTTTTTCTCATGACCCGCATCACGCCAGAACGCCCCACGACTCATCAATGGGGCGTCCTGGCGCATGGAGCCTGCCAATGACACGCCTGCCGCATCTTGCCTTCTCTCTACTCGGTCTCGGTCTCCTCGGCGGCTGCGCCGGAGTCCCGTCCGGCACCCAGCCCGTCGAGAACTTCGAGCTCGAACGTTACTACGGCGAATGGCACGAGATCGCCCGCCTGCCCAACAGCTTCGAGGAGGGCCTGAGCTGCGTCAGTGCCGATTACTCGCCCCGCGAGGGCGGCGGCGTGCGCGTCATCAATCGCGGCTACAACGCCGAGCAAGGGCAATGGAGCCAGGCCGAAGGTCGTGCCTACTTCACTCAGGGCAGCGAGACGGCGGCCCTCAAGGTCAGCTTCTTCGGCCCCTTCTATGGCGGTTACAACGTGTTGGCGCTGGATGACGACTATCAGTGGTCGCTGGTGGCCGGCGCCGATCGCGACTACCTGTGGATACTGGCGCGTGAGCCGCAGCTGGATGACGACACCTATCAGGCGCTGGTCGAGCAGGCCGCCGAGCTCGGCTTCGCGACCGACGCGCTGATCAAGGTCGAACAGGGCAACGCCTGCCCCTCTCCTGATGACACCGAACGCTGACACCGATAGCTGACACCGAATCCGTTCCCAAGACCCAAGGCCTGACACCAAGGCCTGACACCAAGGTCTAAACCGGCGCGTGACGTTTATATGGTGCGGACAGCCGCTTTCATCCAACCGACCTCGCATCTTGTCACGCGCGCGTGGCTCGCCAATGGTGAGCTGACAATCTTCCGGGGTAGCGCCTCGCCGAGTGCGCTGCCCTGATGCCAATCGTTTGATGCTGTCGCCCAGTGCCAGTGACGCCTCGCTGCACTGGGCAACTCAGTTCAGAGGGAGCCCGTGCCATGGATATCCAGCAGTTCTTCAGCGCCCTGTGGGATGACTACGTCGCCATGACGCCCCAGGCCCAAAAGATCCAGGATGCCTTCATCGCTGACGGCGAGACCATCGTCAACGACCACGTCGCCTTCCGCACCTTCGATCGCGGGCCGATTACCCTGAGCGCGCTGGAACCTCACCTGCTGGCGCTGGGCTATACCCGCTTCGCGCCCTATGATTTCCGCGAGAAGAAGCTGCGCGCCTTCGGCTATCTGCCGCCGTCACCCGACATGCCGCGCGTATTCCTCTCCGAGCTGAAATGCCATGAGTTGTCCGAGCGCGCCCAGGCGATCATCGATGGGCTGGTCAGCCAGATCTCGCCGGATGCCGCCACCCA
This sequence comes from Cobetia sp. 29-18-1, assembly GCF_029846405.1. Taxonomy (NCBI): domain Bacteria; kingdom Pseudomonadati; phylum Pseudomonadota; class Gammaproteobacteria; order Oceanospirillales; family Halomonadaceae; genus Cobetia; species Cobetia sp. 29-18-1. The sequence goes on from NZ_JARWKS010000012.1 coordinate 84,099, forward strand.
GCCCTCCGTGCTGTGGTCGGGCCGCCTGTGGAAAGCGCCCAGCTTCGAGCAGTATCAGCGCCTGATGGAAGAGAGCGAGTATGCGGCCTGGCTGTCGATCATCGGTCTGCGCGCCAACCACTTCACCATCAGCGTCAACGCGCTCAGCCATCACGACACCCTCGACAAGGTGCTGACGCGCGTCGAGTCGCTTGGCCTTGGCATCAACCCGGCCGGAGGGCGCATCAAGGGCTCGCCCGAGGTGCTGCTGGAGCAGGCCTCCACCCTCGCCGACCGCCAGACCTTCACCTTCGCCGGTGGCGAGGAGCACGAAATCTCCACCTGCTACTACGAATTCGCGCGCCGCTATCCCGATGCCGATGGCGAGCTGTATCAGGGCTTCGTGGCGGCCAGCGCCGACAAGATCTTCGAATCCACCAATGTTCGCCAGGAGCCGACTGCCTCGTGATTGCCGACTGGCTAGACCTGACACTCGAAGGCCACGCCAGCGCCCGTGGCATGGGTCGTATTCCCGGCGGCCGCTATGAGATCGTCGCACCCGGCGTGCTGGAGATCACCCCCGACGTCACGGGGCCCAAGGCGCGCCCGTGCGTGATCTCCGCCGGCATCCACGGCAACGAGACCGCCCCCATCGAGCTGCTCGGTGAACTGATCGCGGGCCTGGAGAGCGGCCACCTGATCGTCGGGGCGCCGCTGTTGCTGATTCTGGGCAACCTGCCTGCCATCCGCAGTGGCGAGCGCTTCATCACCACCAATCTCAATCGGCTGTTCAAGCGCGCCGAGGCCAGCGTCACGGGCAACGACTGTCCGTCCGATGATGAGCCGGCACGCGCGCGTCAGCTGATGGCGGCAGTGGACACCTTCTATGCCCGCTTCCCGCTGGCCGAGGGCACGCGCCGTCTGCACTACGACATGCACACCGCCATCCGCGACAGCCTCTATCCGCGCTTCGCGGTGGTGCCCTTCAGTGATGGCGACGCCATCAGCGCATCGCAGTGGCCGATATTGAGCGCCGCCGGCATCCAGGCCGTGCTGCACCAGCATCAGCACAGCTGGACCTTCTCGCACTATTCGCGCCACTACCATGATGCCGACGCCTTCACGCTGGAGCTGGGTCAGGTTCGCCCGTTCGGCGCCAACGACATGGCAGCACTCGCACCGATGAAAGCCCTGCTCGCGGCGCTGGCGACCGGCACGGCACCCGCCGAAGCAGACCCTGAGGCCATCGACTACTTCACGGTGGAAGTGGAACTGATGCGTCAGTCAGCCGACTTCACGCTGTGCTTCAGCGAGGATGTCGCCAACTTCACTGCCTTCGCCCCTGGCAGCGTGGTGGCCGAAGACGCCGCTGCTGGCCCCTGCATCATCGGCGATACGCCACTGCGGGTGGTGTTCCCCAACGCGAAGGTGGAGATAGGCGCCCGCGCCGCCCTGCTGCTGGCCGAGAGCTCGACACCGACAGACTGAGTCACCAGACACTGAACAAACCGGCACTGAGCCACAAGCGCCGGCGTTCTGCCCGCCCATCCCCCTCAGGGCGCAGCACGATGCCGGCGCGATTGCACTGACGAAAGCCTTACTACAACGACAACAGGCGACCTTGAACATGAAGACTCCTCCCCCACGGCCGGACGGCATCCGCGTGCGTCCCTGCACGCCCCACCAAAGTCGTAACATTCCTCCACGCCAGATAGCGGTGAACCCTGCGTTGAGCTGGTAGAATCGGCCCCCTTTCCCGTCCACGACATGCAAGCACAGGCATTTTTCGCCTGTTGTAGACGGTCACTGGCAGCGAGAACGACGATCAATCGGACTGATCGTGAGGAACTGGCCATGCCCCTGACGGCATTCTCCGCCACTCCTCCCGTGCCACGCCTTGCCGCCTCATCACGTCTGCGTCGCGCAAGTCAGCGAGCGACAGTGAAAGGCAGTGCCAGGCAGCCGTGCCATGTCGGCAACGAACCTGTATCCCGAGCCCGACCGCCCCGCGGCGGACTCGTGGCGTGTCATTGCCCCCAGGGCTGGCAACGTCCGGATTGGAGTAACTGCATGACCATGAGATCTTCCGTGGCCGAGAGCCCGAGCAGCGACGCGCTGCCTCTCGAGGTCCGCAACATCACCAAGTCCTTCGGCACCAATCAGGTGCTCAAGGGCTTGTCGCTGCAAGCACGCAAGGGCGATGTCATCACCCTGATCGGCGCGTCCGGTTCCGGCAAGAGCACCTTTCTGCGCTGCATGAACCTGCTGGAGCAGCCGGACGGCGGCGACATCTTCGTGCATGGCGAGCAGATCGGCTTCAAGGAAAGCCGCCGTGGCCGTGAACCGATGGACTGGCGTCAGGTCGAGCGCATGCGCGCGCGCCTGTCGATGGTCTTCCAGGGCTTCAACCTGTGGTCGCACATGACGCTGCTGGAAAATGTCATCGAGGCGCCGATCCATGTGCTCGGCAAGCCGAAGAAGGAAGCCATCGCCCACGCACGCAGTCTGCTGGACCGCGTCGGCCTGCTCGAGCGCGCCGACTACTATCCGGCGCAGATGTCCGGTGGCCAGCAGCAGCGCGGCGCCATCGCACGCGCGTTGGCGATGGAGCCGGAGGTGATGCTGTTCGACGAGCCGACCTCGGCCCTCGACCCGGAACTGGTCGGTGACGTGCTCAAGGTCATGCGTGACCTGGCCGAGGAAGGCCGCACCATGGTGGTGGTGACCCACGAGATGAGCTTCGCGCGTGATGTCTCGAGCCAGGTGGTCTACCTGCATCAGGGACTGGTCGAGGAAGCCGGCAAGCCGGAAGACGTGCTGGGCAATCCCCAGTCGGAGCGCCTCAAGCAGTTCCTGGCGCCCAAGTACTGAGCAAGCGCCCTGATCACCAATACTGATGAATGGCCCTTGGCCCTTGGCCCTTGGCCCATCGCTGAGCCGACCGCTCGGCCTGTGGCACATCCCGGCACGGTGATCCCGTGACCGGCACATGATTCAGCACCGCGAGCGCCACGCCAACGGCAGGCCTCGAGGTGTCCAAGACTTCAGGAATGACAAGTAATGAAACAGTTCGCGACACGTGCCCTGCTGGGCCTCACCCTCGGCCTCTCCACCTTCGCCATCACCACCAGCGCCGCTCAGGCGGCCGATGTGCCGGACCCGCTGCGCCTGGGCATCGACGTACCCTACGCACCCTTCGGCTACAAGCTGCCCAGCGGTGAGCTGACCGGTTTCGAGATCGAACTGGGCAACGCCATCTGCGCCCAGCTCGCCACCCATTGCGAATGGACCGAGCAGGACTTCGACGGCATCATCCCGGGCCTGATGGCGCGCAAGTACGACGTCATCATGTCGGCGCTGACCATCAATCCGGAGCGTGAGCGTCAGGTGCTGTTCTCCGAGCCCTACTTCACGCCGCCGTCCGGCTGGTTCGTCAAGGCGGACAGCCCGCTGGCGGGCGCGGATACCCTCGATGCCGAGGCGCTCGCGGGCAAGGTGATCGGGGTGCAGCGTGGCAACCTGCAGGATCACTACGTCACCGACCTCTACGGCCGCACGGCTGAAGTGCGCCGCTACACCAAGCTCGATGACCTGGTGCTGGACATGGATAGCGGCCGCGTCGATGTCGCCTTCCTGGACCTGCCGGTAGGTCAGGACACCCTGGTCAACGCCAACGACGGCAACTTCGTCAACACCGGCAGCGCCATCAGCGAGCCGAAGAAGTACTTCGGCGACGGCTTCGGCATCGCCATGAAGAAGCGCGATCGCGACCTCAAGAAGGCCATCGATGGTGCCCTGGAAGCGCTCAAGGCCGATGGCACGCTGAAGCGTCTCAACGACAAGTACTTCGCCAGCGCCGCCACTGCGTCCGACAACCACCAGTAAGCCGCTGAACGGGTTATTCGGCGCTTCACGGGAGACTTCCCATGATTGACCTACAAGGCTACGGGCCCAGCCTGCTGGAAGGTGCCTGGGTCACGGTGCAGCTGGCCGTGCTGGCCCAGCTGCTGGCCATCGCGCTGGGGCTATTGACGGCGACGGCCAAGATGTCGCGCTCCACGCCTCTGCGCTGGCTCGCGACGCTCTACACCACCATCATCCGCGGCGTGCCCGACATCGTGCTGATGCTGCTGCTGTTCTTCGGCGGCCAGATCGGCATCAACATGGTCACCGACTGGCTGTACGACAGCTACGACATCGACGTCTTCGTCAATGTCGATGAGTTCACTGCCGGCGTCGTCACCATCGGCTTCATCTTCGGTGCCTACATGGGCGAGACCTTCCGTGGCGCCTTCATGGCGGTGGATGCCGGGCAGATCGAGGCCGGGCGTGCCTATGGCATGAACGACTGGAAGGTCTTCAAGCGCATTCGCTTCCCGCTGATGATGCGCCACGCCCTGCCGGGGCTGGGCAACAACTGGATGGTACTGCTCAAGACCACCGCCCTGGTGTCGGTGATCGGGCTGGTCGACATGGTGCGTGTCGCCAGTGAGGCCGCCAAGGCGACCCACGAGCCCTTCACCTTCCTGTTGCCGGTTGCGGCGGGCTATCTGCTGATCGCCACCGTGTCCGAATGGGGGCTGGCACGTCTCAAGAAGCGCTATAACGCCGGATTCGGGGAGGCCAGCGCATGGAACAACTGAATGATGCAGGCCCTTCAGGCGTCATCGCCCAGCTGGGTCAGATGCTCGAGGATGCGCTGAGCGACAACTACATCTTCACCGCGACCACCCTGTGGCACTACTGGGAAGGGCTGGTCACCACCGTACAGCTGGTATGTCTGGCGCTGCTCATCGGGCTGATACTGGCCGTGCCGCTGGCGATCATGCGCGGCTCGCGTCGTCGCTGGGTGAAGATGCCGGTCTATCTCTACACCTACGTCTTCCGCGGCACGCCGCTGCTGATCCAGCTCTATCTGATCTACTACGGCGTGGTGTTCTTCGACGGCTTCGACATCTCGCTGGGCGTGACCAGCGTGCATGTGCCCAGCATCCAGGAGACCTGGCTGTGGGACTACTTCCGTGATCCCTTCGTGCCGGCGCTGCTGGCCTTCGTGCTCAATACCGCGGCCTACACCACCGAGATCTTCCACGGTGCCATCCAGTCGACCCCCAAGGGCGAGATGGAAGCCGCCCGCGCCTACGGCATGTCACGTGGCAAGATGATGCGTCGCATCATTCTGCCCAGTGCCTTCCGCCGGGCGCTGCCGGCCTACGGCAATGAAGTCATCTTCATGCTGCATGCCAGTGCCATCTGCAGCGTGGTGACGCTTCTGGATCTCACCGGCGCCGCGCGTGACATCTACGCACGCTTCTACGCGCCCTTCGAGGCCTTCCTGTTCGTCGCCGCCATCTACCTGTGTCTGACCTTCACCATCATTGCCATATTCCGGCAACTGGAGAAACGCCTGCTGGCACACTTGAAACCGTTAAGCTGAACGTCAAAAGCGCCCTTTGTAGGGCGCTTTTTTTATATCAGGATATAACGGCAGGAATTCATCTCGTTTAACGACCGTTTGAATTTGTCCATTGACCCTCTTCACCACAGCCTCGGTCTGGGCTAGTGTGGAGCCACTGGCATGACACACCCCCTTATGTCCGCGGCTCAGACGGCTGGTGTTCAGGAGGGAGTGTCTGATGCCACTGATCAGCCAGTATGACCAACAACAATGATGGATGGGACTGACATGAAGAAGCTTCTGGGAATCTCCCTGCTGGGTGCAGCATTGATGGCCGGTGGCGCTCAGGCGGCCGAATCGCTGCGCATCGGCGTCGACGTGCCCTACGAGCCGATGGAATACAAGACGCCCGACGGTGAGCTGACCGGTTTCGATATCGAACTGGGCAATGCCATCTGCGCGAAGATCAACCGCGACTGCGAGTGGGTCATCCAGGCGTGGGACGGCATCATTCCCGGCCTGATGGCGCGCAAGTACGACGCCATCATGTCCTCGATGACCATCAATGAGGAGCGCCGCGAGAAGGTGCTGTTCTCCGACACCTACATCACCCCGCCGTCCGCCTGGTTCGCCCCGTCCGACAGCGAGCTGAGCGCCACCTCCCAGGAAGCCCTGGCTGACAAGGCCATCGGCGTGCAGCGCGGCACCCTGCAGGACAACTACGTCACCGATCTCTACGGCAAGAATGCCGAGGTCAAGCGCTACACCACCGCCGATGACCTGGTGCTGGACATGGAAGCGGGTCGCCTCGACATCGCCTTCCTCGACTTCCCGGTCGGCAAGTCCACCCTGATCGACGGCGGCAACGGCAACTACAAGGCCGTGGGTGAAGTGGTTACCGAGCCCAAGAAGTACTTCGGCGACGGCTTCGGTATCGCCATGCGCAAGCGTGACAAGGACCTGGCCGAGCAGATCAACGGCGCCCTGGCTGAGCTGAAGGCCGATGGCACCTACGACACCATCCACACCAAGTACTTCGGCGAGAAGCAGTAAGGTCGCTTCAAGCGGCATGCCAGCCATGCCGTGATGCCTGTGCCGAGATGCCTGCACAGTGAGTCGAGCGGCAGCAGACGCAAGTGACATGCACGTCAACAAGCCCCGCTGGCATTCGCCGCGGGGCTTTTGCGTTGAGCCCTTGCTCAAGCACAGCAGGCAGCCAGCGCGCCATCTGCACAATTGGTGCATATTCAGAATCAAAGCGGTGTGCTCCAAGGGGCTTATCCGTCGCAGGCCGGCTCTCTAGGATGCCGAGCCAACTATCCTGCAACGGAAAATTCTCATGTCGAGACTGAACTTACGTCCGGCGCGCCTTCCTCGTATCGCTTCTTCCCTGCTACTGACCCTTGGTGGCCTTCTGGCGCTCAGTGCCTGCAGCGAGGGCAACAGTGAAGAGACCGGCAACGCGCAACAGACTCCCCCGACGATGGAAGTCGTCGCCGCCCAGTCGCAGCCGGTCGCGGCCTGGCACACCTACACCACACGTCTGGAATCTCCCCAGCGCGTGCAACTGCGCCCACGCGTGAGCGGCGAAGTCGAAGAAGTGCTGTTCACCGAAGGCAGTCAGGTAAGCGCCGGCACGCCGCTGGTGCGTCTTGATCAACGCCCCTTCAAGGCCGAGGTTCAGCGTCTGGAAGCGGATGTCGCACGCATCAAGGCTGAGCTGGCCAATGCCCGTAGCGAGTCCGGTCGCGCCGCCAGTCTGGTCAAGCGCAACCTGATCTCGCGCGAGGAAGCCGATTCGCGCAGCACAACCGCCACCGGCCTCAATGCACAGCTCAAGGGTGCCATCGCCCAGCTGGAGCGTGCCCGTCTGGATCTGGACTACGCCACCATCCGCGCCCCGATCGATGGCCGCCTGTCCAATGCGCGCATCACGCGTGGCAACACCGTGCAGGCTGGCCAGAGCGTGCTGACCACGCTGGTCGAGACCCGCCAGCTGGACGCCTATATCGACATCAGCGAGCTGACCTGGAACCAGGACTTCGCGAACGTCAGCGCCGATGACCACCTGCCGGTCGAACTGCAGCTGGCCGGTCAGCAGGATTTCCCCTTCCACGGTGAGCTCGATTTCATCGACAACAGCGTCGATATCGATACCGGCACCCTGCGGATCGGCACCACCTTCAGCGCCGATGATGCCGCCCTGCGTCCGGGCGCCTTTGCACGCCTGCGTCTCGCCTCGCCCGAGATCCGTGATGCCGTGCTGATTCCGGAACGCGCCATCGGCACCGATCTGGACCGTCAGTTCGTGCTGGTGGTCGCCGAGGACAACACCCTCGCCTACCGCGGCATCACCACCGGCCCGCGCTTCGGCCCGCTGCGTGCCGTCACCGATGGCCTGGCCGCCGGTGACCGCGTGCTGGCCGCGGGGCCTGCCAAGGCAGGTCCGGGCATGCCGATCACCCCCAAGCTGGTCGAGATGCCTGATGACGGTGCCCTCAAGGCACTCGCCGCGCGTATCTCGCGCCTGCAGCAGCAGACCGCCCAGCCGCTGGATCAGCACAACGACCAGGACGCCGCGACACTGGCCGAGGCTGACCGTCAGGCAGCCGGAGGCCGTTCGTGAATATCTCCAGCTTCTTCATCAAGCGCCCGGTCTTCGCCGCGGTGCTGTCGATCCTGATCGTCATCTCCGGGATGCTGTCGCTGTTCCAGCTGCCCATCTCCGAGTATCCGGAAGTCGTGCCGCCCACCGTGGTGGTGCGCGCCAACTACCCGGGGGCCAATCCCGAAGTCATCGGGGCCACCGTCGCCACGCCGCTGGAGCAGGAAATCACCGGCGTCGAAGGCATGCTGTACATGGACTCCCAGGCGACCTCCGACGGCAACCTGACCCTGACGGTGACCTTCGCGCTGGGCACTGACCTGGACAAGGCCCAGGTGCAGGTGCAGAACCGTGTGGCCCGCGCCACGCCACGCCTGCCGCAGGAGGTGCAGCAACTCGGCATCACCACCGAGAAGGCCTCGCCCAACCTGACGATGGTGGTCCACCTGACCTCCCCGGATGGCCGCTATGATCAGCTGTGGCTGTCCAACTACGCGCGCCTGAACCTGAAGGACAATCTCGCCCGTCTCGAGGGGGTCGGCGACGTGCAGCTGTTCGGTGCCGGCGAGTACTCGATGCGCGTGTGGCTCGACCCGGACGCCGTGGCGGCGCGGGGCCTGTCTGCCGGTGACATCATCAGTGCCCTGCGGGCCCAGAATCAGCAGGTCGCCGCCGGTTCCGTCGGTGCCCAGCCCTCGCCTGACGACAACCAGTTCCAGCGCCTGCTCAATGTGCGGGGCCGCCTGGAGAGCGCCGAGGAATTCGAGAACATCGTCATCCGTGTCGATGAAGACGGCCGTCTGACACGCCTGAAGGATGTGGCGCGTGTCGAACTGGGCGCCGACAACTATTCGCTGCGCGCGCAGCTGGATGGCAAGGACGCCGTGGCGATGCCGATCTTCCAACGTCCCGGCTCGAATGCCATCGCGCTGTCGGATTCCGTGCGCGAGCGCATGAGCGAGATGTCCGAGGCCTTCCCGGATGGCGTCAGCTACGACATCGTCTACGACCCGACGGTCTTCGTGCGTGGCTCCATCGAGGCGGTCATCGACACCCTGTTCGAGGCCATCCTGCTGGTCGTGATCGTGGTGATCCTGTTCCTGCAGACCTGGCGGGCCTCGATCATTCCGTTGATCGCGGTGCCGGTCTCGCTGATCGGGACGTTTGCGGTCATGCAGCTGATGGGCGTGTCGATCAATACGCTGTCACTGTTCGGGCTGGTGCTCGCCATCGGTATCGTCGTCGATGACGCCATCGTGGTGGTGGAGAATGTCGAGCGCAACATCGAGCTGGGTCACTCGCCCATCGAGGCCACCCAGATCGCCATGCGTGAGGTGACCGGCCCGATCATCGCCATCGCGCTGGTGCTGACGGCGGTATTCGTGCCGACGGCCTTCATCAGCGGCCTGAGCGGTCAGTTCTACAAGCAGTTCGCGCTGACCATCACCATCTCGACGCTGATCTCGGCCTTCAACTCGCTGACGCTGTCACCGGCGCTGTCGGCCCTGCTGCTCAAGCCGCATGGCAGCAAGCCGGACTGGCTGACCCGTGTCATCGACGGCCTGTTCGGTCGCTGGCTGTTCGCACCGTTCAACCGTGCCTTCAATGCGATGGCCAACGGCTATACCGGCCTGATCAAGAAACTCCTGCGCTTCGGTGTCATCGTCGGCGTTATCTATCTGGCCCTGCTCGGTGCCACCGGCAAGCTGTTCGACAGCGTGCCCGGCGGCTTCATCCCCGGGCAGGATAAGCAGTACCTGGTCGCGATGGCCCAGCTGCCGGACGCCGCCAGCCTCGACCGCACCTCCGAGGTCATCGACGAGATGCAGGCACTGGCGCTGGACACACCGGGCGTGGCGCACACCGTGGCCTTCCCGGGGCTCTCCGTGAACGGCTTCGTCAATGCCTCCAACTCCGGCATCGTGTTCGCGACCCTGGCGGACTTCGATGAGCGACAGTCGCCCGAGCTTTCCGGTCAGGCGATCGCCGCTCAGCTGAACCAGAAATTCGCGGGGATCGACGAGGCCTTCGTCGCCGTCTTCCCGCCGCCGCCGATTCTGGGCCTGGGCACTACGGGTGGCTTCAAGTTGCAGCTGCAGGACCGTGGCAACAAGGGCTTCGATGAGCTGTTCTCCGCCGTGCAGACCATCACCGCCAAGGGCAACGCTGACCCGCGTCTGAGCAGTGTCTACTCCAGCTTCCGCATCCAGGTGCCGCAGTACGACATCGATCTGGATCGCGAGCAGGCGATGATCATGGGCGTGCCGGTGGAACGTGCCTTCGAGACTCTGCAGGTGTACATGGGCTCGCTGTACGTCAATGACTTCAACCGCTTCGGGCGTACCTATCAGGTGCGCGCCCAGGCCGAGCAGTCGGCGCGTCTCGACCCGGATGACATCCGCAATCTCAAGGTGCGCAGCGACAACGGCCGCATGATTCCACTGGGCAGCTTCGTCAAGGTGACACCGACCACCGGCCCGGACCGCGTGATGCACTACAACACCTTCGTCAGCGCCGACATCAACGGCTCGCCGGCGCCGGGCGTCTCCAGTGATCAGGCCAAGGCCGCCATCGAGGAAGTGCTGGCCGGCAACCTGCCACAGGGCATCGGCTACGAGTGGACGGAGGTGACCTACCAGCAGGTGCTGGCCGGCAACACCATGATCTACATCTTCCCGCTGGTGGTATTGCTGGTGTTCCTGGTGCTGGCCGCCCAGTACGAGAGCTGGTCGCTGCCGCTGGCGATCATCCTGATCGTGCCGATGACACTGCTGTCGGCGCTGGCCGGTGTCTGGCTGACGGGGGGCGACAACAACATCTTCACGCGCATCGGCTTGATCGTGCTGGTGGCGCTGGCGTGCAAGAACGCGATCCTGCTGGTCGAGTTCGCTCGTGAGCAGCAGCATGCTGGCCAGAGTCGTCTGGACGCCGTGCTGACGGCCTGTCGCCTGCGTCTGCGTCCCATCCTGATGACGTCGGTAGCCTTCACCGCGGGCGTGGTGCCGCTGGTACTGGCCACCGGTGCCGGCAGCGAGATGCGGCAGGCGATGGGCGTGGCGGTGTTCTCCGGCATGATCGGCGTCACCGTGTTCGGTCTGCTGCTGACACCGCTGTTCTATGTCGGTATCCGCCGCCTGGTCGAGAAACGTGAAGCGCATCAGGACGCTGACACGCCGGACAGCAATGCCGAGTCAGGCCGCCACAGTCATTGATACGACCACTGAGCTATCCACTGATACGACCACTCTCCTGAGAGATCGAGAACAGGCAAACGCCACGGGGCGTCGCGGCTTCAGCAACCGTTGAAGCATTGACTCCCCGTTGGCAACACTGCCATTCCGTTCGTGGCATGTTTACTGCTCACGACTCTCGGCATAATGCCCATCAATATTTACCCACTCGGGAGCAGGTGCCATGTACGCCGATACCTTCAATGATCTGGCCCTCGAGGCCGAACTCGAAAACTTCGCGCACCGCTGGTTCTCCATGCTCAACCGCATGGCGCCTGCTATCGAACTGGCGGAGCTGCTGGGCGAGGAGGCTTCCATCCAGCTGCTGGATGAAACCCTGACCGGCAGCGAGTACCTGGCCAACTGGGAGCAGCGTCGCAGCGAGCTGCTGGTCAATGGCCATGCACTCGGCTGGGTGCGTGCGCAGCGCAACAGCCTCGACAGCGCCACCCTGCGCATGGGCGGTGAACACCGTGCCGCCATGCGCGATGGCAGCGTATTGCACACGCATTTCGACGCCGAGTGGGTGCTCGACCTGAGCTGGGGCGAGCCGCGCATCCAGAGCATCAAGCTGCTGGATATGCGCACGCTGTAACACGATAGGCAGACAGCAAAAGGCCCCGTCACTCCAAGGTGACGGGGCCTTTTGCTGTCTGGAGGGGCCTGTTTCCAGCGCACGTGAATTCTTGCAGTTTCAGTTTCAGCCTCTGAGCTTCAGCATCGCTGGCGTGTCGATGTCGTGATGAATACCGGCATCGCCGACTGCCACCTCACGCAGCGCCTCGCGATGTCGCGCGATCACCTCGCGCGCGCCCTCGCCGCCCTCAAGCGCCGCAAGCTCTGCCCACAGCGCCCGCCCGAACAGCACCGGATGCCCGGGGCCGCCCTCGCCGTCAAGCCTCGGTCGCACGATATGCACGCCATCGGCCTGGGCCTCGGCCTGCAGGGCATGAAAGGTCTGCGCCGTGACCTGCGCCATGTCCGCCAGCCATACCGCCGCCACCTGCACATGCGCCAATACAGCCTCATCACTGAGCTGACGGAAGGCATCGCCGAGACTGGCACCGAGGCCGTTGCCCGCCTGCGGCGCACGCCAGATCCGCCCGTCATGCTCACGCGCGAAGTCATCTCCCAGCAGTGCGGCGGGATCATCGTCCTCACGCAGCAGCAGACGCCAGTCCACCTCACAGCACATGACCCGCGCAAGCGTCGCCATCAGCAGTGTCTGGCCATCCGCCAGACGCGCCTGACGCTTGTCACTGCCGAAGCGGCGACTCTGCCCCGCGGCCATGACCAGAATGATCGACTCATTCATGGGCGACCTCCCTGACGATTTCACCAAGCGCCTTCACAGACTCTCGCGAGCGCGACCACGCCGGATGCGCACGATATCGGCCATCACCGCCAGCGCGATCTCGGCCGGTGTCTTGCTGCCCAGATTCAGCCCGATCGGCATCACGATGCGCGCAATCTCCTCGGCGCTGAGCCCACCGCTGCGTGCCAGCCGCTCGGCGCGCGCCGTTGAGGTACGCAGCGAGCCCATCACCCCGATATAGAACGCGGGCTGGCGTACCGCCTCGATCATCGCCAGGTCATCGATACGCGGGTCGTGGGTCAGCGCGACCACGGCGGTGGCGGCATGACAGCCGCCGGCGGCGATGAAGCGTGACGGCAGCTCGCGGCGCAGGCTGACGCCCTCGAGCGGCGCCTTGCGGGAATCCCAGTCGGCCAGCACTTCCTCGCGCGGCTCGCAGATGATCACCTCGAAGCCGAGGCTGACGGCGAAGGCTGCGCAGGCTTCCGCCACCGGCGAGAGCCCCGCCAGCAGCAGACGCGCCACCGGCCCGACCCGCAGCTGATAGCCGCATGCCTCACCCTCATGGCCCTTGAGTGGCTCGACCCGCTCCCCCAGCCCGCTGTCGTGCTGAAGCGTACGCGCGCCATCCCCCTCCAGCATCACCTGGCGCAGACGCGGCGTCTGGCCCTCGAGTGCTGCACGCAGCGCCTCGAGGTGCGCGATGTCCGCGTCACAGGCCGTGAAGCGCTCGACCAGTACGTCCAGAATGCCGCCACAGGGCAAGGCGATCCCCGCGCCCTGGTGGCCGCCCTCGCCATAGCGGATCACCTGGGCAGGCGCGGTGAATTCCCCGTCAGCCAGGCGCGCCAGAAAGTCCTCCTCGACACAGCCGCCGGACAGCGAACCACGATGTTGCCCATCGGCGCGCGCCACCAGCCAGGTGCCCGGCTCACGCGGCGAGGAGCCGAAGGTGGCCAGCACCGTGCACAGCCAGATCGGGCGCGCGGATGGCTCGCCATCTGCGGGTGCCAGCCAGTCGATCGCCTGATGGATCACTTCAAGATCAAGGTGTTGCATCAATAATCTCTCATATCAGAAGCCTGCGCCCGGTCTGAAGACACGAAACCCGCCACCCGGGCATGCCGGAGTGGCGGGTATCAGAGGCATTCACCGGGGAGGATCAGGCCTCGCTGAGCGCGGCCTTGAGCGCCGCCGGACGCATCGGCAGGTCACGCAGCCGCACGCCGACCGCATGCTGAATGGCGTTGGCGATCGCCGGTGCGACCACCGTGGTGCCCGGCTCGCCGAGACCGACCGGCATCTCGGTGCTGTCGACGAACTCGAGATCCATCTGCGGCACCTGATGCATGCGCAGCGGCTGGTAGGCGCCCAGATTCTGCGCCACCGGGCCGCCCTCGCGGTATTCGGTGCCTTCGTGCATCGCCATCGAGACGCCCCACAGGAGCGAGCCTTCCAGCTGTGCCATGGCGCCATCCGGATGCGCCAGCGTACCGGCATCCACCACGCTGGTCAGCTTCTCGAGCTTGACCTCGCCCGTGGCGCGATCGACCTTGACCCGTGCCACACAGGCCACCCAGGTCGGCATGCTGCGTTCCTGACCGAAGCTCAGCGCCACGCCCATGCCGGTGTCTGCCGGCAGGCTGTCGCGTTCACTCCAGCCGGACTTCTCCATCACGCGCTTGAGCACGTTGCGCAGACGCTCGGCGCCGCCGGTGCTGACCGGCGCCTTGCCGGCGTTGCGGCCTTCGGCGTCCAGCAGTGCGAGACGGAATTCAGCCGGGTCCTGGCTGGCGGCCAGTGCCAGCTCATCGATATGCTGTTCGACCGCCCACAGCGTCCAGCCCGGTGCGACGGAGCGCAGGTAGCCGGGCACGAAGGCCTCGTGGGCGACCTTGTTCTGCTGCGCCCAGACACGCTGGGTGCCGACGTTGTACCAGTGGTCCGCGCCGCTGATGGAGAAGGAGTCCAGCTTGCCGCCGCCCTCGACCGCCTCTGCAAGGAAAGCCGGTATCAGGGCTGCCGTCGGCCAGCCGGCGGCGGCGGCGTGCTCGGAGGCCACCACGCGACCCTCGGCATCGAGACCGGAACGCAGACGCTGCACCGAGGGCGAACGCACGCAATCGAAGCGGCTGTCATCCGGGCGCGTGAAGATCATCTTCACCGGACGCCCCACGGCCTTGGAGGCCAGCGCTGCCGGCACGGCGTAGTCACCGTGCAGACGACGCCCGAAACCACCGCCCAGATACAGCTGGTGATGGGTGACCTTGCCTTCCTCGAGCTCCAGCGCCTTGGTGACCAGTGAGGTCAGCAGGGACTGCTGCTGGTTGCCGCAGTGGATGTGCCAGTGGCCATCTTCTTCGTAAGCCAGCGCATTGGCCGGTTCCAGCGTGAAGTGCAGCACGCTTGAGGTGGTGAAGGTGGATTCCACCGTGGTGGTGGCATTCTCGAGCAGCGGCGCAGGGTCGCCCTGATCCACCAGCAGCGAGCCATTGTCGCGGCTCGGCGAGCTGACCAGACGCTGGCCCTCGGCCTGGATCGCCGTCTCGTCGATCTGATAGCTGTCGCCCTTGCTCCACTCGACCTTGAGCAGGTCGGTGGCGCGCATGGCCGCCGAGAAGTTGTCGGTGATGACCGCAAGCCAGCCCTGGCAGATACCGGACGGGTCCTTGAGCTCGATGGTCTGGCGATAGCCGATGACCTTGCGGGCTTCGCTGTCATCGACGGCAGTGACCTTGCAGCCGAAGCGGCTCGGCGGCATCACCGGACGCGCATGCAATGTCTTGCCGACACGCGCCTCGATATCTGCCGGCAGGGTGTAGTCGATGCCGTAGACGGCCTGACCGTTGGTCTTGGGCGGCACGTCCAGCGCGTTGCCCCTGGTACCCAGCACGCGACGCTCGGAGGCCGGCTTGAGCTCGATGGCCGCAAGTTCCTCCTCGGAGAAGCTGCGCTCCAGCCCCGCCGCGACGATCTCGCCATAGCTCAGCGACTGATCGCCACTGATGACGCGACCCTTGCGCGCCTTGCAGCTCTCGACCGCCACGCCCATCTGCTGAGCGCCCGCCTCGATCAGCGCGATACGTCCCGCCGCGCCGGCCTGTGACAGCGGCTGGTAGCTCTGGTGAACCGACCAGCTGCCGCCGGTGATCATGTAGCCCCACTTGGGGGCGCTGTCGACGTAATCGACCTTGACGCTGTCCCAGTCGGCCTCAAGCTCCTCGACCACCAGACGCGCGAGGCTGGTGGCGACGTGCTGGCCCATCTCGGACTTGGTGATATGCACGGTGACGGTGCCATCCGTGGCGATGGCGTACCACATGGTCGGCTCGAAGGCCCCGGCGGACAGCGTCTCGCTGGCCGAGCCCTTGCCGTCTGACCCGGCGGCCAGCGCCGCGCCGGACACGCCGAAGGCCAGCATGGTGGAACCCGCCACACTGCCGATCAGGAAGCCACGCCGCGTGATACCGCCGCGGCTCGAGGAAGTCTTGTGCGCGGCAGCAAGCTCGCGCTGATGCGCGGCCAGCTTGTCATCAAACCTTGCCATGAGACGTCTCCTCGACAGCAGAATGGGATACGGTGCCTGCCGTGGCACGCGGATCGAAGGTACCGACGCCGGCAGTCGCGGCCGTGGCGTCGGTCTGCTGACCGCTCAGCTGGCTGGTGGCACGCTCATTGGCGATGGTGGCGGCACGCTTCACTGCGCGATGGATGCGCACGTAGGCCATGCAGCGACACAGGTTGCCGGCCATGGCGGCGGTGACCTGCTCATCGGTGGGGTCGGGCGTGTTCTTGAGGAAGTCGGCGGCCTGCATGATCTGGCCGGACTGGCAGTAACCGCACTGCGGCACCTGCTCCTCGACCCAGGCCTGCTGCAGCGGGTGGTCATCGTTCTCGGCCAGCCCCTCGATGGTGACGATGTCACCACCTTCGGCGGCCAGAACCGGCAGGACACAGGTACGCGCCGCTGTGCCGTTCAGGTGCACGGTACAGGCGCCGCACTGGGCGATGCCGCAACCGAACTTGGTGCCGGTCAGACCCAGGTGCTCACGCAGCACCCATAACAGCGGGGTTTGCGGATCGACCTCGAGACTGACGGCCTTGCCGTTCAGAGTGAAGTTGGCCAAGGGGCTTCTCCTCAGGAGCATGAAGCAGGGACAGGATTGAGATACAGAGCTGGGATACAGAGCGGCGCGACGGCATGACTCGACATGGCGTCAGTAGACTGACGCTGCGTGTGTCCGGTGTCAGGGGGCGAACGGCACGTTGCATGTCGGGCAGGCTGCGCGATTGGCATACCCCGAATGGCGAAATTCTACAGGTCACGACTCAGCACCATGGTGCCAAACGGGAAACAGTGTAGTGTCACCAGACCGCGGCATGTCACCAGACCGGGGTATGACACCTGCCATGGTAAACAGCGCATGTGACATGCATGACAGTATAGCGTTTCGCGGGGTGCGATCGGCAGTGGATTCCACGCAAGCCGGGCACGATTCGTCACCGATGCCTGGCGGCGCCTGATAGCTGACAGTCCCTGCCGACGCCTGATGGCTGCTGCCCGTTGCTGACGAGGCGTGAAAAAAGCGTCCTGCGCTGGTCAGGCCTCAACGCCAGTGGCGAATGAAGGCCAGCATCCATTGCGTCATCACGGTGCTGTCTGGCGTGACACTCAGAGAGGCTTCGCCCTCACGCACCCGATGTTCGCCGATCTGTTCGCGACGCAACCTCATCAGGTCACGTGAGTAGGCGGGGCTGAACTCGGGATGCCCCTGCACCCCGAGGCAGCTGCCCACCTCGATCAGATAGAAGGCGCAGAAGGCGCTGTCCGCCAGCACCCGGGCATCGGCAGGCAGGACACTGACCTGATCCTGATGGCTGACGATGAGATCCAGCCCTGCTTGCGGCGGTTGCATCCAGGGGCGTTGCGCACGGACACGATTGAACGACAGGCCGACACCCCAGCCGCGCGCATGTTTCTCCACCTCGCCCCCCAAGGCCCTGGCGATCACCTGATGGCCGAAGCAGACACCGACCAGCGGCAGCTTTGCCGCATGCACGCGCCGGACGAACTCACACAGTGTCGTGATCCAGGCGAGCCCATCATTGACGCCATGCCTTGACCCGGTGATCAGCCAGCCATCGCAGGCATCCAGCTGCTCGGGAAATTCGCCATCCAGGCAGCGCCAGACGCTGAGCCGGATATCCGGGTCGCTGCTAGTGAGCAGGGCCTCGAACATGGCGGGGTAGTTGCCGTGCCGATCGATGAGGGCCGGATTGACGTCATCGCATTGCAGCAGACCGATATGCATCACTACCTCCTGAGGTGGCGGGGTCGGCGACGTCCGCGCCACGACCGCGGCACGACCGTACGTGACAAGCAACGACTGCGCTGTCGCTTCTGCTACCGTCGTTGACGTATTCGGGATGCGCCCATCCATGAGAATAAAGTGGAATATAGAGACCAAGGTCTCAAGGTGATCTTCCGCCCACAGGCAGTGGAGTCCGCAGCACAATGGTAACGACAGGGGTGGGCCAGACATGCAACTGAACTGGAAGGCAGCGATCGCGTTGGCAGCGCTGATTCTCGCCATCAATACCGGCGCGCGGCAGGCCATGGGCTTCATGCTGCCACCGATGGCCAGCGAACTCACCTGGGGCATGGGGAGTCTGTCATTCGCGCTCGCCATCCAGAATCTGGTCTTCGGACTGGCCGCGCCCATCGCCAGCAAGCTGTCGGACCGCTTCGGCACGCTCAGCGTCTTCCTCGTCGGTAGCCTGTGCTATGCGGTCGGCATGGGCGTCACCGCCCTCTGGCCGACCCCGACGGTGTGGATGCTGGGCGCCGGCGTGCTGGCCGGCATCGGCATCGGTGCGACCACCTTCCCGCTGGTGCTGGCTGCCGTCACGCGCGTGGTCCCCCTCCAGCATCGTGGCATCGGGCTGGGCATCGCCTCGGCCGGCGGCTCCTTCGGACAGCTGATCTACTCGGTCGCGACCCCGATGCTGGTGCTGATCGACTGGAAGATCGCCATGCTGGCTCTCGGCGCCAGCTGTCTGCTGCTGATTCCCATGGCCCTGCCCTTGCTGCGTCGCCCGCCGGCCGGCAGTGAGGCACCAGCGGAGGATATCCCGAGCCAGGGCCCGCTGCTGCAGGACCGGCGCTTCTTGGCGCTCGCCGGCGGCTTCTTCGTCTGCGGCGTGCACGTCGCCTTCATCGCCACCCACCTGCCCAATTTCGTGGTCGCCTGTGGCCTGCCCCTGAACGTGGCCGGCAATACGCTGGCGATCATCGGCGCGCTCAATATCGCGGGTACCATCCTGTTCGGCGCCTGGGGCGGCCGCCGTCACCCGCCGCAGCTGTTGATGCTGATCTATCTGTGCCGCGCCGCGCTGGTGATGGCGATGGTGGTCATCCCACCCAGCAGCATGCTGCTCTACGCCTTCGGCGCGATCATGGGCATTCTGTGGCTGTCGACGGTGCCGCTGACCAGTCAGGCCGTCGCGCTCTACTTCGGCCAGAAGCGTCAGGCCTTCGTGTTCGGCATGGTGCTGGCCGCCCATCAGGTCGGTGCCTTCCTGGGGGCCTGGGGCGGTGGTGTGGTCTATCAGCTGACCGGCAGCTACGATCTGCTGTGGATCTCCAGCGGCATCTTCGGTCTGCTGGCCGCCATCGTGCATTGGCCGGTGCGCCGCGATCCCACGCGCGTGATCCAGCCACAACTGGCCTGAGTCGCATCACGGGATCCGCCGCTCACATCTCAGACTTCAGATCACCTATCCACAACGACACAGCCCCCACCGGCGAGACCGATGGGGGCTGTGTCGTTCAGGGCTTCAGCGGGGGCGATCAGCGCTGGAAGGCGTAGACATTGCCGACCTTCAGCAGCCGCGTCAGCTCATCCAGTGCCGACAGTGTCTCCTCGGCCAGCTGCGGATCGGCGAGGTCTGCCGGTGTCAGGCTGTCACGGTAGTGACGCTTGACCCAGTCACCCAGCTCGGCGTGCAGCGTATCGCTCATCATCACGCGTCCGGACAGCGCGGCGCGCTCGGCGTCGCTGAGCACCACGCGCAGACGCAGACAGGCCGGGCCACCGCCATTGCGCATGCTCTGCTTCACGTCCTTGACCAGTACTTCGCCGATCGGGTTAGGGCCGGCCAGAATCGCGTTCTGCAGTGCGTTCCATACCGCCTCGTTCTCCTGGCACTCACCCGGCACCACCAGCGTCATGCTGCCATCGTCGTTGGAGAGCAGCTGAGAATTGAACAGATAGGAGGAGACGGCATCCTCGAGGCTGACGGCTTCCAACGGCACGCGGATCGGGATCAGCGGCGTGGACAGCTTGGCGCGAATCTCGTCAAGCACCGCCTCTTCATCGCGGAAGGCCAGCTCGTGATAGAACAGCACCGGGCCATTGCCCACCGCGATCACATCGTTGTGGAAGACGCCGGCATCGATGGCGTCCGGGTGCTGCTGGGCGAACACCACCTGCTCTTCGCTCAGACCATGCTGACGCGCGACGGCCTGACTGGCTTCCAGCGTCTGGCGCGCCGGATAGCGACGCGGTTCGACGCCGTCACCGCCGAAGGCTTGGCGGCCATAGACGTAGAGGTGCACGCCCGGCCCGCCGTGGCCATCGCACAGCCGCGTATGGTTGGCGGCGCCCTCATCGGAGAAGGCCGGCGTCGCGGGCAGCGCGGGGTGATGCGCGAAGTGGCCATCGTCGGCGAAGATGGCGCCCAGGATGCGCCCGGTGGTCGCGGGCTCCAGGTAGCGGTGGAAGCTGGATTGCAGGTTGGCCGGCGTGAAATGCACGCGGCCATCACCGCTGTCGCGCGACGGCGTGACGGTGGCGGCGTTGGCCGTCCACATGCTGGAGGCGGAACACACCGCGCGCAGAAGCTGCGGTGCCTGCTCGCTGGCCGCCTTCAACACCTGGGCGTTGCTGCCGGTGAAGCCTAAATCACGCAGTGCGCCGAGGTCCGGGCGCTGCTGCGGCAGTAGAATCCCCTGTGCATAACCCAGATCCGCCAGCGACTTCATCTTGTCGAGGCCCTGCAGCGCGGCTTCGCGCGGGTTGGAGGCCAGGCCGCCGTGGCGCATCGAAGCCACGTTGCCATGCGCCAGGCCGGCGTAGTTGTGGGTCGGGCCGACCAGGCCATCGAAATTGATCTCTTGATACAGGGTGTCGGACATGAATGTCTCCTGCCACGACGCCTTGCCAGCTCAGCAAACAGGCACGGCGGGCGTCGTGGTCAACAATGGGTAAGCGGCAGCGGTGCCCGTACGGACGGCCTTACAGACGGATACCGGCCGGCAGGTTCGCGGGCAGCGCCAGCTCCTCGGCTTCCATCGAGGCGACCGGATAGCTGACATAGTCGGCGGCGTAATAGGCGCTGGGACGATGGTTGCCGCTGTCACCGATACCACCGAAGGGCGCATCGCCGGAGGCGCCGGTGGTCTGGCGGTTCCAGTTGACGATGCCCGCGCGAATGCGCAGCAGGAAGTCGTCCCAGTCAGCGCGATCGCCACCGATCAGCCCGGCCGAGAGGCCGTAGCGGGTGTCATTGGCCAGCGCGATGGCGTCGTCCCAATCGGCGTAGCGATGGATCTTGAGCAACGGACCGAAGAACTCCTCGTCCTCGAGCGCAAGGCCGGTGACATCGATCAGCGCCGGGCTGAGCAGACTGGTGCCCTCTTCCACCTGCTGCATGCGCACGATGACGTTGCCGCCCAGCGCTTCGAGATCGTCCTGCGCCTTGAGCAGCCCCTCGGCCGCGGCGACGCTTGCCAGGCCGCCATAGAAGGGGGCGTCCTGCGCGAACTGCCCCGCCACCCGCAGCTCACGCAGTGCCGTGGCCAGTGTCTCGATCAGACGATCGCCGACCTCGCCCTGCGGCACGATCAGGCGTCGCGCACAGGTACAGCGCTGACCGCCCGAGGCGAAGGCCGACTGGATGATCGCCAGCACCGCGGCGGCTTCATCCTGCACATCGCGCACCACCAGCGGGTTGTTGCCACCCAGCTCCAGCGCCAGCAGCTTGCCGACCTGACCGGCGAACTGACGGTGCAGCAGCTTGCCGACCTTGGCACTGCCGGTGAACAGCAGCCCATCGATGCCCTCGGACTGGGACAGGGCCTGGCCGACTTCCGCCGCGCCCTGCACCAGATTGATCACGCCGGCCGGCAGGCCCGCGGCCTCCCAGCACTGCAGGGTGAGATCGGCGGTGGCCGGGGTCAGCTCGGAGGGCTTGAACACGCAGGCATTGCCCGCCAGCAGCGCCGGTACCATGTGGCCATTGGGCAGATGCCCCGGGAAGTTGTAGGGGCCGAAGACAGCCATCACGCCGTGCGGACGGTGGCGCAGGACTGCCTGGGTGCCCGCGACATCCTTGGCGCGCTCGCCGGTACGCTCGTGATAGGCCTTCACCGAGATCGCGATCTTGCCGATCATCGCGCCGACCTCGGTGCGCGCCTCCCACAGCGGCTTGCCGGTTTCGCTGGCGATGCTGACCGCCAGCGCTTCGCGGTGCTGCTCCAGCTGATCGCGGAAGCGCTCCACCACCGCCAGACGCGCCTCGAAGCCCAGGCGCGCCCAGGCCGGGAATGCCTGACGCGCTGCCGCGACGGCCTGCTCGACCTGCTCGGCAGTGGCAGCGGCGCCCTGCCACAGACGTGCGTGGGAGACGGGGTCGGTCTTGGTGAAGGATGCGGCCTCACCCGCTTGCCACGCGCCGTCGATGAAGAGCTGTTGACGCACGTTGAGTGTGGCGGGAGTTGAATTCGTAGTGGTCATGGCATGCCTCATCGAAAGGGCGCGCCGCGCGAGCGACGCTGAACAAGGAGATCACGGGGCAGTTGGCGATCTGCCCCGCTGATGGCAAAAGGACGCAAGGCGGTATGCGCCTGCGAGATGGCGCGAAGAAGCGGATGCCCGTGGCGGACGCTTCAGCCGGCCAGCACGCGCAGCGTGTCACCGCCGGTGACGCCGAGGCGTTCGGCCTCATCACGGTGGAGGCGCACATGGCAGGCGCCGGAGTCATCCCGGGTGACGTCGTGGCTGATCCAGCTGGCACGGAAGTCGGCCATGCCGGTGGTGGCAGCCATCACGGCGGGACGCTCGCAGGCCGGGGCATCAGACGCGATGACCTCGACACTCGCCAGCTGACTGTCACGCACGGCGCGCACATCATCGATATAGGCCTCGACCGTCGGGCCGCCATCGAAGATGTCGACGTAGCCCTCCCAGCGCAGCCCTTCCTTCTTGAGCATCGCCACCGCCGGTCGGGTGTGCTCATGCACCTGCCCGATGGCGGCCCGCGCGGGCTCGGAGAGAAACGGCGTATAGATCGGGAACTTGGGCATCAGCTCGCCGATGAAGCTCTTCTGGCCCATGCCGGTGAGGCGGTCGGCCTCATTGAAGTCCATCGGGAAGAAGTGGCTGCCCAGACACTCCCAGAACGGGCTGCGCCCTTCGGGCGTGAAGACACCGCGCATCTCGGCCAGCACCTTGTCGGGGAAGGCCGCGCGGAACTGGGCCATGAACAGCCAGCGCACCTTGGAGAGCAGCGCGCCGTTGCGGTCCTTGCGCCAGTCCTCACGCAGGAACAGCGAGCAGACCTCGGCATCACCGGTGTGATCGGAGCACAGCGTCAGCGTATCCAGGGTGCGATGCAGATCGAGCTGCACCGAGGAGTGCGCCAGCGAACCGAGGCGATAGTGATAGAACGGCGCATCGGTGCCCACGCAGGCCTCGATGGCACAGCAGCCCGCGATGCTGCCATCGCGATCATCCTCGAGCACGAAGAAGTACAGGCGATCATCACTGGGTTCGCGGCCCTCGAAGGCGGCCAGAGTGCGCTCTATCTTGGCGCTGAGAAACTCATGATTGTCCGGCAGCGAGGTGAAGCCGACACCGGTTTCCCGCGCCAGTACCTTGAGGCCTTCGATATCGTGTCGAGCGATAGGACGAATGCGCATTACAACTCTCCCTCATCCATCGCCGGCAATGGCATCGGCACGGCAAGTACCGCACGCCCCTCTTCCACGCCCAGCACCTCGGCCTGCTGCGGCGTCAGCATCAGCTGGCCGGTCGGCGTCAGGGCGTAGCGCGCCAGCACGCAGCGGAAATCGCCGAGACGCTGGTTGGCCACCATCGCCGGCACCGCATCCGGCAGGCTTTCCTGCGGGCGGATACGCACCGGATGCCAACCGCACTGCTTGAAGGTATGCAGACGCTCGCACTCCGCCAGCAGCAAGGGGCCGGCATCGAAGATGTCGACATGACGCGAGCGCGAGAAGCCCTCGGCGAGCATCTCCTGCATGGCGTACTCATGGCGCGGATTCTCACGCCCGATGGCGGCACGTGCCTGGGGGGTGAGCAGCGGCAGATAGAGCGGGAACGGCGGCATGACCTCGGCGATGAAGCTCTTGGAGCGCACCCCTGCCATCTGATTGATTTCGTTGAAATCACGATCAAAGAAGTGCTGGCCGACGCTGTCCCAGAACGGACTGACCTGGCGCTCGTCGCGTGTTTCCAGATAGCCCGGGAAGGCCACCGCCAGTTCGGTGGCGAAGCGTTCCGGGTACTGGGCGATGAACATCAGGCGTGCGCGGCGCAGCAGGCTGTCCGCATCCGTCTCGCGGTAGCGGGCATCCAGCGACAGCGCGCACAGCAGCGTGGCATCCGACACCTCATGCGACAGCGACAGCGTCTGCACTTCGTGGCGCACGTTGAGCTGCTGCGAGGCGTGGATCAGCGTTTCCTGACGATAGGTGTAGTAGGCCTCCCGCGCGCCAGCCTCGGCGCGCAGAGAGGCGGTACCGACCACTTCGCCGGTGTCGAGATCTTCCAGCACGAAGCAGTAGATCTCGTCGCCCGGGAAGTCGATCTCGGCTCGCAGGCTGCGCTGGGAGCGCAGAATGCGCTCCTCGAGGCGGTCACGATGTGCCGGCAGATTGGTCAGGCGAGGCGTGGCCGTGGCCGCGAGCCGCTCGAGGGCGAGCAGATCGCGGCTTTCGGCAGGCCGCACCACCAGCATCGGGGCACTGCTCATGGCGCTGCTCATGCAGATGCAGAGGCGGCGACGAAGTTCGCCACGGCGCGGTCGAGCTTGTCGAGACCGCTCTGGATCTCCTCTTCGCTGATCACCAGCGACGGTGCCAGACGCAGCACGTCAGGACCGGCGATCAGCACCATCAGGCCTTCTTCCATCGCCAGGTTGAGAATGTCCTTGGCACGCCCCGCGTAGTCCGGTGCCATCTGGGCACCGATCAACAGGCCCATGCCACGTACTTCCTTGAAGACACCGTGACGCTTGGCGATGCCTTCCAGGCCGTTGCGCAGCAGCTGGTGGCGGTGCGCGACACCGTCGAGGGTTTCCGGGGTATCGATGGTCTCGAGCGCCGCCAGACCCACGGCACACGCCAGCGGGTTGCCGCCGTAGGTGGAACCGTGAGTGCCGATGGCCATGGCCGGTGCGATGCGATCGGTGGTCAGCATGGCGCCCAGCGGGAAGCCGCCGCCGATGCCCTTGGCGGTGGTCAGGATGTCCGGTACCACACCGAAGTGCTGGTAGGCGTACAGGTGGCCGGTACGCCCGGCACCGCTCTGGACTTCATCGAAGATCAGCAGCGCATCGTGCTCGTCACACAGCTCACGCAGTCCTTCGAGGAATGCCTGCTCGCCCGGGATGATGCCGCCCTCGCCCTGCAGCGGCTCGACGATGATCGCGCAGGTGTCATCGTCCATCAGCTCGCGCACGGAGTCGAGATTGTTGAATTCGGCGTGCTGGATACCGCCCGGAATCGGCCCGAAGCCCTGGGAATACTTGGGCTGGCCACCGACGCTGACGGTGAAGAAGGTGCGGCCATGGAAGGACTGACGGAAGGAGATGATCTTGTCCTTCTTCTCGCCATGGGTGTCGTGGGCGAAACGACGCGCCAGCTTGAGCGCGGCCTCGTTGGCCTCACCACCGGAGGAGCAGAAGTAGACCTTGTCGGCGAAGGTGCGCTCGGTCAGCGCCTTGGCCAGCGCCAGTGCCGGCTCGTTGGTATAGACGTTGGACAGGTGCCAGACCCTGTCGGCCTGGTCCTTGAGCGCCTTGACCAGCGCCGGGTGGCAGTGACCCAGCGAGGTGACAGCGATGCCACCGGCGAAGTCGATGTACTCGCGACCTTCCTGATCCCACAGACGGCTACCCTCGCCGCGTACCGGAATGGCAGCCTGGGGTGCGTAGTTGGGCACCATGGCATGGTCGAAATCGGCACGGGTCAGCTGGGTCATCGTCTCTTCCTCATCGCGGGGTCTTGGCATGGCCGGCCGATGATCGGCAAGCCACGGGTCATGACACTCGAGTATAGGGAGGCGAGATGACAAAGACTTTCAGCGAAAGGACGACGACTTATGTCAGGAGGCGACTTTTGTCATTCAGGGAAGGTGTCAGGCCTGCAGCATGAGACGTTCGTCGCGGGGACTGCGCCCGAAATGGTTGCGAAACGCCGTGGAGAAGTGAGCGGCGCTGGAAAAGCCGGTGGCCAGCGCGATCTCGCCGATCGGCTGATCGCTCTCGCGCAGCAGCTGGCGCGAGCGCGCCAGACGCAGATCCAGATAGTAGCGGCTGGGCACCGCCTGCAGATGCTTCTTGAACAGCCGCTCCAGCTGACGCCGCGAGATGCCGAGGTGCTCGCCGATCTCGTGGGTGGACAGCGGCTCCTCGATATTGGCCTCCATCAGCGTCACGGCCTCCACCAGCGGCTGGGGCGCATGGGCGAAACGGTTCTTGAGCGGCACGTGCTGAGGCTCGTCCGCTAGCCGGATGCGCTCGCAGACGAAGTGCTCGGAGACCTTCTCGGCCAGCGCGCGGCCATGCTGCTGGGCGATCAGCGTCATCATCATGTCCATCGCCGCGGTACCACCGCCGCAGGTGACACGATCGCGGTCCAGCTCATAAAGCTGATGGGAGACGTTGACCTGCGGGAAGTCGCGGCGGAAGGATTCGGCGCGCTGCCAGTGGATCGTCGCACGATAGCCATCGAGTAACCCGGCGCGAGCCAGCTCACGGGTGCCGGTGGAGATGCCGCCCAGCATCACGCCACGCTCGGCCAGTCGCTTGAGCCAGGCCAGCAGCGCGGGATTCGAGGCCACCTCCTGCAGGCTCGCCTCGCCTGCCGGCTGAGCACCGCACACGAACAGGGCATCCAGATGGCGCGAATCACTGGCGACCAGACTGTCCGGCGAGAGGCTCAAGCCCGCCGCGGACGCCACACCACGCCCGTCAAGCGCGAAGGTGACGGCCCGATAGAGTGTCTGCCCCGCGAGCTGATTGGCCACCTGCAGCGGCTCCAGCGCACAGGCCTGGGACAACAACGAGAAGCCGGGCAGCAGCACGAAGCCTATCTGGCGCTGCTGGGCCTGGGGGGAAACCAGTGAATCCACGGGCATGAGTGTGAGTCGAGGTCCGTCGCGTGAGGGTGGCGCCATATTGTGCCATGCCTCTGGCACTTGTGCCTGGCCCTCACTGGCATGACGCTCGAGATGAGCCCCCCAAACGCGACGACGCCACCCCGAAGGATGCCGTCATCAGTGCTCAACGTGCAGTGCTCAACATGCAGTGCTCAGCGGGCAGCGCTCAGGTCTCAGTGGGCAGCGCTCAGCGAGCTACCAAGACCTCTGCGCTTATGCCGAGGCGCGCTTATATTGAGGCGCTCTTACATCTGAACGACATCGAACTCGACATCGGTGGCGACATCGGCATCGTAGTCGACGTCGTCACGGGTGAAGCCGAACAGCTTCAAGAATTCCTGCTTGTAGCTGGCGTAGTCAGTAATGTCGAACAGGTTGTCGCTGGTGACCTGCGGCCACAGTTCCTGACAGGCCTGCTGGACGTCGTCCTTCAGCTCCCAGTCGTCGAGACGCAGACGGCCGGACTCGTCGGTGGCGATCTCGCCTTCGCCATAGAAGCGCTCGGCGTAGAAGCGGTTGAGCTGCTCGATGGTGCCTTCGTGCAGGCCCTTCTCCTTCATGATCTTGTAGACCATGGAGATGTAGAGCGGCATGACCGGGATCGCGGCGCTGGCCTGGGTGACCACGGACTTGAGCACGGCCACGTGAGCACGACCGCCCTTGGCGGACAGCTTCTCGTGGATGCTGCCGGCGGCGCGGTCCAGATCTTCCTTGGCGCGACCCAGCGCACCGTGCCAGTAGATCGGCCAGGTGATCTCGGTACCGATGTAGCTGAAGGCGACGGAGCGGGCGCCCTCAGCCAGCACGCCGGCGTCGTCCAGCGCCTGCATCCACAGCTCCCAATCCTGACCACCCATCACGGTGACGGTATCTTCGATTTCCTGCTCGGTGGCCGGCTCGACCTCCGCTTCGATGATGGTGTCCTTGTTGGTGTCGATGGCAGTCGCGCGGTAGGTCTCGCCGATCGGCTTGAGCACGGAGCGCTTCACTTCACCGCTGTCCGGCAGCTTGCGCACCGGAGAGGCCAGCGAGTAGACGACGAGGTCGACTTCGCCCATGTTGGCCTTGATCAGTTCGATGGCCTTGGCGCGTGTCTCATGCGAGAAGGCATCGCCGTTGATGGCCTGGCTGTAGAGGCCTTCCTGCTTGGCGAACTTGTCGAAGGCGGCAGAGTTGTACCAGCCTGCGGTGCCGGCCTTCTTCTCGGTGCCCGGCTTCTCGAAGAACACGCCCAGGGTATCGGCGCCATAGCCGAAGGCTGCCGTGATGCGTGCCGCGAGGCCATAGCCGCTGGAAGAACCGATCACCAGCACCTTCTTCGGACCACCGTCACGCTTGTCACCGACTGTCTTGCGGGTGATGGCGATCTGCTCGGCGACATTCTGCTCGCAGCCCTTGGGATGTGTGGTGGTGCAGATGAAGCCACGAACCTTGGGTTTGATGATCACGTAAAGAACCTCGTTTGCTGTTGGCCCGGCGTGTACCCGCCGATGCGATACTCGCTTCACCCTGACAGCAGGCAATGGCCGTCCTTGGGTGGTGAAGCGTATCGTGAAATAGGGCGTTCGAATCCCGTAAAGCAGGCTCAGTGCCAGCTCATGGGCGCTATTCTAGCGGCTGTCGGCGACGCTGTCCGCCCTGCCGTCATGATCCGCCATCTGCCTGCATATCACTGGAGCCAGCCGCGGCGGCTGCCGTATCATGTAGGCCTTTTCACGTACTGCCATTCCACTGCCGTCCTGCATTCGCCGCTGGTTGCCAGCCGCACTGTCCGACAGGCTCTGCCCAGGATGTTTTCATGAACGATCAGAACGCTCACCTCGCCCCCGATGTGGCCGCCCTGCTCGAGCGCCGACAGGACATCTGGCTGGCGCTGTCTCCACTGTGGCTGGAGCGCGACCCACGTGAAGCCGAGTATCAGCACATGGCAGAAGTTGTCGAAGCCCAGGGGCTGAGCTTCCAGGAACTGGAAAAGCTCTATCGGCTGGAGATGGCGCCGGTACTGGTGCGAGAGCAGGTCAGCATGACGCCCAACTTCAAGGGCTTCGATGACAGCCAACTGCTGTCACGCCTGCTGCAGCATACGCATCGTCTGACACGTGGCCGGCGCATGTTCTGGCTACTGTTTTCGGGGCTGGCCACGATGCCGAGCCGCCATCGCTACGGCAACCTGCTCGAGATCCTGCACCTGCGCGGCAATACGCCCCGCTAATACGCGCCCCGCAATCTGCACGGTAAAGCTCGCAAGGGCTCTGGCCAGCAACGCCCGAATGGCAAGACACCCCGCGACCGGAAGGTCACGGGGTGTCTTGTCGTGCTGTAGTGCTTAATAGTGCTTAATAGTGCTTAGAGCAGAGCTCAACCGCCATTCCTCGAGGGGGCTTTCGTCGCCAGGCTCATGGCCGTTTGTGGCGCGGCACTCTCAGCACCCCTTGTGCACGGCGCTTCTGCCAATCAGACAGACTTGAAAGGCCTCGGCTATCGCTGATGCGCTTGCCCCCTTCCAGACGTTTGCTCATCCACAGCGCACTGCCATTGAAACTGTAGATAGGCAGCAGGTCCGTGCGCTCACTGGCCGGCAGGATGGAACTGTTCAGGTTGTCCAGTACATCAGGATTGCGCGTATTGGCGCCCTGATAGGTCACGACCATGTGGAACTGGTTGAGGCTGAGCGCCTTGACGTAGTGCAGACGCAGGCGGTCTTCCGGTACGCCAAGCTCGCGCAGGGTCAGGTACTTGGCCATGGCGAAGTCGTCGCAATCACCGGCCCCTGCCCCCAGAAACTCCTGCGGCGTCGCCCAGTAATCGGTCGCTCCCCAGACGCTGAGGTCATCGGTGAAGTTGAGACGATTGAAGAAATCGTTCACTTCGCTCAACTGACGCCTGACCGGCGCGCCCTCCAGACGCTGCAACAGTTGCTGCCATTGCTGCACACGATTCCAGCCACCGGTCCCGTAGATCTGGATGAACTGGCGGGAATCCACCGCCTGTGCCAGACCCGCACCGAGCGACAACGCCAGCAGCACCCCGACCGCAAGACCCTCCCACCAGCGGCGATGATTCATGTCGAGGCACCCTGAATGTCACTTAGCGAGGCATATCTTCTGCTGGATTGGCGAGCCTTGCCATGACATCGACTGCCGGTGACACGAAGCCCTGATAGCCATCTGCGCCCAGCGACATCGCCCGCTCCTGATCCGCCTCGGACTCGACGCGGGTCACGATGACCTGCGACTCGACCTGATGCGCCGTCATGCACAGACTCTGCAACAGCTCGGTGTCGACGTCTTCGCGCTTGAAGAACGCCTGGTCGATCTTGACGTAATCAGGCCGCAGCGCCGACAGGTAGCTGAGCTCCTTCAGCTCTCGGGCGAAGCGGTCGATGCCGCCCCGCGCCCCCAGACGACGAGCATGTCGGAACAGCATCTTGATGCGCTCCTGATGCCTGAGGGCGATGCTTTCGGACACCTCGATATCCAGACGCTTGCACAGGCGCGGATGCGCCGCCAACCAGTTGAGCAGACCAATATAACTGGCTTCATCGTCGAAGGTTTCTTCGGTCAGATTGAGCGCCAGTCTGGGCACTTCAATCCTGTCGATATAGGACGCCAGCCACTCCAGAGCGCGCAGATCGAACTGCGCCCCCATGCGGAAATGGCGAATCACGGGCAGGAAATCACCCGCACGATGCAGTTCATCACCATCGCGCAGACGGGCAAACAGCTCGCAGTGGAGCTCGCCACCATCATTGAGCAACACCGGCTGAGCGACGAAATCGAGCCCCTTGGGGGAATCCAGAGCCTTTTCGATGATCTCGCGCCACTCGCCTCGCGGACGCGCACGGCCACCCGCAGGGGCCAGTTCCACGCCCGACCCTTGCTCGATGGCCTGACGAAGCGTGGCATCTGCAACGGCATACATCTGGGTACGCTGCATGCCCGGCTCACGCCGAACGGCGCCAAGGGCACAGTTCTCCGGTGGAGTATCCACCAGCGGATTGGCATCCAGCAGGTTGTCGATGTCCTCCGCCAATAGCGTGAGAAACTCCTGAAGCCGAGCCTCGTCGGTTTCCGGCAGCAACAGGCCGAAATCACTATTGGCCAGACGCGCGGCGATGATCGCCTCACCCGCCAGTTCGCGATCTTCCAGCTTGCGCGCGATGGCTTTCACCAGGGCGTCACGCCCCTTGTAGCCCTGCTCGCGATACACTACCTCGATATGCGACACGCGCAGCAGCGCGAAGCTGCCCCCCATCGGCTCGCTCAGCCACTCATCGACCGCTCGGTTCAAATAGCCACGGTTGCCAAGCCCCGATACCGAGTCTTCTTCCGCCTGGCGCTGCAGACGCGCCAACTGCGCGGCCTGAGCCTCGAACTGGGTCTGCAGGCGCTGCCCCAGACGATTGACCGCCGAGGTGATGCCCTTGAGCTCCGCCACGCTGGTCTCTTCCAGCGGCGCGTCGAAGCGCTGCGTCTCCATCTCATTGAGGCGAGACGAGAGACGCTCCAGCGGGCGCAGCAGACGACGCATGACCAATGAGGCAATCAGCAGCGTGATCAGACCGCCCAGCAACAGCCACAGCGCCAGACGCTTGGCCAGCTGCCAGAGCTGGTCATAGCCCTGGGCAGATTCGCCGGTCAGGCTGATCGTGCCCAGCGACGCCCAGCCACCCGGCAGCTCGCGGCTCGCCGATTCCACCGGCATGGGAATCAAGTCACGAAACCACTGCGGTGCCAGACTCTCGCGCACGACATTGAAAGCGATGGGTGTCGCGATGGCCACGCTCTCCAGCCTGACATCGCGCACATGACCACCATCCACCGTGGCACGTATCAGGGCTTCGGCACTGGCGGCATCGCCAAGCTCTACATGTGGCACCAGCGCGAGACTCAAACTCTGGGCGAGATTCGAGAGTTCGACGCGTTGTCGTTCGGCCAGTGCATCACGGGTGTTGTTGACCTGGATGAAGAAGATACCGAGGGAGAACCCCAACAATACCAGCAACATCAAGGTAAACAGGCGGCGCGAAAGACTCATCTGATTTCCTCATCAACCATCAGCATGGCAACGGCGCCCCCAGGGTGCGGGAGCGCCGTGGGTGGCTTAGCCCTGTTGTTGGACGGGGACGGCAACACTCATGGAATCCAGCAGAGCGCCGGTCGCCGACAGCAGGCGATAGTTGGCGGTTTCCAGATCAAAACGGGCACGAATCAGGTTCTGTTGAGAGGTGAACAACTCACTCTCGCTATCCAGAAGGTCCAGCAATGTGCGGCGCCCGATATCGAATTGCTTGCGATAACTCTCGCGGGTATCGGTCGCGGCACGCACATAACTTTCCAGGTAATCGATCTGACGCTTGAGGTTCTCGCGGGCATTCCATGCCAGACGAATCTCGTCACGCACATCGCGCATCACGCGATCATTGTCGTGCTCGACCGCTTCCAGCGCTGCCTGACGACCGCGGATCTCGGATTGATCACGGCCGCCACGATACAGGTTGTAGCGCATGACCAGTTCGACGCTCCAGTCGTCTGACTTGCTCTTGTCCTGGTCATAATCATTGTCCAGCGTGCGATTGCCCTCGAGACTGAACTCGGGGTAGTTATCGCCCTTCTCGGCGTTCACTTCATGGCGTGCAGCGTCAATGGAGACCCGCGCTGCCGCCAACAGCGGGTTGCGCTGATTGGCCTGCACGTAGGCGCTCTCGACATCCTCGCTGAGCAGGCTGGTGTCGATGCCCGGCATGCTGAGATCCGACGGCATCTCACCCACCAGTCGCAGATAGGCAGAGCGGGAATCCTCGAGATTGTTGATCGATGACAGCACGCTGGCTTCGGCATTGGCCAGACGTCCATCCACCTGACGCACGTCACTGCGCGCACCAAGGCCGGATTCCGCACGCCGCCCGATATCATTCGAGATACGACGGTGAGCCTCGAGATTGGCTTGTGCATACTTGAGAATCAGCTCATCACGCATGACCTGCAGATAGGCACCGGCCGTATCCAGCGCGATGTCATTGGCCTCGGCCGCAACCTGCAGGCGCTGGTAGTCCGCCTCTGTCTCGGCCTGGCGAATGCGCTCGATTGTCGTGTTGCCGTCCCAGAGCAGCTGACGGATGGTCAGATCAAGGCGCGTGTAATCGTGCCAGTCGTCATCGTCATTGACGCCGTCATCTTCCGAGTCGAACTTGCCATAGCCCAGACGACCGGTCAGATCCACTGTCGGGCGATACGCCCCGCGCTGGGTTTCCGCTTCTTCGAGTCGCTGGATGTGACGTGAAACCTGAACGCGCGTGCGCGGGTTTTCCATTACCGCTCGGGATACGGCCTCTTCAAGAGTCGCAGCCGAAGCCTGAACGCCAAACCCCATCCCTGCGGCGATGCTCAACGCCAAGAGTGTCTTTTTCATTATGAGTTACCCTCGAATCCATCAAATCCTTGATCAACGTTCACGCAAGGCACCTTGCCTGGCGCGCAGAATCGGCTTCATCAGATATTGCAGTACGGTCTGATTGCCAGTGATCACATCGACACTGGCCTGCATGCCCGGGATGATCGTGAGCGGATCCGAGTCACTTCCAAGGTGGTTCTGCTCCGTCAGCACCTTGATCTCGTAGAAACTGTTGCCTTCTTCATCCTGCACAGTATCCGCACTGATCTGATCGACCTTGCCTTCCAATCCACCGTAGATGGTGAAATCGTAGGCAGATAACTTGACGACGGCCGGCTGTCCGATTCTCAGAAAGCCGATGTCCTTGGGAGCGACTCGCGCCTGAACCAGCAGCTGATCCTCGATGGGAACAATCTCCATCAGGTCTTCCCCGGGCTCGATGACGCCGCCTATGGTATTGATATTCAGCGTCTTGATGGCGCCCTGAACCGGAGAGGTCACCAAAGTACGATCGAGTCGGTCCTGAAGACTGGTGCGCCCCTCACGCAAGCGACCCAGATCCGCCTGGGTCTTGGCGAGCTCTTCCGCGGCACGTGAGCGGAATTCCTGCGCGACGCCGACCCGATTCGAGATGGCCTCATCCAGCTCCGATTGCTTGCCCGGCACGGCCAGACGCGCCGACTCAAGATCACCCCGCAGGTCGTTGACCTCACGCTGGATCTTGAGAAGGTCCACCTGAGAGACCACGCCTTCACGCACCAGCGGGGCCGTCATGCCGAGCTCGCGACGTGACAGTTGATAGCTGCGCTCGAGACTGTTGATGCGCGATCTCAACTCACGCAACTCCTGCTCCTTCTGCAGAATCTGTTCACGCGCGCCATTGAGGCCACTGTTGAGCTGATTCAGATGCGTGCGATATGCCGTCATCGCACGCGACACCAGAGCGGGACTGCGTGCCTTGAATTCTTCGTCGAAGGGCAACTCGATATTCTTCACGCTCACCTGATCCTTCCAGGCATCCGCGGAGGCGTTGACCTCGATGGAATCAAGCTCGGTGTCGTACTGCATGATGGTGGCCTGCAGGCCATCGAGGGTCGAGACACGCTCGCGCAGATCGGAACCTGCACTGGTGTCATCGATGCGCAGCAGTGGCTCCCCCGCCGAGACGACCTGACCTTCCTTGATATAGATCTCGCGCACGATACCACCTTCCAGGTTCTGGACGACCTGAAGATGCGTCGAGGGCACGACCTTGCCGGAGCCGCGCGTGACGACCTCCAGACTCGCCTGGCTAGCCCAGATGATGAAGATGACCACGAATGCGAGCACCATCCAGATCAGGATGCGCGACTTCCAGGGAGTCGCCAGCAACACGGCCGAACTGACATCATCGAGATGGTGAAGGTCACGCTGCTCAATCGGTGCCTTAGCCACGATTCACCTCCTGCTTGCGTCCGGCGACACGGCCTTCATTCAGGGCGCTCAGCACCTGCTGCTTGGGCCCATCGGCGACGATGCGCCCTCCTTCCATGACGATGACGCGGTCTACCACGTCGAGCATGCTGCTCTTGTGGGTGACCAGCAGCAGCGTCTGGCTGCGTGGCAGGGACTTGAGCATTCTGCGCAGGCGCAGCTCGGCGCGGTTATCCATGTGCGAGCCGGGCTCATCGAGCAGCAAGAGCGGGGGACGCATCAAGAGTGCGCGTGCCAGCAAGACCGTCTGACGCTGACCGCTGGAGAGCATGCGCCCACCCTCACCCACCTGACGGTCCAGTCCTTCAGGGTGATGACGAGTGAATTCGGTCACACCGGAGGCATCAGCCGCGAGGTCGACCTGTACATCACTGGCGTGTGGTTGGCCGAGGGTGATGTTGTCGCGAATGGAGCCGAAGAACAGTGAACTGTCTTGGCCCGCGTGGCCGATATGCCGGCGTACGTCGGCGGGATGCAGCTGATTGAGATCCAGCCCATCGATTCGAACGCTGCCCGCCGTGGCGCGATACAGGCCAGAGACAAGACGCTGCAAGGTACTCTTGCCAGCACCGATACGCCCGATGATCGCGATCCTCTCACCTGGATTGATGGTCAGTGAGATATCCGACACGGCAGGCGGCGTATTCGGCGCATAGGCAAAGCCGACGCGGTCGAATTCGATGCGCATCTGCAGGTGCTCGCGGTGAACGTAACGACGATCTTCCGACTCTTCCGGCAATGCCATGATCTGCTCAAGCGCACTCATGGCACTGCGAGTCTGGCCGATGCGCGTGATCAGCAACGCCAACTGCCCCAGCGGCTGCAGCGCACGCCCGGACAGCATGACCGCGGCGATCAAGCCACCGACAGACAGGCGTGCATCCGCGATCAGATAGACCCCGAACACGACCAGCGCCACCGTGGTGGCCTGTGTCAGCGACATGCTCAGCGAGCTGACAGAGGTCGTCAGGTTGCGGCTTTTCACCCCCCAATGCGCGATCTGCCCGACGGCGCGTTCATATCGACGCTGGGTTTCGCCCTGAGCATTGGCCAGCTTGAGACTCTCGAGGCCGGAGACCGCTTCGACGAGGCGCGCATTGCGCTCCGTCGCCAGGCGCGACCCCTGC
Organism: Cobetia sp. 29-18-1; assembly: GCF_029846405.1. Lineage (NCBI taxonomy): Bacteria > Pseudomonadati > Pseudomonadota > Gammaproteobacteria > Oceanospirillales > Halomonadaceae > Cobetia > Cobetia sp. 29-18-1. Next base: position 120,084 of record NZ_JARWKS010000012.1, read on the forward strand.
TCGATACTGCTGCGCAGCGATTTCTGGATCGCCAGACTGTAAACGAGCAGGATCACGAGCGCGGCGAAGGGCACCAGAACCAATGGCCCCGCCACGATCCAGATCACCAGCAGGAACAGCAGGGCAAACGGCAGATCGACCAGGGTGGTCAGGGTCGCGGAGGTGAAGAACTCGCGGATCGAATCAAACTCCTGCAGGTGCTTCACATAGCCACCGACAGAGCCGGGACGCGCTTCCATCCGCAGATTCATGGTCTTGGAGAAGAGCTTCGAGGTCAGCAACACCTCGGACTTCTTGCCGGCCGTGTCCATGAAGTAGGCGCGTGTCTGGCGCATCACGAAGTCGAACACCATGATGATCGCCATGCCCGTCGCCAAGACCCACAGCGTGTTGAAGGCCAGATTGGGCACGACCTTGTCATAGGCGTTCATCACGAACAGTGGCGATGCCACGGCAAACAGGTTGATCAATATCGACGCCAGAATCACATCACGGTAGATCGGCCGCGACAGCTTCAGCGTTGACCAGAACCAATGGCCATCGCTCTGCTTGAGCGTTTCCGGTGCGCGTTCATCAAAGCGGTGCTCCTGCTTGAGATAGACGACACGCCCATCATGACGCTCAGCCAGTGACTCGATGTCGACCAGCTCATCACCCTCGGCCTCAGGCTGATGAATCCTGGCCTTGCCTGCGTCGTTGTCGACCTCCAGCAAGACGACAGCACGCTCTTCCTTGAGTATGAGAATGCACGGCATCAGCATGTCGCTGATGGCCGTGATCTGCTGGTTGACCAGTTTGGCACTCAGATTGGCACGTGCCGCGGCACGACTGACAAGCGCCAGGGGAAGACGGCCTTCCTCCATGGGAAGACCATCGACCAGCACTGCTGCAGATCTGGGATTACCGTGGTAACGCGCCATGAAGACCAGCGCATTGAGAAGGGGGTCGCCCTCCCTCTCGCCAACGGGCTCCGGTCTTAATGGCGTGGGTTGATCGCTCAACCTGTCCTCCTTAGTAGGGCACTTCGCAGATGTCTCTACGGCAAAGTCTAATACAGCAAGGGGAGACAGCCTAAGCCATCTCCCCTATCACATCGGTTCAGCCGTCGACGTTCGTCTTGAGACTGTTGCTGTCGAGCAGAGATTGGATGATCTGCGTATCCGTGTCGCCACCTGATGTCAGGTCGACATCCTGCAGATTGATCTCTTGCGTGATATTGCTGCCGTCGGAACCGTCGACACTGATCTCGATATTGGTGCCACCTTCTCCGTCTGACTCGAAGTGCAGGAAGCTCGAGAGCGTATCGGCATCATCGTTGGACTGAAGCAGATCGGACAGATCGATGACATCGCCATCCGCGACACTGAAGTCGGTGATGGTATCCGTCGCCATGCCGCCTTCGCTGTTGATGTCATGACCGCTCAGCCACTGGAAGGTGTCGGCACCATCGCCGCCGGTCAGGATGTCATTGCCGGCACCTCCGACCAGAAGATCATCGCCCTCACCACCAGAGAGGATATCGTTGCCGGTGCCGCCTCTCAGCGTATCGTTGCCGCTGCCGCCTTCCAGACGATCACTGCCCTCGCCACCGCTCAGGGTGTCATTGCCACCCTGGCCAACCAGATAGTCCGCATAGAATGGGCCATCGCCATCTCCCGTCAGGGTGTCGTTGCCATCGGTGCCGATGACCACGGCCAGCTTGTCGACATCGATACTGACACTTGAGGCGTTGGTATCCCCGTCATTGTCGACCGTCACGTAATCGAAGCTGTCCGTGGAGCGCTCGCTGACGTTAGCCGGGGGCGTGTAGGTGAAGTCACCGCTCCCCAGATTGAACAGCATGCTGCCGCCCAGGTCCGTCGAGATGATCAACTCCAGGCTGTCCGCATCGTAGCTGCTGTTGTCCGACCCCGTAGCAGACACGGTGTTGGTAACCGGGTCATAACTGTAGGTCGTGCCATCCACGGTGACCGATTGCAGATAACCGCCATCCGCTCCCAACAGACTGCCATCCACGGAGCTGCCCGAGACAAGCTGACCACTGACAGGCGATTGCACGGTCGCGGCCAGACTATCATCGAGGTCCGAGAAACTGGTGACGATAGCGGCATCAATATCTTCATCAGCTGAGCCGTCATAGGCAATAGGATCAAGATTGCTCTCATTGACAGAGCCTCCCAAACCAATTGAGTAAGACTTAATTGAATTATCGATCAAAAATTGTTGCCATTCGACTTCTTCACCAGCTGAAATCCCAGCACTTCCAGAAGGACGATTAGGTATGCCATCGGAGAAGAAATAAGACACATTCTGTGCCGATTCAAGAGCACCATCTGCATTAAAATTCCACATTGCCGTATCAAGAGCAGAATCATAATTGGTAGCACCACCGGCTTCCAATGTATCCAATAACAATGAAGCTCTTTCGACCGTCACCCAGCCAGGCGCATACGATGCATAAGATTGGAAGACAACAAGGTTGACCATCACGTCACCGAAATCATCGTAAGAATCTAGAAGCACCTTGACCGAATCAATTGCACTCTGAAGACGAGTGCTATTGTCAACTCCATCACTCGTACTCATTGAACCCGAGATATCCAGCATTATTGTGACATTGGTATCCACCAGGGTGGACGAGAAGCTCTGCGCTTCCTGCTGCTCAGGTGCATCATCCTCGATGCCGATGGTCAGCGTGCCGGTGGAGCTGGCGCCTTCGCTATCCGTTGCGAGCACACCGAAGTCCAGAGACAGGACATCTTCACCATCACCCGAGTGATCGACCGCCTGACTCAGAGTGAAGGTATAGGCGCCGCTGTCATCGATGGTCACCGTCGCGACTTCATTGCCATCAGCATCGGTTGCCACCATTGACTGGGTGCCGCTGCCGGACCAGGTCACCGCACTGCCACCGGAGGTGATGGCCGTGGCAGGAGCCGTCAATACCAGCGACACGCTGTCACTGTCGACATCCGTGACGGAAACCGTACCGGTGACAGTGGTGGCATCGGTGGTATCCGTGAAGCCATCAGCCGCATCGCTATCGGCGATACCGCCTTCGAGCCCTTCTTCGCTGACGCGGCCTTCAGTCGCAGTCACCACCGGGGCATCATTCGTCCCCTGAATGGTAATGGTGACATCCTGGGTAGCTGTCGCTCCCGCCGTATCCGTGACAATGACGGTGTAGGTCAGGACCAGCGACTCGCCTGCAGACAGGTAGTCGAAGCTTTCCCCGGCAGCACTGCTGTCGAAGGACCAATTGAGCGTACCTTCAGTGCTCTCGTCATCGATGACGGCCCCGGTATCCACGCCCAGCAGCGCAAGCAGGTCATCGTTGTCCAGCGTGCCGGTGTCGCCATCACTGGAGACGCCGGCGACGCTCGGCGTCACGCTGTTGCTGAGATCCACGTCATCCACCGACAGAGTCCCGCTGGCACTCAGCGGTGAATCCGTCTCCGTCAGGCTGGCGGCTGCACTGTCGCCACTGCTGACACTGATCTCCGGCGCATCGTTGCTACCATTGATGGTGATGGTCAGCGTGGTAGTGGCGGTATCACCGTCAGCATCCGTGATCACGTAGGTATAGACGTCCGTGACCGACTCACCCGCCGCCAGGTACTGCAGATCTTCGCGTGCTGACTGGTAGCTGTAGGAGCCATCCGCTTCAAGCGTCAGCTCGCCATAAGACCCAGTGATCACGGCCGCCGCACCATCGCTCACCGCGACGGTTTCTGATCCAGAAGTGACGGCGGTGACGGTGACCGCATCGGCCCCCAGGGTGTCCACCGTCGCAGATGAGCCGTCCACTACATTGCCGGTAACGGCAGCACTGCGATTCTCGTTCATGCTGCTGGTATCAGCGTTGGCTATCGGCGCGGTGTCCAGAACGGTGACATCCAGACTGGATGTGGTGCTCTGACCGGCAAGATCCGTCACCACGACAGCGAAGTCGTCAACGACACGGTCATCGCCACCGGAATGATCAGCCGCAGTGCCATCTTCCACATAGCTGTAGGAGGCCACTCCGGTGTCGGCATCATAGCCAGTGACGGTCAGCGTGCCTTCACCATCTGGATTGGAGATCACTACCGGTGTGGTGCTGGCATCCGTGATATCCACGCCAGCAATCGTCACTGCCGCGATACCTGCTGCAGCTGACACGGTAAAGGTATTGGTAAGCGTGCTTCCGGTCGCTTCGGTGACGGACTGGTCTTCCAGTGAACTGATGACCGGCAGCGCATCATCAGTCCCCTTGATGACGATATCCACTGTCGTGCTGGAGCCATCGCTGAGCTGCACGATGTACTGCTCATTGATCGTGTCGGCAGATGTCAGCCCCTGCACAGCGGCAGTGTCGTTATCCAGCGTATAGGTCCAGTTGCCGTCAGCATCGACGACGAAGGTACCGTAGAGACTGCTGTCGTCAGTGGCCGGCGTGAACGTCGGCGCGTCACTATCGACATCGGTCGCGGTCAGCGTCCCTGAAGCTTCCGTCACACCATCTTCGGCAACAGCGCCATCATCGGCACTGATGACGACAGGGTCATCAATCGCTGCGACGTCCTCGAAGCTGAGAATGGCTTCATCGAACTCGGTGCCATCCGTGATCACATAAGTGGTGTTAGGTACCGGACCGTTGTAATTCTCACCGGGCGTGAAGGTGAAGGTACCGTCAGCATTGATCAGAAGTGTGCCGACTTCGCCAAGATCCGCTGTCTTGCCCGGGTCGTACGTAACCCCGTCAACAGTGAAGCTGACGACGCTCAACTCATCACCATCGGCGTCGACGTCGTTGTTCAGGACGTTACCGCTGACCGGAGTATCTTCCTCGACCACGATCGGACCATCGTCATAGGCCACCGGCTTGTCATTCAAGCCCTGGACATTGATGGTGATGTCGGCGGTATCCGAGTCGCCATCCGCATCTAGGATGGTGTACTCGAATACTTCCTTGACGAGGTCACCGGCACCCAGTGCCTGAGCGCGCGCATCATCAAGGTCATAACTGAAGGTGCCATCGGTATTGATGGTCAAGCTACCGTAGCTGCCATCGACGGTAACGCTACCCTCATTGTCTGCCAGTGAAATGCCATCCAGATGCGTGATGGTCACGCCATCAGCGCCCAGCTCATCCTGTCCGCCGCCGACAACACTGGAAATGACATTGGTGTTGATCACCGGCTCACCATCCGGAGACGTATCATCTTCGCGAATGGTGTAGGTATCGTCATTGGCGACAGGCGCGGTATCCAGAATCTTGACGTCAAGACTGTCGCTGGTGCTCTGCCCAGCCAGGTCAGTGACGACCACGGCGTAGTTGTCGAACACGCTATCGTCGCCAGCCGAGTGATCCGCAGCCGTGCCATCCTCCACATAGGTGTAGGACACGGTGCCGGCATCGTAGCCCGTGATGGTCAGCGTGCCTTCGTCATCAGTCGCGCCCGGAATCACGATGGGGTTGTCCCCTGACGCCGAAGTGATATCCGTGCCATTGATGGTAACGCTGGCGATTCCGGCATCCGCTGCCACCTCGAAGGTGTCAGTGACCATCTCCCCCGTGGCCTCGGTCACTTCCTTGTCAGCCAACGTGATGACTGGCACTGCGTCGGTCGAGCCGGTGATATTGATGGTCAGCGTGGTGCTGGAATAATCGCCATCGCTGTCTTCCAGCACATAGGTGAAGACATCTTCCGCCGGTTCATTCTCTGCCAGAGACTGCGTCTTGGTGGTATCCAGAACGTAGGTATAGCTGCCGTCACTGTTGAGCGTCAGCGTGCCGTAGTCGCCCGTGACCGTGGCACTGCCGCCGTCGGCAATCCCGGTATCGTTCAGTTTGCAGACCATGAACGGCGCATCTGCACCCAGGACGTCCTCATTGTCATTGGCACCGTCGATCACGTTGCCCGTGAGCTCGTCCGTCGCATCTTCATCAATATCGCGCTCATCCGGCTTGGCCGTCGGCGCGGTGTCGAGGATCGCGATGTCCAGGCTGTCGCTGGTGCTCTGCCCGGCCAGGTCAGTGACGACCACGGCGTAGTTGTCGAACACGCTATCGTCGCCAGCCGAGTGATCCGCAGCCGTGCCATCCTCCACATAGGTGTAGGACACGGTGCCGGAATCATAGCCCGTGATGGTCAGCGTGCCTTCGTCATCAGTCGCACCCGGAATCACGATGGGGTTGTCCACTGACGCCGAAGTGATATCAGTGCCATTCACGGTGACGCTGGCGATGCCGGCATCCGCTTCCACCT
>NZ_JARWKS010000013.1:0-120682 GCF_029846405.1 Cobetia sp. 29-18-1
TAACCAGTACTAATTGCCCGTGAGGCTTGACCATATAACACCCAAGGGGTTTGCGTAGGCAAACCGCCGGGATTGCGACAGGATCGAGACATATCGGTCAGCATGATTCATATTGCGAGTCGCGAGGCCACAAGCCTCGGGACTCAGGCATCGCAAGATGCCACCGTTTCGCCTGACGACCATAGCGAGCGTGAACCACCCGATCCCATGCCGAACTCGGAAGTGAAACCGCTTAGCGCCGATGGTAGTGTGGAGTTTCTCCATGTGAGAGTAGGTCATCGTCAGGCACTTATCCCGAACCGCCCCTGTAGCCTTGCTGCAGGGGCGGTTCTCTTTGTGCGCAGAAAAAATTGGCGCAAAAAAGCCTCGTGCAAGCAAATTGTGCCGAGAATTGCTGATGAAAGCTGCTAGATCATTGGTGTGATAGCCCCGCCAGGTAGGGTTTCTCCCTGCAAGAGTCGCGGATGGCCGCCCCATGACAGTCATGAAAAGTTCGTCAGGCACTTATACCGAACCGCCCCTGTAGCCTTGCTACAGGGGCGGTTCTCTTTGTGTGCAGGAAAAGCCGTGCTCAGGGAAAGTTGGCGCAAAAGAACTGCCGTGCTGGGGTAAATGCGTATAGCACAAGACATGGCTACATGAGCTATATGAGACAAAGATGCCTCTATCACTTCTGTGATAGAGGCATCTTTATTTATGGATCAGTATCACTGGGAAAGCGTTCTGACGCTCCATTGAGTGTACTTGATCGACAGGCATTCCACGCTGTTGAGAGGTATCTTTATCGGGAGATATCTTTGCTGTTGCTGCACCTGCTCGGTGTCTGCGCTGTCATTGAATATCACTCATTGAAGCTATCCATGAACAGGCGCAAGGAGGCGACATGTCGAGGGGCTTTTCATATTCGTTATCAAGACTTCTAGTGGCAGGGATGATGGCCCTTTTGATGGGGCTGATGTCATCAGAAATGGCATCTGCCGGGGAGCGAGAGAGGAAGATAGAGCGCTGTCAGTTCATCAAGGACAAGATCGAATATTATACCGATAGGCGTCGCGGCGGCGGGTCGTCGGGCCAGATGCGAAGTTGGCAGTCCCAGCGCAATGACTACAAGCAGCGCTATCGGGATGAAAACTGCACGCGCGTCAGAACAGCACTGAAGTGACTCCCGTAATGACGCGATAATAGTGAGTCGCAGTGCGCTACTCTCAGTGCTGTAGGTTGTAGATAGACGCAGCCAAAAATGACAATGCCCCTCCTGAGAATGTCTCAGGAGGGGCATTGTTGTTCAGGACGATTCGCTCAGGACAATTCGCACAGGACAATTCGCACAGGGCGATTCGTTCAGGGACGTTTGCGCAGGCGTGTCAGGCCTTCCTGGGCGCTGGATGCCACCAGTTCACCGTGCCGGTTGTAGAGGCTGCCGCGAGCGAAGCTGCGTGCGCCTCCCGCCCACGGGCTATCCATCTCGTAGAGCAGCCAATCATTGACGCGTACATCGCGGTGGAACCATAGCGAGTGATCCAGGCTCGCCATTTGCAGTTCGGGCGAACCGAACCGCACACCATGTCCGCCGAGGCCTGTCGCCAGCAGATTGAAGTCGGAGCTGTAAGTCAGCAGGTAGCGATGTAGGGCATCATCTTCCGGCAGCTCGCCTGCCAGTCGGAACCACAGCCGCTGGCGTGGTGGGGGGCAGGCGTCATCATCACTCGCCGTGATCGGCGCCTTCAGGCGCAGGAACTCGATGGGGTGGCCTTCGTAGCGCTCGATACGTGCCCCCTGTTCGATCAACTGCTCTGGGGACTCGATATCGGGCATGGCGAGCTGATGCTCGAATCCCGCCTCCTTGCCATGGAAGGAGGCGCTGCAGAAGAAGATGGTCTTGCCATTCTGGATGGCACTGATGCGGCGGGTCGTGAAACTGCCGCCATCACGCACGCCATCAACCTGATAGATGACAGGCTTGTGGGCATCGCCCGGGCGCAGGAAGTAGCCATGCAGAGAGTGAACCTGGCGTTCGACCGGTACCGTGCGTGTCGCTGCGGACAGCGCTTGTCCGAGTACCTGTCCACCAAATAGCTGAGGGAAGCCGAGGTCCTGACTGTGCCCTCTGAACAGGTTCTCTTCCAGGGTCTCAAGACCCAGCAGGGTGACCAGAGCCTCAAGAGGCGCAGTAGCTGTTTGGGTCATGGATCTATCCTTGTGCTGAGGGGCAGGCGCTCGGAGCAGTGCCAGACCGAGCGGGTCGGGCAATGCAGGAGGAAGCGCGAGCGCCAAGCCGTTATCATGGTGAGCGAAACAATGGCCTCAGGATACCGGAGAACAACGGTGAGTGACGAGTTGGCGATAGCGCCGCAGGCCCGGAGTGGGCCACGTGGGGATCATTACTATATGCATCGGGCGCTGGACCAGGCGCGGCTGGCATTCGAGGCTGGCGAGGTGCCTGTCGGCGCGGTGGTGGTGGATCCCCAGGGCGACATCATCGGCACTGGCTACAATGCGCCGGTCAGCACCCCGGACCCGACGGCACATGCCGAGGTGCAGGCCTTGCGCGCGGCGGCGGCCCGACTCGGCAACTATCGTCTCGACGATTGCACGCTGTATGTGACGCTGGAGCCCTGCATGATGTGCAGTGGCGCCTTGATCCACGCGCGGGTGAAGCGGGTCGTCTACGGGGCGGCAGAGCCGAAGACCGGCATGGTGGAATCGCGTGCCAACCTGTTTGCACAGCCCTGGCATAACCATCACGTCGAGGTGGAAGGGGGGCTATTGGCCGCTCAGGCCAAGCGCTTGCTCAAGTCCTTCTTCGCTGAGCGGCGCGGTGAGCTTCCGCGCTGATCCTTTCATGCTGAACCTTCCGCTCAGATCCGCCCGAGCAGGTCTTTCCGCTCAGTTCCGCTCGCACAGATCTCTCCGCGTTGCGATCGTGTTGGTCTCCATGAGTCGTCAGGCAGCGACCTGAACCTGATTGCGACCACTGGACTTGGCGCGATACAGCGCCTCATCCGCTGCCTGCAACAGTGCATCCAGCCGCAACGGAGCGCGCGCCACGCATGCCATGCCCACGGATACCGTGACGACGCTGTCCGTGGCGGGCTGCGGCAGTCCTGCAGCCTGCACGGCACGCCGCAGCTCTTCCGCCAGAGTGCGGCCTACCGCGCGCGGGCATTCCGGAATGCACACCACGAACTCCTCGCCACCGAAGCGCGCCAGTATGCCGCCGGCAGACTCCACGGGCGCCCGTGAGACGGCGGCAATCTTCTGCAGGTAGCGATCTCCCTCCAAGTGACCCAGTTTGTCGTTGATCGTCTTGAAGAAGTCGATATCCAGAATCATGACCGTCAGAGGCATCTTGCCGCTGAAGCTCTGCACCTGCTCGAGGAAATAGCGACGATTGGGCAGCTGGGTCAGCTCGTCGTGACGCGCCAGCCACTGGATCTCGTTCTGCAGTCGCTCTCGCCGCACCATCTCTTCGCGAAGTGCATCATTGGCATTCTTGACGATGCCGTGCTCCTGCGAGACGCGGCGATACATGTAGATCACCAGGAAGAGCAGATAGGCCAGCAGCATGCCCGTCAGCAACGTCACTTCCGGCAGACGGCCGCGAGTGGCCGCCAGGAACTGCTGTGTCGGCTGCAGACCCAGGGTCAGGTCGGTGGCGGGCAGCTCGATGGGGATGCGATGGCCCCAGGGCGCCAGACGGCTTTCCGGGCCGACATGGATATAGATGTTGCCGCGCTCTGACAGGGTGACCGCAAATGCCTCATTGCGTGCCGTGTCCATGGCCCTGTCGAGCAGAGGGGCCAGATCCACCACCATGGCGATCGCCCCCAGGATGGTGCCATCACGAGGATCGCGCACCGGCAGGTAGGACACCATGCCCTTGCCGCCCTGAATCAGGTCGATGATGCCGGTATGGCCCTCGATGCCAAGTTCCAGCGGGTTGCGCAGCGGCGTATCCGGCTGAGCATCCAGCAGGCGTACGCCCAGCACATCATGATTGCGGCCCTTGTCTGGGAAGACGCGCGTTATCACGCTGTCCGGGTCGATGAAGGCGATGTTCTGGAAGTAATCGAAATCCTTGTAATAGCTGCGTGCCAGGCGTTGCCACTCTCCGCGTGACGGTGTCTGCCCCATCAGGCTCCAGAAACCGGCGAAACGTCGCATCGCATTGAGCTGGTCGTTGATCTCGCGAGACAGCTCCGTGGCGATCTTGTCGCCCAGTACGTAGGTCGACTGGTTGATGCGATTGTTCTCGTCCTGGCTCTGCTGCTGCCAGGCGAGCAGACAGACCAGGGTGATCGAGGAGGAAATGATCAGCGGTATGAGATTGCGGCGCCACATCTGCATGAATGCCGGCTGTAGATCGATCCATTGAGCGATCAACAGCAGACTGACGAAGCTGGTCAGCGTGATGCGTTCCGGGCCTGCCAGCACCATGCTGGCGACGGAAAGACTGGCATCGGACATCATGGCAAACAGCAACAGCAGCGTGACTTGCGTCAGCTGGATGGCAGAGCCGAACCCCAGTCGCATGCGCAACAGGGCGCAGGTAGTGAGGCCGAAACAGGCGAACAGGATCAGGATAGGCGGGCGGATATTGGCGATGTGCCAATCGCCCGGCAGATTGATCAGCAGGTCTCCCCAGTGGTCCACCCCCACCCAGCTTTCCGGTAGCAGGAAGGTGCAGATCAGCAGGATATTGAGGATCAATGAGGCGCTGAGGAACAGCTGACTGAGGGAGGTATTGCGCCAATGCCAGGCAGCCTGGCCGGCGGCTTGCAGGGTCAACATCATCAGCAGCAGCGCATTGGCTTCATTGCCGGCAGACGGCCAGAGCCCCAGCAAGGCGATGCCGAACGCGATCAGGCTTAGCGACATCAAGACGAGTCTGCGTGTCATTCCCTGTCCTTAGAGGCTCTTGATGCGTGGTGAAGATGCGTGCACTTGAGGCACCGGAGTGCTGACGGTCCGAACTCCATCCTCAGAGAATCGGAGGCACTGTATCGAAGGGGTTGCTGTCGCCTTCGTCGTCGGTAATCGGACGCTCATCCAGCTGATAGAACTGCTGCTGGCTACGGTAAACATAATTCAGTATTTCATAATAACGACGGATATTGCGGACATAGATGACAGGTTCTCCGCCACGTGCATAACCATAACGGACTTTCTGGTACCACTCACGATTCTGCAGCAAGGGCAGGGCTTCGCGGACATCCTTCCAGCGATTCGGGTCGCCGCCCTTCATCTTCACGATCCGTCTGGCGTCAAACAGGTGACCCAGGCCGACATTGTAGGCTGCCAGCGTCATCCAGGTGCGATCCGGTTCCTTGATCTCGTCCGGCAAGCGTCCCTTTATACTCACAAGATAGCGTGAGCCACCATCGATGCTCTGAACGGGGTCCAAACGGTTGGCGATCTTCATTTCGCGCGCCGTCACATTGGTCAGCATCATCAGGCCGCGCACCCCCGTGGGAGAGGTGGCCTTCGGCTGCCAGTGCGATTCCTGATAGCCCGTGGCGGCCAGCAGTTTCCAGTCGATGCCGGTTTCGCGCGCGGCTTCCTTGAAGGTGTCGATATAACGCGGCAGGCGGTCGCGTGCCTGGCGGATGAAGGTCCGTGCGCCGACATACTCGAGATAGTCATCATGGCCGAAATAGCGCTCGACCAATTGATCGAGGGTGCCATCCTGGCGACGTGTCTCGAGAAAATCATTGGCGGCGGTCAGCAATGAGATGTCGCCATGCGCGGGGAAGGCCCAGGCCAGGGTCAGCGGATCGCCCACGTCGAAGCCGTTCTCCACATTGGGGAAGAACAGGCGATTGAGCTTGAATTGATGGGCATAGACGACCGCCGCATCCAGCTTGTCTTCCTCGATGCGTTGCAGCAGGTCCGCCACCTCAAGCTCGCCGGTTTCCTTCCAGCTGAGCTCGGGGATGTCCTGCTGGACTTCGCGCAGTACCAGGCTGGTGCCGGCGCCCTTGATGACGCCGATGCGCTTGCCGACCAGATCCTTCAATTCCTTGGGCGGGTGCATCCCGCGGCGATAGACCACCATCGCCTGCAATTCGAGGATGGGGCGCGAGAAGCGCAGGTCCTGTTCGGAGAGATCCAGCGGCAGGGTCGCGGCCGCAAGATCGGCCTGATCATTGAGCACGCTCTGGGTCAGGCTCTCGATATTGTGCTCGGAATCCATCGACAGACTCACGCCAAGATAATCGGCGAAGTCCCGTGCCAGCTCGTATTCGAAACCGGTAGGCCCCTGACGGCCACGATAGAAGGTCGTGGGGGTATTGCGCGTGGCGACCTGAATGAAGTCGCGCGCGCGGACATCGTCCAGCCGCGTGGGCATCTCGATGAGGGTGCGCTCGGGCAGTATCAGCAAGGCGAGGGCCAGCGCCGCGACGAGGAAACGCCGCGCGTGGCGCAGCAGCTGTCGCACGGGCGGAATGAGAGAAGAGGGCGAAGTCTTGAGCATGCGTCAGCATCATTCACGGCAGGGCTTCCACCATACCGGCAGCTCAACACACTGTCATCCAACGCATGTCGCCTGCGGGCTTCGTTAAGGCTCGCCTTTCACGTATGATATGCGCTTGCTGCCGCCGTTTGGCGGTTGTCCGTTCACGCTGCTTCAGAGGCTTTCCCTGACCATGCTCGAACTGCGAGGCGCGCCTGCCCTTTCCGCCTTCCGTCACACCCGTCTACTGGCTGCATTACGCGAGCTGGTGCCGGAGGTGGAATCTCTTCATGCCGAGTACCTTCATCTGGCCGAGGTCGATGGTGAACTGAGCAGTTCCGATCGGACAACACTGGAGCGCCTGCTGGACTACGGCCCCAGTCGTGACGAGAGCGCTCCGGAAGGACATCTCTTCCTCGTCATCCCCCGCCTCGGCACGCTGTCTCCCTGGTCTTCCAAGGCCACGGATATCGCCGCCAACTGCGGCCTGCCGCAAGTCCGCCGCCTCGAGCGTGGCATCGCCTACCGCATCAAGCTGGACGCGCCCCTGAGCGAAGAGCTCTTCGCCACGCTGTCCTCCCGACTGCACGACCGCATGACCGAGACGGTATTGACCCGCACTCAGGACGCGGCACGTCTGTTCCAGCATCAGGCACCTGCCAAGCTTGCCCATGTCGACATCCTCGGCGGTGGCCGCGAAGCCCTGGCCAAGGCCAACGGTAGCCTGGGTCTGGCGCTGGCCGATGACGAGATCGATTATCTGGTCGAGTCCTTCAAGACTCTGGGCCGCAATCCTGCCGACATCGAACTGATGATGTTCGCTCAGGCGAACTCCGAGCATTGCCGCCACAAGATCTTCAATGCGGACTGGACCATCGACGGCGAGGCGCAGTCGCACTCGCTGTTCAAGATGATCAAGAACACCTACCAGCATCATCCGGATGGCGTGCTGTCCGCCTACAGTGACAACGCCGCCGTGATGGAAGGTCCGACTGCCGGGCGTTACTTCCCGACAGGCGAAGGCCACATCTATCGCTACCATCAGGAACCGATCAACATCCTGATGAAGGTCGAGACCCACAACCACCCGACCGCCATCGCTCCCTATCCGGGCGCCGCGACCGGTGCCGGTGGCGAGATCCGTGATGAAGGTGCGACCGGTGTCGGCTCCAAGCCGAAAGCGGGTCTGACCGGCTTCAGCGTCTCCAACCTGCGTATCCCGGGCTTCGAACAGCCGTGGGAGCACGACTACGGCAAGCCGGAGCGCATCAAGACCGCCTACGACATCATGCTCGAAGGCCCGATCGGGGGCGCTGCGTTCAACAACGAATTCGGCCGTCCCAACCTCAGCGGCTACTTCCGTACCTACGAGCAGGATGCCTTCGGTGCCGGCGGCATCGAGCGTCGTGGCTATCACAAGCCGATCATGCTCGCCGGCGGTTACGGCAACATCCGCAGCCAGCACGTCGAGAAGGGCGATATTCCGGTCGGCGCCAAGCTGATCGTGATGGGCGGCCCGGCGATGCTGATCGGTCTGGGCGGCGGTGCTGCCTCTTCCATGGCCTCCGGCAGCTCCAGCGAAGACCTCGATTTCGCCTCCGTGCAGCGTGACAACGCCGAGATGGAGCGTCGCGTGCAGGAAGTCATCGATCGCTGCTGGGCGCTGGATGACAAGAACCCGATCTGCTTCATCCACGACGTCGGCGCGGGCGGTCTGTCCAACGCACTGCCGGAGCTGGTCAAGGATGGCGGTCGCGGTGGCCTGTTCGACCTGCGCGCCGTGCCGAGCGCCGAATCCGGCATGAGCCCGCTGGAAATCTGGTGCAACGAATCCCAGGAACGTTACGTGCTGGCGGTGGCGCCGGAGAATCTGGCCACCTTCGAAGCCCTGTGCGAGCGTGAGCGTTGCCTGTACGCCGTGGTCGGTGAAGCCCTCGAGGAGCACGAGCTGGTCGTCAAGGATGGTCACTTCGATACGCGTCCGGTCGATCTGCCGATGGACGTGCTGTTCGGCAAGCCGCCCAAGATGTCACGCAGCTTCGAGCGCCAGACGCTGGAACTGCCGGCGCTGGGTCTCGACAACCTCGACCCGCGCGAAGCGATGACCCGTGTGCTGCAGCTGCCCACCGTCGCCTCCAAGAAATTCCTGATCACCATCGGTGACCGCTCGATCACCGGTATGGTCGCGCGCGACCAGATGGTCGGTCCGTGGCAGGTGCCGGTGGCCGATTGCGCCGTCACCACCAGCTCCCTCGACAGCCATGTCGGTGAAGCGATGGCGATGGGCGAGCGTACGCCGGTCGCACTGATCTCGCCGGCCGCGTCCGCGCGTCTGGCCGTGGCCGAGGTGATCACCAACCTGGCCGCCGCGCCGATCGCCAAGCTGTCTGACATCAAGCTGTCCGCCAACTGGATGAGCGCTGCCGATCACACCGGCGAGAATCAGGCGCTCTACGAGGCCGTCCACGCCGTCGGCATGGAACTGTGCCCGGCGCTGGACCTGACCATTCCGGTCGGCAAGGACTCCATGTCCATGCGCACCGCCTGGCAGGACGAGAACGGCGAAGACAAGTCGATCACCGCGCCGCTGTCGCTGGTGATGACAGGCTTCGCGCCGGTCACCGATGCCATGCGTACCCTCACGCCGCAGCTGCGTCGCACGCTGAATGGCGAGGCCGTGGAGACAGATCTGATCCTGATCGATCTCGGCCATGGCGCTCACCGCCTCGGTGGCTCCGCGTTGGCGCAGGTCTATGGTCAGGTCGGCAACGAAGCGCCGGATCTTGCCAAGCCCGAAGACCTCAAGCACTTCTTCGAGGCCATCCAGCGCTTCAATGTCGAAGGCAAGCTGCTGGCCTATCACGACCGCAGCGACGGTGGTCTGTTGACCACCTTGATGGAAATGTCCTTCGCGGGACGTGTCGGTCTCGATATCTCCCTCGACTGGACCGCCGCCGAGCCGGGTCAGGCCACCGGCGCGCTGTTCGCCGAAGAACTGGGTGCCGTGGTGCAGGTGCGTCGCGAGCATACCGAGTCCATCCTCGCCGAGCTCAAGGCCGTGGGCCTCGAGCACAGTGGCGTGATCGCCACGCCGCGTGCCGATGAGCAGATCAACATCACGCTGCTGGGCCAGAACCTGCTCTCCACCACCCGCGCCAGTGCCGAGCGCCTGTGGGCCGAGACCAGCTATCGCATGCAGGCCGCACGTGACAACGCCGATTGCGCCAAGAGCGAATTCGAGTCCATCAACGACGTGCGTGACCCGGGCCTGACCGCCCAGGCCACCTTCGACGTCAACGAGGATATCGCGGCGCCGTACCTGAACACCGGTGCACGTCCGCGCATGGCGATCCTGCGCGAGCAGGGCGTCAATGGTCAGCTCGAGATGGCGGCAAGCTTCGACCGTGCCGGCTTCGAGGCCGTCGATGTCCACATGAGCGACATCCTCGAAGGGCGTGTCGATCTGGACACCATGCGGGGCCTGGTCGCCTGTGGCGGCTTCTCCTACGGTGACGTGCTGGGCGCTGGCGGTGGCTGGGCCAAGTCAGTGCTGTTCAATGCGCGTGCGCGTGAACAGTTCGAGCGCTTCTTCAACCGTGACGACAGCTTCGCGCTGGGCGTCTGCAACGGTTGCCAGATGCTCTCCCAGCTCAAGGAGCTGATCCCGGGTGCCGAGGCCTGGCCGCGCTTCGTGCGCAACGAGTCCGAGCAGTTCGAGGCCCGTGTCGCGATGGTCGAAGTCGAGAAGAGCGCCTCGCTGTTCCTCGATGGCATGGAAGGCTCGCGCCTGCCGATCGCCATCGCGCATGGCGAAGGGCGTGCCGAGTTCCGCGACAGCGCTCACCTGCGCAAGATGCAGAGCAGCGGCCAGGTCGCGCTGCGTTACGTCGACAACTACGGCCAGACCACCACGCGTTATCCGGCCAACCCGAACGGCTCGCCGTCCGGCATCACAGGTCTGACCACCGATGATGGTCGCGTGACCATCATGATGCCGCACCCGGAGCGTGTGGCGCGTGCCGTCACCAACTCCTGGCGTCCGGACGACTGGCAGCAGGATGGCGCCTGGTTGCGCATGTTCCGCAATGCCCGTCGCTGGGTTGACTGAGCGACGTGACGCGCCAGCGACTCGGCCTCATCGGCCGATGAGGCTGGCGCACGCCACCAGTGGCGAAATGCAGTAACGGGAGACGCCTTCGTGGTTCACGCCACGAGGGCGTCTTCTTGTTTACAGGCATGCCGAAAGCATCGTGGTGCGACTGGCTCAACAGCGGGTTCCACCGTTGAGCAGGACAGTCGGCCCGGCATACGGCAGGCTGGCGTCATCGTGATGTCGCCATCGCTATCGATGATGATGCCTCCCTGACAGGCATGGCGTGTTCCGTGGCCGCCGCACTGGACGCAACCCGTGGTCGCGACTCTTGATCACAACCCCTGGCCGCAACCCCTGACCCTCCCACAACGACAGCCCTGACATTGCTGTTCGCTGGCAAAGGAAGCCTTGATGAAACTGAAATGGTCGCTGTTACCTCGCTACTCCGTCTTCGGGCTCTGTGTCCTCGGCTTGCTGGTCTGCCTGGGGCTGTCGGAGCTGACGCCCTGGATATGGCCGCTGACGCTGCTGATGGCCTTTCTGGTCGCCGTCGGCATCTACGACATGCAGCAGCCGGATTACGCCGTGCGTCGCAACTATCCGGTGATCGGCAACATGCGTTATCTGTTCAAGGCGCTGCGTCCGGAAATGCGTCAGTACCTGTTCGAGTCGGACACCGATCAGCTGCCGTTTTCCCACAAGCAGCGCGAGCTGGTCTATGCGCGTGGCCGTCAGCACAACTCCTCCCAGCCGTTCGGCACCTTGCTCGATGTCTATTCCGACAGCTATGAGTTCATCGGCCACTCCATGCAGACCTCGAGCGTGCCGGACCCCAAGGGCTTTCGTCTCAACGTCGGCAACTCCCAGTGCTCGCATCCTTACAATGCCTCGCTGTTCAATATCTCGGCGATGAGCTTCGGCTCCTTGAGCGCCAATGCCATCCGCGCCCTGAACAAGGGCGCCAGGCTGGGCAACTTCGCCCATGACACCGGCGAAGGCAGCATCAGTCCCTATCACCGCGAATTCGGGGGCGATCTGATCTGGGAGCTGGGCAGTGGCTACTTCGGCTGCCGCGACGAGGAAGGGCGCTTCGATGGCGAGAAGTTTGCCCGTCAGGCGGCCAGCGAGCAGGTCAAGATGATCGAGATCAAGCTCAGCCAGGGTGCCAAGCCCGGCCACGGGGGCGTGTTGCCGGCCAGCAAGATCAGCGAGGAGATCGCCGAGACGCGCGGGATTCCGATGGGCAAGGACTGCATCTCGCCCTCCAACCACGGTGAGTTCTCCACACCGCTTGAGCTGTTGAGCTTCATCCAGCGCCTGCGCGAGCTGTCGGGTGGCAAGCCGGTGGGCTTCAAGCTGTGCCTCGGTCAGCCGTGGGAGTTCATGGCCATCGTCAAGGCGATGCTCGAGACGGGGATCGTGCCCGATTTCATCGTCGTCGATGGCAGTGAGGGCGGCACCGGCGCCGCGCCGACCGAATTCACCGACCACCTCGGCACCCCGCTGCGTGAAGGGCTGCAGTTTGTCCACAACTCGCTGGTGGGCGCAGGGCTGCGTGATGAGGTGCGCATCGGGGTCAGCGGCAAGATCATCAGTGCCTTCGATATCGCCTGCGTGATGGCGCTTGGGGCGGACTGGGTCAATGCCGCACGCGGTTACATGTTCGCGCTGGGCTGCATCCAGTCACTGAGCTGTCACACCAACAAGTGCCCGACGGGGATCGCCACCCAGGATGATCTGCGCCAGAAATCGCTGGTCGTGGAAGACAAGGCCGATCAGGTGCGTCACTTCCATCACAACACCCTGCATGCGCTGGCCGAGATCCTGTCGGCGGCGGGCCTGCATACGCCCTGGCAGATCACCCCGGACCACCTGGTGCATCGTGTCTCCGAGAATGAGGTCAAGCTGTTCTCGCACCTGCATCCCTTCCTGACCAAGGGCGCACTGCTGACGCAAGGGGATGACTATCCCTTCTATCGTCGTGTCTGGGCGATGGCCCAGGCCGAGAGCTTCCAGCCGCGATCGCTGTCAGAGGTGTCGGGCGCCAAGCGCGAGTAGACCATCGTCACTTCTGCGACCAAACGACCGTTCAACAACCGGGCGCAGGCAGTCACACTGAGACGTAGCGAGTCATGCCCGCGGGCAGCTCGACGAACGCAGTGTGGTTGCCTGCGCCTTTTGGGTTTATCACTGGATGAGTGCCATCGCTCGGCACTGTCGTGAAATCGTTCGAGCGCGTGCTTGCTCGTTATCCGTCGCAGGGAGACCGCCATGTCTGACGCTACCCACCTCACGCCTGAACGTTATGTGACCCTCTCGATCAGTGAGCATGTCGCCGACGTGCGCCTCAATCGCCCTGACAAGCACAACGGCATCGACTGGAAGATGATCGATGCCCTGCTGGCGGTACAGCAGGAATTGCATGCCCGCGCCCGGGAATCAGGCCTGCGCGCCATCGTGCTGTCGGGCGAGGGGCCCAGTTTCTGTGCGGGGCTGGATATCGCCGCCATCATGGGCGACGCCGCTCGCGTGCCGCAGTTGCTGGTCGCGGGGGCCAATGGCTGTGCGCCGCAGCGCAATACCGTGCAGCAGCTGGCGCTGGGCTGGCGAGATGTCGGGGTGCCGGTCATCGCCGCCTTGCATGGCAATGTCTTCGGTGGCGGCCTGCAGATCGCGCTGGGGGCGGACATCCGCCTGTGTGATCCTGATGCGCGCCTGGCGGTGCTCGAGATCGATTGGGGCATCATTCCGGACATGGGCATCAGTGTCACTGCGCGTGGCGTGCGACCGGACTGGCTGCACGAGCTGACGTGGAGCGGGCGCAAGGTCGAGGCCAACGAGGCGCAGAGTGCCGGCCTGGTCACGCGCATCATCTCCAGCCCACAGGAGGAGGCGTTGGCCCTGGCGCGCCAGATTGCCGGGCGCTCTCCCAGCGCCATCCGCGCCATCACGCGTCTCTATGACGAGGCCCTCGCGGCGCCGGAAGCCGAGGCGCTGGCGCTTGAGGCAGAACTGCAGTCCTCGCTGCTGGGGCGCGCGGAGCAGACCGAGTGCATCAAGGCCAAGCTCGAGGGACGCGCGCCGCGCTTCTGATCCTGACGGGTCAAGACTTACGGGCCAAGGTTGGCGGGCTCAGGTTATCCACACCCACTTTGCCGCTGCAGTCGCTGATGCGGATAATGGGGGCATTGTCCCTTCCTGCGATTCGGCGGCCCCTTGATGTCAATGTTCCTCTCAGCCCTCACGTCCCTGTCAGCCCTCACGTCCCTGTCAGCCCTCACGTCCCTGTCAGCCCTCACGTCCCTGGGCCTGCCTGCCGGCAGCGCTCCCACTCGCGTATCTCGCTGGACGGCGCTGCATGTTTGAGCTGCGTCCGTATCAGCAGGAGGCCGTGCGGCGTACCGTCGAGCACTTTCGCCGCAGTGATGAGGCGGCGGTGATCGTGCTGCCCACCGGCAGCGGCAAGTCGCTGGTGATCGCGGAGCTTGCGCGTATCGCGCGTGGCCGTGTGCTGGTGCTGGCGCATGTGCGCGAGCTGGTCGAGCAGAACCACGCCAAGTACGAATCCTATGGCAAGGACGCCGACATCTTCAGTGCCGGCCTCAAGCGCAAGCAGGCCTCGCGTCAGGTGGTGTTCGGCTCGGTGCAGTCAGTGGTGCGCAATCTTGATGCCTTCACGCCGGCTGAGCCGACGACTGATGCTCAGGCGGCGCCCTTCACGCTGCTGGTGATCGATGAGTGTCACCGGGTCTCGCTGGAGAAGGACGCCAGCTATCGCAAGGTCATCAATCATCTGCGCGAGCACAATCCGCGCCTCAAGGTGCTGGGACTGACGGCGACGCCGTATCGCCTCGGTCAGGGATTCATCTTCCACCGTCACTATCACGGCATGGTGCGGGGTGATGATGACTGCTTCTTCCGTGATTGCGTCTTCGAGCAGCCGCTGCGCCTGATGGTGCGGCAGGGCTTTCTGAGTGAGCCGCGGCGCGTCGATGTCGCGGTGGCGCGCTATGACTTCTCGCAGCTGGCGCCCGGTATCGGCGGCAGCTTCCAGGAGGCGGAGCTCAACGAGGTGGTGCAGGGCTCCCGCGCGACGCCGGGCATCGTGCTGGATATCGTCGCCCAGGCACGCGAGCGGCGCGGCGTGATGGTGTTCTGCTCCACCGTCGAGCATGCCGAGGAAGTCACCGCACTCCTGCCTGACGACGAGGCGGCGCTGATCACCGGTGAGACCCCCGGCGAGGAGCGCGAGCGGCTGATCAATGCCTTCAAGGCCCAGCAGCTCAAGTATCTGGTCAATGTCGCGGTGCTCACCACCGGCTTCGATGCGCCGCATGTCGATCTGATCGCCATCCTGCGGCCCACGGAATCCGTCAGTCTCTACCAGCAGATCGTCGGGCGCGGCCTGCGTCTGAGTCCCGGCAAGACGAACTGTCTGATTCTCGACTACGCCGGCAATCCCTGGGACCTCTACGCGCCGGAGGTGGCGACGCCGAAGCCGGCTGGCGACACCGAGATCGTCCAGGTCGAGTGCCCGGTGTGCGGCAACGCCAATCTTTTCTGGGGACGCAAGGATGGCGAGCTGGTGGTCGAGCACTTCGGGCGCCGGTGTCAGGGGCTGGTCGAGTCGCCGGAGGGCGAGGGCAGGCCGCTGGTGCAGTGCGACTTCCGCTATCGTGCCAAGGCCTGCCCGCAGTGTGGCGAGGCCAATGACATCGCCGCCCGCCATTGTCACGCCTGTCAGGCACGGCTGGTCGACCCGGATGACAAGCTGCGCGATGCGCTCAAGCTGCGTGATGCGCGGGTGCTGCGCGTCAGCGGCTGGCAGCTGGAGGAGGCGCGCAACGGGCGCGGTCTGCCACGCTTGAAGGTGACCTATTACGACGAGGATGGCACCGATCTGTCCGAGTGGTTCGCGCTCGAGACCTCCGCCCAGCGTCACGCCTTCCGCTTGAGCTTCCTCGCGCGTCATCTGCGCGCGCCGGGCAGTGACTGGGCGCCGAAGGACATCGCCGAGGTGCTGGCGGGCGAGGAGCGTCTCAAGGCGCCGGACTTCGTCATCGGGCGCAAGAGCGGGCGTTACTGGCAGATCCGCGACAAGCTGTTCGACTACGCCGGGCGCTATCGCACCGGCATCGCCGCCGGCTGACAGGCGCGCTGGCCGCTGCGTGATCCGGTCGCGTGGCGCATGTTGTCAGGGACACGACGTCGCGGGGATGCTGATCGGGGCCTCGGGTTGCTAGACTGGCGGCTTCATACGCCTCAGGGAGAACTCACAAGGTGAGTGCCACCGATACCTCGGCCAGGCTGGTGTCCGGCTTACGCCCCACCGGACACCTGCAACTCGGACACTATCAATCAGTGATCCGGCGCTGGACCGAGCTGCAATACCATCACGATGCCTATTTTCTGGTCGCCGACTGGAACGCGTTGGCGGTCAGCGGTCACGCGCCTCACGAGATCGAGCAATACAGCTGGGCGATGGTGATCGACTGTCTCGCCTGTGGGGTCAACCCCAAGGTCGCTACCCTGTTCATCCAGTCGTGGGTGCCGGAGCTGACCGACGTGCACATGATCCTGGCCAGCGTCACGCCCAAGGCCTGGCTGGAGCGTCTGCCCAGCTACCGCGAGATGGTCGCCGGGCTCGGTGAGCAGCAGGGCGCCAGCCTGGCCATGCTCGGTGCGCCCCTGATGCAGGCGGCCGACATTCTGGCGCTGCGGGGGCAGGTGGTGCCCGCCGGCCCCGAGCAGCGTGCGCATATCGAGTTCACCCGTGAGGTCGCCCGACGCTTCAATCATCGCTATGGCCGCGATGCCGGCTTCGAGGAGCAGGCCGAACGCGCCATCGCGCGCCTGGGCAAGAAGAGCGGTCGCCTGTATCGCGAATGGTTGAGCGACTATCAGGAAGAGGGCGATCTCGAGGCCTTCGAGCGTGCGCGCGGCCTGCTGGCCGAGACCAGCAAGCTCAACCGCAACCAGCAGGAGCGCCTGCTCGGCTATCTGGAAGGTGGCGGGCGGCGCATCCTCGGCGAGCCGGAACACTGGCAGGGTGAGGTCGAGCCGCTGCTGGGCATGGAGCTCAAGACGCACAAGGCCGCACGGGAAGACGCCATCTTCCTGCGCAGCGGGCGCGACGATATCGCGGCCTGCGTGCGCGAGATGCCCACCGACCCTGCGCGCGTGCGTCGCAAGGACCCCGGCGACCCGCAGCGCTGCCCGCTGTGGACGCTGCATGAAAGCTTCACGCCCGCCTCGGACCGCCAGTGGGCAGAGGAAGGCTGCCGTGATGCCAGCATCGGCTGCCTGGACTGCAAGGGCTGTCTGATCGAGCATGTCGACGCAGCGCTGACGCCGATTCGTGAGCGTGCCGAGGCACTGGAAGGGGAGCATGGCAAGGTGCGCACCATGATGACAGAAGGCGCCGAGCGGGCCCGCGACACCGTGCGCGACACCCTGGATGAGCTGCGGCGCGTGATCGGCCTGACCTATCGCTAGAGGCGGGCGGCGCCGAGCGCGGCCCCGGCGTATCACCGGCGGCGTAAAGACTTGGGGGATGGGGCGCGAGCCGCTAGAATGCCCGTCCCCCAGACCCACCTTCACCCGCCTCCTGCAGGAGATGTCATGAGCGACCTGCTCGATGGCGCCAGTTTTGCCCTCACCGATGGGCATCAGCCCGCTCCTCTCGTCACGCCCCCGACGGCGGCGTCGACGGTGCTGGCGCGCGTCAACGACACCGCGCTCACCGAGATGCCGCAGGACCTGTACATCCCGCCGGAGGCGCTGCGTGTCTTTCTCGAGACCTTCGAGGGGCCGCTGGACCTGCTGCTCTACCTCATCCGTCGCCAGAATCTCGATATCCTCGCCATCAATGTCGCGGCCATCACCCACCAGTACATCGAGTATGTCGAGCTGATGCACGCCATGCAGATCGATCTGGCCGGTGAATACCTGCTGATGGCCGCGATGCTGGCGGAGATCAAGTCGCGCAGCCTGCTGCCGCGTCAGCCCAAGGCGACTGATGACGACGAGGAAGAGGACCCGCGCGCCGAGCTGATTCGCCGCCTGCAGGAATACGAGCAGACCAAGCTGGCCGCCGAAGGGCTGGATGAGATGCCGCGTCAGGGCCGCGACTGGTTCGTGGCCACGGCAGACCTGCCCGAGCTCGAGACGCGGGTGGTGCACCCTGATGTCGACCTGTCGGAATTGCTCGGCGCGCTGTCCGGTCTCTTGCGTCAGGCGGACCTCGTCCAGGCGCACACCATCTCGCGTGAGGTGATGTCGACTCGCGAGCGCATGCTGGCGATCATGAATCTGTTGACCCATGAGCACTTCACGCCCTTCGAGAAGCTGTTCACGCTCGAGGAAGGGCGTGCCGGGGTGGTGGTCAGCTTCATGGCGATTCTGGAGCTGGCCAAGGAGTCGATGATCGAGATCGTCCAGAACGCGCCGCTGTCACCGATTCACGTGCGCGCCCGCACGCCGGAACCGGACCCCGAGGATGACGAGGACTGGCTGGCGCTGGAATTCGCCGACGAAGACGAGGTGGCGGCCGATCAGGGGGCGTTCGATGACGCAGCGTACGATGACGCAGCGTTTGATGATGCGCAGACGTCACCTTCCTTACCCCCATCCGACGAGCAGGAGAACGCGGCGTCATGAGTTTGCGCGATGTCCCGCTGGACCAGATCATCGAAGCGGCCCTGCTGGCCGCCGGCGAGCCGCTGACGCTTGAGCGCCTGGCCGGTCTGTTCGATGAGTATTCAAGCCCGACCAGGCCTGCGCTGCGCGAGGCGTTGGGCAAGCTGGAAGCGCGTCACCCGGCCGACAAGAGCGCGCTGGAGCTGATCGAGACCGCCAGTGGCTGGCGGCTGCGCGTTCGCCAGCAGTATTCCCCCTGGGTATCGCGGCTGTGGGAAGAGCGCCCGCAACGTTATTCACGCGCCTTGCTGGAGACCCTGGCGCTGGTGGCCTATCGTCAACCGGTGACCCGCGGCGATATCGAGCAGGTGCGTGGCGTGACGGTCAGCTCCTCGATCATGCGTACCCTGGTCGAGCGCGGCTGGGTGAGAGTGGTCGGCCACCGTGATGTGCCGGGGCGTCCGGCGGTATTCGCCACCACGCGTCAGTTCCTCGATGACTTCGGGCTCAAGACGCTGGAAGAGCTGCCGCCGGTGCATGAACTGAAAGGCTTCGAAGGACTCGAACAGCTCGAGGCAGACCTGTATGATGTGCCGCCCTCTCAGACCTTGCCGCTGCCGGATGACCCGGACGGCGAGGCGGAGGAGGCACCGGCGGACGGCGCTGATGCGGGGGTCGATCCAGAGCGTGAGAGAGCGCCTGAGTCAGCACCTGACGCAGAGACTGGGGAAAAGACTGGGGGAAAGACTGAGTCAGGCGCTGAGACAGGGCTTGAGACAGGTCTTGAGACCGACACTGGCACCCCGGTGCCCGACGACTGGCAACCGCCGGACGTCACCGCCGAGCAGCTGGAAGAGGCGCTGAAGATGCGCGCACTCGATACCTCCGGCGCCTCGGCTGACACACCGAACACAGCAGCACCCTCCGCCTCACAGGCGGAAAATGACCACGCCGGGATGGCGTCCACCGGCTCGGGGTTCGACTTCGCCACACTCGAAGCGCGCCTCAGCCAACGTTTGCGCGGTGCAGACGAGGATGACGACGCTGCCGATGCGCAGCCGCACGACTCCTCCGCTGCCGGGACCGTCGATGATGACGACCCTGCGTAGGCGAAACTCCTATAGATGAAATGGTTCATGTCATGAGCAAGACAGACTCTGATAAGCGCAAGACCTCTCGCCCCGGCAGCAGCCAGGCAGGCAATAAGCAGGCTGGCGGCAAGCACGCCGGTGGCAAGGCCGTGACCGGCAAGGCCTTCGCGGACAAGAATGTCACGGACAAGCGCGCGGCAGATTCTGCCGACAAGCGTGGCGAGCAGGCCCGCCCGACCCGTGATACCGGCAAGTCCACGCGCGGCAGCAAGGCCAATGTCGGCAAGAAGCCGGCCGCCGCCGACGCGCCGGAACTGCGTCCGCTGCCGCCGCAGGCCAAGGGCGACAAGCTGGTCGAGGACGAGAAACTGCAGAAGGTGCTGGCGCGCTCCGGTCTCGGCTCCCGCCGTGAGATGGAAGTCGCCATCAGCGCCGGTCGCGTCAAGGTCAACGGCAAGGTCGCCCAGCTGGGCGATCGCGTCGGCCCGCGTGACCAGGTCAGCCTCGATGATCGCCCGCAGAGCCTGAAGGGCGCGGAAGAGACGGCGCGTCGCGTCATCATGTACAACAAGCCGGAAGGCGAGCTGTGCACGCGCAAGGACCCGGAAGGCCGCCGCACCGTCTTCGAGCGTCTGCCGCGCCTGAAGGGCGAGCGCTGGATCGCGATCGGTCGTCTCGACATCAACACCAGCGGTCTGTTGCTGTTCACCACCGATGGTGAGCTGGCCAACCGTCTGATGCACCCGTCGACCCAGATCGAGCGTGAGTACGCCGTGCGTGTCATGGGTGAGGTCAAGCGCGAGCACGTCGTCAACATGGTCAATGGCGTGATGCTCGAAGATGGCCCGGCGCGTTTCACCGATGTGCAGGAATTCGGTGGCGAAGGCATCAACAGCTGGTTCCACGTCGTGATCATGGAAGGCCGCAACCGTGAGGTTCGCCGTCTGTGGGATTCCCAGGGCCTGACCGTCAGCCGCCTGAAGCGCGTGCGCTACGGCAACATCTTCCTCGACAAGCGCGCTCGCGCCGGTGAGTGGGTGGAGATGGAGCAGAGCGAGATCGATGAACTGTCCACGCTGGCTGGTCTCGAGCATCGCAAGGCGCCGGCCCTGACGCCGGACGAGCAGAACCGCTGGAGCCGCGACAAGCAGAAGCGTCGTCCGGTGCGCGCCATGAAGAAGCCGCCGCAGCGTACGCGCAAGCCGCGCTGATGGCGCAGTCGGTGAGGGCGGCGATGCGCCGTCATTCACTGACATGGCATAAGCTCGTGGACGTGCCACAAGCTCGTGCGACCTAAGTGGTAACCCGCAAGCCCGCGCCCATCGCGGGCTTGCGTGTCTTTGTCACAGGGGCTGGCCGCGCGCTGGCGCTGGCGTTTCGCGAGGTGCCAGCGGACAAGCTGGTCATTTACTTGAAGTTTTTTTGCAAAAGGCTTGCGTCGAAACGGGATCGGCGGTATCTTACGTCCCGCTTCGCAAGGGTCGTTAGCTCAGTGGTAGAGCAGTTGGCTTTTAACCAATTGGTCGAAGGTTCGAATCCCTCACGACCCACCATTCTCTGGAATGGTCTCTTGCAAAGCACCCGGCGGCGGGTCGTTAGCTCAGTGGTAGAGCAGTTGGCTTTTAACCAATTGGTCGAAGGTTCGAATCCCTCACGACCCACCATCCGCCACCCAGTTTTGGGTCGTTAGCTCAGTGGTAGAGCAGTTGGCTTTTAACCAATTGGTCGAAGGTTCGAATCCCTCACGACCCACCAGATCTTGCCCCGTGCCTTCATTGGCGCGGGGCAATTTTTGTTACGCGAAAGGAAAGAGTCCGTTGCCCCCAAGTCGACTGGAGCCGCGATCGCGCCAGGCGTATCCTTGTGGGCGAGCCAAGGCTCATGTCCGCCCAGTGCGGACGACGTTGCGGGCGATAGACGCCCAAGGCACACGCCGCAGTCTGGGGAGCCCAGCTGCAGCGCTGGCAGGGCCGCCACGGGCCGTTCGTGTCCGGGCCGAGTCCTGACCCACTCAGCACAGGGGGAGCCCCTGTGGGCTAGGTGAGAGACACATGAACAGCCTGACTAATGCCATGCCGGGTCGTGAGGCCCACAATGCCGTCCGTGAGCAGGTGCGCGAGCATCTGGCCCGCGCTTACTGCCCGACACGCCCCGCCGCCGAGGATGCCGCGCTGATCGACGAGATCAAGCAGCTGCTCATCGAGCGTGATGCCGCGCTGGTCGCGCATTACTACTGTGACGACGCCATCCAGCAGCTGGCCGAGGAAACCGGCGGCTGCGTGGCCGACTCGCTCGAGATGGCACGTTTCGGCGCCCGCCATGATGCCTCGACACTGATCGTCGCTGGCGTGCGCTTCATGGGCGAGACCTCCAAGATCCTGTCGCCGGAGAAGCGCGTGCTGATGCCGACGCTGGAGGCGACCTGCTCGCTGGACCTCGGCTGCCCGGAAGACGAGTTCGCGGCCTTCTGTGATGCCCATCCCGACCGCACCGTGGTGGTGTACGCCAATACCTCGGCGGCCGTGAAGGCGCGCGCCGACTGGGTGGTGACCTCCTCGATCGCCGTCGATGTCATCGAGCACCTGCACGCCCGGGGCGAGAAGCTGATCTGGGCGCCGGACAAGCATCTGGGCGCCTACGTGCAGAAGCAGACCGGTGCCGACATGTTGCTGTGGGACGGTGCCTGTATCGTCCACGACGAGTTCCTTGCCCAGGGCATCAGTGACCTGCTCAAGGTCTACCCGGACGCCGCGGTGCTGGTGCACCCGGAATCACCGCAGTCGGTGGTCGAGCTGGCCGATGTGGTCGGTTCCACCTCGCAGCTGATCAAGGCCGCCGTCGAGCTCGACAATCAGCAGCTGATCGTCGCGACCGATCGTGGCATCTTCTTCAAGATGCAGCAGGCCGCGCCGCACAAGCAGCTGTACGAGGCGCCGACCGCCGGCAATGGCGCGACCTGCAAGAGCTGTGCGCACTGCCCGTGGATGGCGATGAACGGCCTGGAGAATCTGGCCGCCGTGCTGCGTCGCGATCCGGCGGAAGCCAATGCCGAGGAAGTCTTCGTCGATGATGACCTGCGTGAGCGCGCCCTGAAGCCGTTGACGCGGATGCTGGAATTCAATCGCGGCTGAGCGCTGACGCTGATCGCCACCGATTGATGTCTGCATGAACCAGAACCGCCGCTCCCGATTCCCCGGGGCGGCGGTTTTTGTTTGCCTGGTGCAGCGAGAGGGAGCGTGCCTCAGAACTCCTCGATGGCGTTGCGATAGCGCTTGAAGTCCTCCCGGCGTGAACTGATACGGTTGGCCATGCTGAAGTCGCCGTTCTTGCGCGCGGCCTCGTCGGCCAGCTTGAGCTGAGCGAAGGCCTTGTCCATGCGGCCCTCCAGCTGGTCGAATTCGGCGCGATACAGGAAGGCCTCGGCGGTGTGGCCGCTGCGCCCACTGGCTTCGGAGGCCAGACTCCAGACCTTGGGGTCATCGGGATGATCGCGGCGCATGTCCTCCAGCTGCTGGCGCGCGGCGGCGGGTTCCTGTTGCAGCGCGACTTCCGCCATGGCCAGTCGGGTCGGCAGGTAGTCGGGTTGCAGGCGCAGCAGGCGTCTGGCGCGGCGGGTCGCCTCCTCATAACGCCGGGCATCCCGCGCGACCTCGACCGCACTGGCGCTGATCAAGGTCAGGTCAGGATGCTTGTCGTGCAGGCGGTCCAGCGCGGCCAGTGCCTTGTCGACCTGGTTGTGCTCCGCCGCGGCCAGCGCCTGATAGTAGGCAATCGCGTCGGGGTCGGGGTTGTCTTCGCGCAGTGTCGTCAGCCCCTGCTCGGGCTGGCGCAGATTGAGCGCCAGCAGGGCGCGGGCGCGGATCATCGCGTAAGCGAGCTGCGCGAGCGGATCGGGGGTCACCTTCTGCATGGCGTCGGCACGGGCCTGGGTGTCGCCGATGCGCGCCTCGGTCACCGGGTGCGTGAGCAGAAATTCCGGTGCATTGCCGCCCTGCAGGCTGGCCATGCGTTGCATGGCGCGGAACATGCGCGGCATGGCTTCGGGGTCGAAGCCGGCGCGTGACAGCGCATCGATGCCGACGCGGTCGGCCTCCTGCTCGAAGCGGCGCGAATAGGCCAGCTGATCGGAAATGGCAGCGGCCTGGGTGCCGGCCATGGTCGCGATGCCCGCTGAGCCGCCACCGCCCGCCGCGATCACCATGCCGGCGAGAAAGCCGGCCAGCGTCGGCAGGCGTGTCTCGGCCTGGCGCTCCATGTTGCGCGCGAAGTGATGCTGGGAGAGGTGGCCCAGTTCGTGGGCGAGTACCGAGGCGAAGGCGTCGCGGTCCGGCGCGAAGGCGAACAGCCCCGTATTGACGCCGACCACGCCGCCGGGCACCGCGAAGGCGTTCAGCTGGCTGCTGGCGACCAGCGTGATGATGAAATTGCGCTCATCCAGCTCGCTCCACGGCGCCAGTTGACGCACGATGCTACCGATCCAGTCCAGAGTGATGGGATCATCCCATTCACGCACATGGGCGCGGAACTGACGCAGCCAGGCGCGACCGATACGATATTCATCGTTGCTGGAGATGCCGCCACTCGCACTCCCCAGGTCCGGCAGTCCATAGTCGTTCTGGGATGCGGCCGGCGCACTGGCGACCGGCGCGCCCATCAGCAACAGGCCGAGCAGGGCGCTCGACAGGGTGGCAAGCCCGCGGCGTCCGATGCGGACGCGTCCGCTCAAGGGGGGCAGCAACGACATGCAGGCAATCCTCTTCGATATGGCGCAAGGTGCGGTCGGCTCGCAGGATTGCCGGGCGCCGCACTGGCGTTGACGGCCCTGCGCGAGTTCGGGCAAGACGCAGCCGCGCAGGGCGGAAAGTTGCTTTGTCAGGCAAGGTGCCCTTAAATCGGGGCGTTTTCAAGCTGCACCCTCCATGGCGTGCGGCAGAACATCATAACGAGAACGGAAGGGCAGATGGCATTCGAACGACCTGGCGCTGAGACTGCGAATCCGATGGCTGACTCCACGGCCGATACCCACCTGCAGACGCTGGATGCGCGCGGCCTGCACTGTCCGTTGCCGCTGCTGCGCACCAAGCTCAAACTGGCTGGCATGAGTGCCGGCGAGCAACTCGAGGTCCTCGCCAGCGACGCCGGCGCCTGGGGCGACATCCCTGCCTATCTGGCGCTGAGCGATCACGCGCTGGTCTCGCGTGAAGAGACGCCAGAGGGCGACTATCGCTTCGTGATCAAGGCGCTGTGCGAGGAAGATCCGTCATGACCATGAAGACGTTGTTGCGTGGCTGGATCGAGCGCTATTTCTCCGACGAAGAAGCGGTGGTGCTGTTTCTGGTGCTGGTGCTGGTGTTCGCCGCCGTCATTCTGCTCGGCAGCATGCTGGCGCCATTCTTCACCGCCCTGATCGTCGCCTTCCTGCTGCAGAGCGGCGTGAGCTGGATGGAGCGCCGCGGCCTGCCGCGCCTGGCGGCGGTCAGCCTGATGACGCTGGTGTTCATGGGCATCATGCTGGCCAGTGCGCTGATTCTGCTGCCGCTGGTCTGGCATCAGCTGGCCAATCTGATCCAGGAGATTCCCGGCATGTTCGCCTCCGGGCAGCGCTGGCTTGGCGAGCTTCAGGAGCGCTTCCCCGGCCTGATCACGCCGGAGCAGGTCCAGCAGTGGGTCGGTGCCGCCGGACGTGAGCTGACCCAGTTCGGGCAGCGCGCGGTATCGCTGTCGCTGGCGTCGCTGGGCAACCTGATGGGCGTGGTGATCTACCTGGTGCTGGTGCCGATCCTGGTGTTCTTCATGCTCAAGGACCGCGAGCGGCTGGTGGACTTTACGCTGGCGCTGCTGCCACGCAAGCGCCTGCTGATGAGCCGGGTCTGGAACGAGATGGATGACCAGATCGCCAACTTCGTGCGCGGCAAGGTGATCGAGATCGTCATCGTCGGCGGCGTCAGCTACGTCACCTTCGTCGCCTTCGGGCTGCCGTATTCGGCGCTGCTGGCGATCGTGGTCGGCTTCTCGGTGCTGATTCCCTACATCGGCGCGGCAGGGGCAACCTTGCCGGTCGCCGCCGTTGCCGGTTTCCATTACGGGCTAGGCGATACCTTCATGTACGTGATGATCGCCTACGGCATCATCCAGGCGCTGGATGGCAACGTGCTGGTGCCGCTGCTGTTCTCGGAGGCGGTCAATCTGCATCCGGTGGCGATCATCCTCGCGGTGCTGTTCTTCGGCGGCATCTGGGGCTTCTGGGGGGTGTTCTTCGCCATCCCGCTGGCGACCCTGATGAAGTCGCTGCTCTACGCCTGGCCGCGCCGGGCGCGCGCCGAGGAGAATCGGGTCGCGGACAAGAGCGCCTGATCGAAAAAGCCCCGCCAATCGGCGGGGCTTTTTTCATGGCTGAGGCGGCTGGCGCACAGGCGCTCTCTGCTCAGCTGTTTCTCCACGAGCTGATGTCACATGAGCTGCTGTCACTCGGACAGCTGCCACTCGACACTAGCGGTCAGCGTTGAGCTCGCGAGCGGCTTCCAGCACTTCCTCGACATGGCCCTTGACCTTCACGCCACGCCATTCGCGCGCCAGATTGCCATCGGCGTCGATCAGGAAGGTGGAGCGCACCACGCCGAGGCTTTCCTTGCCCATGAATTTCTTCATGTGAATGACGTCAAAGATCTTGCACAGGGTCTCGTCCGGATCGCTGATCAGCTCGAACGGGTAGCCCTGTTTCGCGCGGAAGTTCTCGTGGGTGCGCAGGCTGTCGCGGGAAACGCCGAGAATCACGGTGTTGGCCGCTTCGAATTCCTCGAGGTTGTCGCGGAAGTCACCGCCTTCGGTGGTGCAGCCCGGCGTGTGGTCCTTCGGGTAGAAATAGATGACGGCTTGCTTGCCCTTGAGGCTGGCCGGAGTGACTTCGGTGTCACTGGTGGCCTGGGCGGTAAAGTCGGGAATTGGCTGACCGAGGCTGACGCTCATCGTGCTCTCCTGGCGATGACTGACGGCCATGTGGCGGCTGACAGTGCTGAATGATGAAAAAAACCGGCAGTGATGGGCATCGCGCTTGCCCGCTTCTGCGGTGTGTCCTGCATTACACGCAGGGCGTCCTGACTTGTCAAAGACAGGGCAGAACTCTTGTGTTTCACCGTCTTGGCGACCGGCGCCATCGCGCCCATCCGCCGTGCATCTGCCCCACGGACAGGCGAGGGAATCCACCGCTTTGCACAACCGGTGCAGATGGCGTCTGTACAGGCTTCGATGGTCTTTGTAACATCATCACCCTTGACGCGACTCGCGTGTCGGCGTGCCCACGCAATCAGAGTCCTGCGTCAACCAATTTATGTCAGATGTCTGTCCCCGAGATCCGTTGTTTCAACAGCGCAGGGACACGCCTGGCGCATCAGGCACCAGAGGAGAATTCGAGGGATGATCACAGGTAGCATTGTCGCACTGGCGACCCCGATGAAGGCCACCGGCGAGATCGACTGGGACGCCCTGCGCCAGCTGGTCGCCTTCCACCTCGAAAATGGCACCGATGCCATCGTCGCCGCCGGCACTACCGGCGAGCCGACCACCATGTCCTTCGCGGAGCACTTCGATGTCATCCGCTGTGTGGTCGAGACGGTTGCCGGCAAGATTCCGGTCATCGCCGGCACGGGCGCCAACGCCACCTCCGAAGCGGTCGAGCTGGCTCGCTACGCCAAGGAAGTCGGTGCGGATTACTGCCTCTCCGTGGCGCCGTACTACAACAAGCCGACCCAGGAAGGGCTCTACCAGCACTTCAAGGCCGTCGCCGAGCAGGCCGGTATCCCGGTCATTCTCTACAACGTGCCGGGTCGTACCTGCTCCGATATCTACAACGAGACGGTCTTCCGTCTCGCCGAGCTCGACAACATCGTCGGCCTCAAGGATGCCACCGGCAACCTGGAGCGTGGTCAGGAACTGATCGACCGCCTCAAGGGCACTGACTTCGCGCTCTACTCCGGCGATGACCCCACGGCCTGCGACTTCATCCTGATGGGCGGCCACGGCGATATCTCCGTGACGGCCAACGTCGCGCCGCGCCTGATGCACGAGATGTGCGAAGCCGCCGTGGCCGGCGATGCCGAGCGCGCTCACCAGATCAACACGCGCCTGATGCCGCTGCACTCCGCGATGGGCGTCGAGTCCAACCCGATCCCGGTCAAGTTCGCCATGCATCGCATGGGCCTGTCGCCGGAATCCGGCGTGCGTCTGCCGCTGACCTGGCTGTCCGAGCAGTATCACTCCACGGTCGAGGAAGCACTGCAACTGGCCGAGGTGCTCAACTGATGAGTCAGCGTTTCGTGCCACTGGCCCTGCTGACGGCGCTCGCGGTCGCAGGCTGTTCCAGTGATGGCTACTACTACGATCGCAACAGCGAGTATGCCGATGCCAGCATCGCGCCGCCGCTGAAGCTGCCGGACACGATCAATCGTGGTGATTACCAGGATTCCATGCCAGTGCCGCAGGCCAGCAGTGACTTCCTGGCCAGCGACGACTTCGAGGCACCGCGACCCCAGCCGCTGGCGACCAGCGAGCAGGGCGGGCGCGAGTTCGTCGCCATGCGTCAGAGTGGCGATGCCCGCTGGCTGGCCGTGAACGCCGCGCCGGCAGCGGTGTGGACGCGTCTGCAGTCCTTCGTGCGCGACCAGGGCCTGGATGTGCAGAGCATCGATGCCGGCAAGGGCGAGATCACCACGGCCCAGGGCATCATCAGCGTCAGCCAGGGGCTGCGTGCCGATGCCTCCGAAGTGCGTTGTCAGCAGGGCGGCGATGTCGCCGGCAGCTGCCTGAACGCGCTGAGCGGCTATCTGGCCGCGTCTTCCGCCGATAGTGGTGTCTCGCTGGCGGCCCAGTCGCTCAGTCGTGATGACCGCGTGCGCCTGGAAGGCCGCGATGGCACCTGGCAGGTCGACCTGGCGCTGGACACCGAGCGCAGCTGGGCCGAGCTGCTCTATCAGCTGCAGAAGAACTTCAATACCGACTACCAGACGCTGACCGATCAGGACCGCTCGCGTGGCGAGTTCATGGTCGATTACATCCCGCGTGAAGAGCGTGATGGCGGCTGGTTGGGTATCGGTGGCGATGGTGATCCGGTACCGATGGTACTCAAGCTGCGCTCCGAGAATGACCACACCCTGGTCACGGCGACCCGTGCCGATGGTGAAGAGACCACGCCGGCACTGGCGCGTGAGCTGCTCGACGCCGTGGCGTCGACACTGCGCTGAGCATGTGGCTCGACACGCCTTGCGCCGCCTCATCTGACGACTCGTCGGGTGAGGCGGCTGCGTCGTTTCAGATCCCCCTCCCGGTGGCAGGCAGTGGGGCGCTGGCGGCTGGCCTGACGGCCGCCCGTGGGCCGGGTGACGACGCCCAGGGCGTGATGGCGATGGCTTCGCTGGGCAGCGGCAGCAAGGGCAACGGCACGCTGATCCGCACTCGCGAGGCACTGGTGCTGGTCGATTGCGGCTTCACCCTCAAGGAGACCGAGGCCCGCCTGGCGCGCCTCGGCGTGCACCCCTCGCAGCTGGACGCCGTGCTGGTCACGCATGAACATGGTGATCACCTGAGCGGCGTGGGGCCGCTGGCGCGTCGTCACGCTGTGCCGGTGCATCTGACCACCGGCACCTGGCTTGCCGGGCGTGCCAAGAAGCTCGGCGCGCTGCCGAGTCGCCATCTGATCACGCCGCAGCAGGAATTCGCGATCAAGGATCTCGAGATTCTGCCGGTCACGGTGCCCCACGATGCGCGTGAGCCGGTGCAGTTCGTCTTCAACCGGCGCGGTGAGACGGCCACGCGTCGCCTCGGCGTGCTGACCGATCTCGGCCATGTCAGTGAGCATGTGCTCCAGTGCTTTGCCGATTGCGATGCGCTGGTGATGGAGTTCAACCACGATCCGCAGATGCTGGCCAGCGGGCCGTATCCGCCCAGCCTCAAGCGGCGGGTCGGGGGGCGGCTCGGTCACCTGGCCAACGCTCAGGCATGCGCCGCCTTGCCCTATCTGGGGCTGGCGCGCCTGCAGCGGCTGGTGGCCTCGCATCTGTCGGAGAGCAACAACCATCCGTCATTGGCCCGGGAGGCACTGGCCCCCTGGCTTGCGGATGACGATAGTCGCCTGATCATCGCCGCGCAGGACAGCGGCTTTGGCTGGCAGGCCATCGCCTGATATTCATGACGCCCGGTCGCTTCGCGATCGGGCGTTTGTGATTCTGGATGAGCTGACCAGATGGACAGCTCTTGAATCACGTCATATACCAGCGCCACAGTCCTTCTCGACTGGGCGTGACAGACTCAAGCGTGATCGATTCATCGTCGACCGCCTCAACACTCGACGCGTCTAGCGTCATCAGGGGGAATCTCATGGAAAAGCGTGAAGAGCTCTACGCTGGCAAGGCCAAATCCGTCTTCGTCACTGACGATCCGGATCTTCTGCTGCTGGAATTCCGCGACGATACCAGCGCCTTCGACGGCAAGCGTATCGAGCAGCTGGATCGCAAGGGCATGGTCAACAACAAGTTCAATGCCTTCATCATGGAGAAACTCAAGGCGGCCGGTATCCCGACCCACTTCGAGCGTCTGGTCAGCGACAACGAGTGCCTGGTCAAGCGTCTCGACATGATGGCAGTGGAGTGCGTGGTGCGTAACATCTCCGCCGGTTCACTGGTGCGTCGTCTGGGTGTCGAGGAAGGCATCGAGCTCAATCCGCCGACCTTCGAGCTGTTCCTCAAGAACGACGAGAAGGGCGACCCGATGATCAACGAGTCGCTGGTCGAGACCTTCGGCTGGGCAGAGCCCAAGCACCTGGCGCGCGCCAAGGAACTGACCTTCCAGGTCAATGACATCCTCAAGCAGCTGTTCCTCGACGGCGGCATCCTGCTGGTCGACTACAAGCTCGAATTCGGCGTCTTCAAGGGTGAAGTCGTGCTGGGTGACGAATTCTCGCCGGATGGCTGCCGTCTGTGGGATGCCGAGACGCGCGAGAAGCTCGACAAGGACCGCTTCCGTCAGGGCCTGGGCGGCGTGATCGAAGCCTACGAGGAAGTCGGTCGCCGCATCGGTATCGATTTCTCGGCCTGAGCCTGAATCTGGGGCAAAGTCTGAGGTGATGCACTGACGCTCTGACGTCACAGACAGCGCATCAAGGAACGGCCCCCTGCCAATGGCAGGGGGCCGTTCCTGTTTGGCAGGCGCCAAGTGTCTGGCCGGGGACGTAGCTGTGAGGAAAGAAGCGTGTCGCTTCAGGAGGCGCGCAGGCTGGCCAGGTCGATCACCTGACGGGCGACAGCCGCGAGGGCGTGGTCCTGGCCTTCGTCATCCAGGCTGCCATCCTCGTGGAAGGCGCTGGCGGCACGCGAGACCGCGATCTGCTGGGGCGCGACCAGCATGCCGAGGTTGTTCAGGTACAGGCGCACGAAGGGTAGCGCCCGCATGCCGCCCATGGCGCCCGGTGAGGCCGAGACGATGCCGACCGGCATGCCGCGCAGGGCGTCCATGCCGCTCTGGCCATCCGCCGCCGGGCGTGACAGCCAGTCGAAGGTGTTCTTGAGCAGCGGGCTGAAGAAGCCGTTGTATTCCGGCGTCGCCAGCAACAGCCCCTGATGGCTGGCCAGCATCTCCTGCAGGCGGTCGGCGCTGGCGGGACGGCCATTGGCCTCTTCGCTGTCGCCATCGTAGAGCGGCATCGGGAAGTCGTTGAGATCGAGCAGACTGACCTCGGCACCTTCCTGTCGGGCGTGGTGCGCCAGGCGCTCGATCAGGCGTCGATTGACGGAGGCCTTGCGGGTACTGGCGGCAAAGGCAAGCAGACGGATACTCATGCGGCGGACTCCCGGTGAAGCGAGTGGAGATGAAGGAACGCACGCCCAGTATGGTCAGGACTCGTGACGGTTTGCCAATCCAATCTGGCATTGTCTTGATCTGGCGCGCGCAATCCTTCGATCCGCTTCATGCAAGACGTTGCCCCCCACTGGACAAGGCGCTGCCCTGGCTCGCGCAAGGGCTTGATCAGACGGCCACGATGGCCGCGACCTCCATCAACAAGTGGCCATCGGGTTGCGTGCGGGCCGTGAAGCGCACATCCACGTCCACTAACCGCACGCCATACTGGCGCTTGCCATCGGCGGGCCTGGCGGCGTGATAGGCGGGGCGCGGGTCCTGGGCGAGCACTTCCTCGATCAGTGCGCGCAGCGTGGCGCTGTCGGCCCGGGTCGCCAGTGTCTGCTCGGCCTCTGCGCTGAAGACGACGGCGTGGCGCGGCGGTGGCGCAGGCGCATAGCCGGCACGCGCCTCGGGCACGGCATCGACCCACGGCAGATACGGCTTGATGTCCATCACCGGCGTGCCATCGAGCAGGTCATGGCCGCGCAGCAGCAGGCGCACGCCGTTGCGCTTGCCTGACTGCCCGCCATCCGGCGTGGCGTTGGCCGCCGTCTCGACGCCTGCCAGTTCGACCACCGACTGCCCCAGTCGGTTGGGGCGGTGGGTGCTGCGCGAGGCGAAGACACCGGTGCGCGCGTTGCCTCCCAGGCGCGGCGGGCGGATCAAGGGCGTCCAGCGTGTGGGGCTGGCGTGGAACAGGAAGTGGATCCACAGATGGCTGAAGCCCTCGATGTCGCGCACGCAGTCCGGGTCATCGAAGGGCGGCAGCAGGTGCAGGATGGCGGTGGCGTGGCGCGCCAGCCCCGGCTGGCGGGGAATGCCGAACTTGTCCGGGTAGCAGCTTTCGATGATGCCCACCGGCTGCATGGCCTGTTGCCCCAGCGCCGCGGCCTGCTCACGCAGATGAGGGGGCAGCAGCGGCAGGCGCCTGGCCAGTGCAGTGTCGCTCATCGGGCGCTCGGCCGTGTCGGCGGTCGGGTGGGGGCTGGCGGGCTGATCGGAAGAGGACATGGCAAGACCGTGGCAGAGGCTGAAGTGATGATGGCGCAGAATGTCGTGTGACGTTCCAGGCCGCCATGATGCCATGCCCGTCGTCGCACGGCATGACTGGTCTCACTGGGTCGGCTTGTGTAGTCTGCCGCGAGAGCAGCGCCACGTGGCGCTGAATCGTGATGCTGGCGACGGGGCGTGAATGCCCCGCGCGACTCTTGAGGGCAACTTTGATCATGTCAGACCCTATCGCCATTGCCGCTGCCGACGGCCTGCGGTCGACACTGGACCTCGACC
Source organism: Cobetia sp. 29-18-1 (assembly GCF_029846405.1). Lineage (NCBI taxonomy): Bacteria > Pseudomonadati > Pseudomonadota > Gammaproteobacteria > Oceanospirillales > Halomonadaceae > Cobetia > Cobetia sp. 29-18-1. The sequence continues at coordinate 32,450 of NZ_JARWKS010000013.1, forward strand.
GCCTTGCACTGGCGAGCCAACAGTTGATCGAGGCCGGTCAGGCGCTGGACGCTGCCGGGCAGGTGCCGGCCACCGGTGGCAACTTCTCCTGTCGTCTCAGTGATCGCCTGATGGCGGTCACCGCCTCGGGCTGCCACAAGGGCCGCCTGACCAGTGGCGACATTCTGGTCAGCGATTTTGCCGTCAGGCTGCAGGGCACTTCCCGCAAGGCCTCTGACGAGGCGCGCCTGCATGGTCAGCTCTACGAAGACCTGCCCCACGCGCAGGCGATTCTGCATACCCACTCCAGGGCCGCCACCGTGCTGTCGCTGTGCCATGAAGGCGACACCCTGAGCCTGGAGGGTTTCGAGCTCAACAAGGCGCTGGAAGGCGTCAAGAGTCATGAGACGGCGGTACGTCTGGCCGTCTTCGACAATACTCAGGATATCGAGGCGCTGGCGCTGGACGTGCGTGCCCGCCTGGCCGCCGATGCCGGTCTGCACGGCTACCTGATCCGCGGCCATGGCCTCTATACCTGGGCCAGCAGCATGACGGCCTGTCGCCGCCATGTCGAAGCGCTCGATTTCCTGATGGGTTGTGAACTGGAACTGAGGAGACAGCGATGAGCTTTCTGGCCATCTACGCCGAGCAGGACGCCTCGCGTCCGCAGTTGATCACCAATGATGGCGCGCAGATCGCCAGCGAACTCGAGGCCGAAGGCATTCGCTTCGAGCGCTGGACGGCGGGCTGCGAGATGAGTGACCCCACCGACCAGACCCAGGTGCTGGCGGCCTACGCCGACGATGTCGCGCGTCTCAAGTCCGAGAACGGCTTCGTCACTGCCGACGTGATCGGCCTGACGCCGGATCACCCTGACCGCGACGCCCTGCGCGGCAAGTTCCTCGATGAGCACCGCCACGCGGAGCATGAGGTGCGCTTCTTCGTGCGCGGCAGCGGCATCTTCTACCTGCATCTGGGCGAGCGCGTGCTGGCGGTCGGTTGCGAGAAGGATGACCTGATCGCCGTACCGGCCGGCACGCCGCACTGGTTCGACATGGGGCCGACGCCGGACTTCACCGCCATCCGCCTGTTCACCAATCCGGAAGGCTGGATCGCCAACTTCACCGACAATGACATCGCCGCCCGCTTCCCGCGTCATGAAGCGCTGGCCGAGCACTTTACCCAGACCGCAGCCCCGCATTCCCAGGAGTCCGCATGATTCGCGCCATCGTCACCGACATCGAGGGCACGACCGGCTCGATTCGCTTCGTGCATCAGGTGCTGTTCCCCTATGCGCGCGCCAACCTGGGCAATTTCGTGCGCGCCAATGCCGAGCGTGAGGATGTCGCCGAGCAGCTGGCCGCCACCCGTGAGCTGGCCGAAGCGCCCGCGGCCGATCTCGAGGCCGTGATCGCCATTCTGGAAGGCTGGATCGATGCCGACCGCAAGGCCACGCCGCTCAAGGCACTGCAGGGCATGGTCTGGGCACAGGGCTACGCGGACGGCGACTTCACCGGCCATGTCTATCCCGATGCCGTGAAGGGATTGCGTGACTGGAAGGAACGCGGACTGTCCTTGTATGTCTACTCTTCAGGCTCCATCCAGGCCCAGAAGCTGCTGTTCGGGCATTCCGATGTCGGCGATCTGACTCCGCTGTTTGCCGGCTACTTCGACACCACCACGGGCCCCAAGCAGGAAGCCGAGAGCTATCGCCGCATCGCCGGTCAGCTGGGTATCCCGGGCGCGGAGATCCTGTTCCTGTCGGATGTCGTCGCCGAGCTGGACGCCGCCGCTGCCGCCGGCTTCCATACCTGGCAGCTGGTGCGGGAGCCGGACATGATCACGGGAGATCACCCCCGGGCCAGCCGCTTCGATGAGGTGTCCTTCAGCGGCTGAACAGGACGCTTCAGTGACAGGTGTCAGCCGTGAGCCTGTCAGATTTTCCATGAATACATCGTCCTCGTTCGAGGACACAAGGAGGACGAACGATTGCACAGCCAGACCGATAGCCGTGAAGTGGCCAGGGAGCGTGTTCATATCGTGGCGGCGCAGCCGCAGCATGCCGCGGACCAGGCCGAGGTGTTCTACCAGGCCGTCATGCAGGGCGCTGCCGGCCACTATGATCTGGCGCAGCGCCAGCAGTGGGCCGCGCGTGTCCCGCGCGACGCCGAGCGCTGGGCCGCGCGTCAGCATCGCTTCGAGGTGCTGGTCGCGGAGCGTGATGGCCGCTGTATCGGCTTCTGCGAGTACGCCCCCGAATGGCCGCTGGCGCGTATCGAGATGCTTTACGTCTATCCGAGTCTGATGGGGCAGGGCATCGGCAGCCAGTTGCTGGCGGCGGCCGAGCGCGACCTGCGTGAGCGCAAGGTGCGCGTGATGAGCCTGGAGGCCAGTCTGACGCTGTCACCGGGCCTGGCCCGCCGTGGCTGGCACAGTCTGGGGCTTGAGCACGTCAAGCGCGATGGCATCTGTCTCAAGCGCGAGCGCTTCGAGAAACGTCTCGACGAGTGAAGCGCCAGGACGACTGAAACGCATAGCACTGTGATGCTGAACATGAAGAAGCCCCCGCCGGTCGACCGGTGGGGGCTTCTTGTGTCTGGCATGGTGTCGCGTCTGGCATGGTGTCAGTCATGCCGCGTGATCAGACGATCAGGCCATGGTATCGACGATGCCGCCTTCCACACGCAGTGCGGCGCCGGTGGTGGCGCTGGCCTGTTCGGAGGCGGCGTAGACGCTCATGTTGGCGACTTCCTCGGGGCTTGCCAGGCGCTGCAGGATAGAGGTCGGACGGGCCTGCTTGATGAAGTCGGCCTCGACCTCCTCAAGTGACCTGCCTTGCTCCTCGGCGTTCTGCTTGAGCATCTCGAGCACGCCCTCGGAGCGGGTCGGCCCGGGCAGGATGGCGTTGACGGTCACTTGGGTGCCGGACAGCACCTTGGCGAGCCCGCGTGAGACGGACTGCACCGCGGATTTGGTCATGCCGTAGTGGACCATCTCGCTGGGGATGTTGAGCGCCGATTCGCTGGACAGGAACTGGATGCGACCCCAGTCGCGCTCCTTCATGCCACGCGCATAGTGGCGGGACAGGCGTACCGCCGACATCACGTTGACCTGGAAGAACTGCTCCCAGGTGTCGTCGTCGGTGTCGAAGAAATCCTGCGGGGCGAAGATGCCGACATTGTTGATCAGGATGTCGGTGTCCGGCACGGTGCGGATCAGCGTGTCGCAGCCTTCGCGTGTGCCCAGGTCCGCGGCCACGCCCTGTACCTCGCTGCCGGGCGCCTTGTCTCTGAGGCTGGCGACGGCCTCATCGACACGTGTCTGGGTGCGGCCGGTCAAGGTGACACTGGCGCCTGCGCGGGCAAGCCCTGTGGCGATGGCGAAGCCGATACCGGCAGTGGAACCACTGATGATGGCGCTGCGGCCGCGTAGATCAATCTGCATGCAAACCTCCTTGCAGGGAGCGACGGCGACGAGAGCCCAGGCAGGTGCCTCGAGCCGTGTCGCTTTCGTCATCCGGGTGTGCTCATTGCGTGGCGATGCCGAACGCGCAATGCAAGGGGGGAGTGGCAGTGCAGATCAGATCTTGCGCAGATGCATGTGGCGCAACGCCCCGCCGGGGCCGAGGTCGCGGTCCTCGAGTCGCTGCACCGCATGGCCCTCCAGCAGGTTGTCCAGCGGCACATTGAGGTTGGTCGCCACCAGCCGGGCCAGTGGATTGAGCAGACGCCGCAGCCGTCCGGCCGGGCGATTGCCGCGCAGGCCCTTGTCGAGCAGTGACAGCTCGCCATCGCTGGCCAGCACGCGCAGCGCTTCATCGAAGGCGCGCTGGGGCTCGGGCACCACGGCGATGATCAGGTGGGCGATGACGACATCGAAATAGCCATCGGGGAGGTCGAGCGCCATGGCGTCGCCCGGCTTGACGTTGGCATCGAAGCCCAGCGTCTCGGCGCGCTCGCGACAGCGGCGCAGCATGGCGGGGGAGGCGTCGATCACCTCGAGCTCGATGTCACGGGGCAGGAAGGGCAGGTCGAGCCCGGTGCCGCCACCGAGCAGCAGCACGCGGGTGCCCGCCTGGATATCGAGGGTCGCGATGGCGTCGCGCCGCGCGGAGCGCAGGATGCGAGCGGCCGCACGGTCATAGATCGGCGCGTAGAGACTCCAGCGGCGAGTCTGCCAACCGCCACCTGATGCCCTGGGGGCTTCAGGCGGCGGCTGATGAGGAGATGGCGGGGACATGGGGCGCCTCCCTGGCGGCATGGCAATGTGTCGTGACAGATGGGCCGGCGTCAGCGGCGACCTCTGCAGGACAGGAGCTGGCCAGCAGGAAGGCATTCCCCTGTCGTTGGCTAGCGGGTCTCGACAGTGTAGATGCGCATCGACAGGTCGATGGAGGTCACGTCCTTGGTCAGTGCGCCGATCGAGATGCAATCCACGCCAGTGGCGGCGATGCCCGGCAGGGTCGCCTCGCTGACGTTGCCGGAGGCTTCCAGCACGGCCGGCTTGGCATGCGCCTTGTTGCGCGCCACGGCCTCGATGAGCTGATCGTTGTCGAAGTTGTCGAGCATGATGACGTCGGCACCGGCATCCAGCGCCTGGGCCAGCTCCTCGAAATTCTCGACTTCCACTTCACAGGTGACGTCGGAGGCGATGTCGCGCGCCTCACGTACCGCCGCCGCGATGCTGCCACAGGCGGCGATATGGTTTTCCTTGATCAGGAAGGCGTCATAGAGGCCGATGCGATGATTGTGGCCACCACCGCAGCTGACGGCGTATTTCTGGGCGACACGCATGCCAGGCAGGGTCTTGCGGGTATCGAGCAGGCGCACGCCACTGCCCTCGACCAGCGAGGCATAGTGGCTGGCGCGGGTCGCGGTGCCGGAGAGCGTCTGCAGCAGGTTGAGCGCCGCGCGCTCGCCGGTCAGCAGCGAGCGTGCCGGGCCTTCCAGCTCCAGGAAGGGCGCGTCGGCCTCGAGGCGATCACCGTCGCTGGCCAGCCACTTGAGGCTGACGCGCGGATCGAGGCGCCGAAACAGCTCATCGACCCAGGGCACGCCGCACAGGATGGCCGGTTCGCGACTGATCACGCGCGCCTTGGCCCACTGGCGCTCCGGAATCAATTCGGCGGTGATATCGCCACCGCCGACATCCTCGGCGAGCAGGCGGGCGGCGCTGGTACGGATATCCTCGGCGAGGGCGTCGTGGAAGTTCATGCGCGTCTGATCCTTGTACGAAGAGTGCTGCCGGAGCCTGGGTCTGTGCGTGTGCCGGGGCAGTGACACAGACCCGTGGCTGCCGAGCATGCCATAATGTGCGCCATTATAGGAAAAGCCACGCGAGCGGTCAGTCCCCGCGTGCGACGACCTTCCCGTCTGGAGTCTTCGATGCCCCCCTTGTCCTCTTCCCCGCGGTCGGGCCACCTGACGCGTCTGGCGGTCACCCCCGAGCACTGGCTGGAGAGCGCCCGTCAGGTGCCGTCTCCCAATCACAATGCTCGTCCCGAGGGAGAAGTCTCGGCGCTGGTGCTGCATTCCATCAGCCTGCCGCCCGGACGCTTCGGCGGCCCGGCCATCGAGCAGCTGTTCACCAATCAGCTCGACCCTGGCGCCCACCCTTACTTTGCCGATATCCATCAGCTGCGTGTCTCGGCGCACGTGCTGATCCAGCGCGACGGTCGCCTGGTGCAGTTCGTGCCCTTCGATCGTCGCGCCTGGCACGCCGGTCGCTCGCGCTGGCATGACGGTCAGCGTGAACGCGTCGAGCTCAATGACTTCACCATCGGCATCGAACTCGAGGGCGATGAGGTGCATCCCTATCGCGATGTCCAATATCGCACCCTGGCACGCACCGTGGCCGGCCTGATGGCGAGCTATCCCGCGCTGACGCGCGAGCGCATCACCTCGCATGCGCGGATTGCGCCGTTGCGCAAGACGGATCCTGGCCCGGCCTTCGATTGGGCTTACTTCGATCGCCTGCTGGACGACATTCAGGACTAAGGTCGCAGGTGTCTCGCGATGGTGCATTGCAGCATTGTGTGGCGTCTCCAGGCAGGAAACGCCCAGTGGCGGGGCGCGTTGGTAGTTTTACTACATCACGGCTATCGAGGGCGGCTCAGTCTGGCGTATGAGTCCCGACCGCAAGGCGCATGAGGCCAGTGCTGCCGCGGGGCAGCCAAGCCTTGCACCTGCCCGGTGAGTCTTGCTGCCCTGAATTGGCACGCGGGGGTGTTTGCGGTATCTTTCACGCCAAATGACTGCATCTTGTGCCCTGCTTTGGCGCAGGATGCGCGTCGAGATTGACGGCCGGCAAGACCCGGTCACGACAGGTCTATCGGAGATGCGACCCACTCAGAAGGTCGTGCCCACACTGAAGAGCGCCACTGGTTTCGATATCGCTGTTCGTCGAAACGTTTGACAAAAAATTTCTTCACTCGGAGAGACGTCTATGAGTCTGGAGGCAAGAGAAGATCTCGATCCGATCGAAACCACGGAATGGTTGGACTCCCTGGAATCGGTTCTGGATCGTGAGGGTGAGGATCGTGCCCAGTACCTGATGTCACGCCTGGCCGACCGCCTGCGTCGTGATGGCCATCAGGTGCCCTTCTCGGTGACCACGCCCCATCGCAACAGTATCCCCGTGCACCGCGAAGCGCGCATGCCGGGCGACCTGTTCATGGAGCGTCGTATCCGTTCGCTTATCCGTTACAACGCCATCGCTCAGGTGATCCGCAACAACCGTGCCCACAAGGGCCTGGGCGGTCACATCTCGAGCTTCATGTCCAGTGCGACGCTTTACGACGTAGGCTTCAACCACTTCTTCCGTGCACCGGAAGGAGATTTCGAAGGCGATCTGCTTTACATCCAGGGTCACGTGGCGCCGGGCATCTACGCCCGTTCCTTCCTGGAAGGTCGTCTCAGCCAGGAGCAGATGGACAGCTTCCGTCAGGAAGTCGACGGCAACGGCCTGTCTTCCTATCCGCACCCGTGGCTGATGCCGGATTACTGGCAGTTCCCGACCGTCTCCATGGGTCTGGGCCCGATCCAGGCGATCTACCAGGCGCACGTCATGAAGTACCTCAACTCGCGTGAGTTGAAGTCCATGTACGACCGCAAGGTGTGGTGCTTCATGGGTGACGGCGAGTGTGACGAGCCGGAATCCCTGGGTGCCATCTCGCTGGCTGGCCGCGAGAATCTCGACAACCTGATCTTCGTCATCAACTGCAACCTGCAGCGTCTTGACGGTCCGGTGCGCGGCAACGGCCGCATCATGGACGAGCTGGAAGGCGTCTTCCGTGGTGCCGACTGGAACGTGCTCAAGGTCACCTGGGGTCGCTTCTGGGATCCGCTCTTCGAACAGGACAAGAAAGGCATCCTGCAGAAGCGCATGGACGAAGCGGTCGACGGCGACTACCAGAACTACAAGGCCAATGGCGGCGCTTACACGCGCGAGCACTTCTTCGGCAAGTACCCGGAGACGGCCGATCTGGTCAAGGACATGTCAGATGACGATATCTGGCGTCTGAACCGTGGTGGCCACGACCCGTACAAGGTCTACGCGGCGTATCACGAGGCGGTCAACAACGCCAATGGTCGTCCGACCGTCATCCTGGCGCACACCGTCAAGGGTTACGGCATGGGCATGGGCGATGGCGAAGCTGCCAACGAAGCCCACCAGGTCAAGACCATGGAACACGAAGCGCTGAAGACATTCCGCGATCGCTTCGGTATTCCGCTGACCGACGAGCAGCTCGAGGAAGTGCCGTACTACAAGCCGGCGGACGACAGCCCGGAAATGAAGTACATGCACCTCATGCGCGAACGTCTGAACGGCTACCTGCCGCAGCGTCGCACCGAGTATGAAACGCTGGAAATCCCGCCGCTGGACGACAAGATCTTCGCGTCCCAGCTCAAGGGCTCCAACGGCCGCGAAGTGTCCACCACCATGGCCTTCGTGCGCGTGCTCAACGGTCTGGTCAAGCACAAGACCCTCGGCGAGCGTGTCGTGCCGATCATTCCTGACGAAGCGCGTACCTTCGGCATGGAAGGCATGTTCCGTCAGCTGGGCATCTACACCGCGGCAGGCCAGAAGTATGAGCCGGTCGACAAGGGTCAGATCATGTATTACCGCGAGGACCAGAAAGGTCAGGTCCTCGAGGAAGGTATCTCCGAAGCAGGCGCCATGTCTGCGTGGGTGGCGGCGGCAACGTCCTACGCCAACCACAACCTGCCGCTGATGCCGTTCTACGTCTACTACTCGATGTTCGGCTTCCAGCGCATCGGTGACCTGGCGTGGGCCGCAGGCGACCTGCAGGCACGTGGCTTCCTGGTCGGCGGTACTGCCGGTCGTACCACCCTGAACGGCGAAGGTCTGCAGCACCAGGATGGCCACAGCCATATCCTGGCCTCGACCATCCCGAACTGCCGCACCTACGACCCGACCTACGCTCACGAAGTGGCGGTCATCGTGCAGGACGGCATGAAGCGCATGTTCGAGCAGCACGAGCCGGTCTTCTACTACCTGGCGGTGATGAACGAGAACTACGAGCAGCCAGCACTCGAGACGGTGCCCGCAGAGGACATCATCAAGGGGATGTACCTGCTCAAGGAAGGCGGCAAGGACGGCAAGGCACGCGTTCAGCTGCTGGGTTCCGGCACCATCCTGCGTGAAGTCGAGGCAGCCGCCGAGATGCTCAAGCAGGACTACGGTGTCGACGCCGACATCTGGAGCGTCACCAGCTTCAACGAGCTGCGTCGCGAAGCGCTGGAACTGGATCGTCAGGCCTTCCTCAAGCCGGAAGAGACCCCGGCCAAGCCGCACGTCACTCAGTGTCTGGAAGGACGTGACGGCCCGGTCGTGGCTGCCACTGACTACATGAAGCTGTTTGCTGACCAGGTTCGTGCCTGGGTGCCGGCTGACTATCACGTGCTCGGTACCGACGGTTTCGGTCGTTCCGATACCCGCGAGAAGCTGCGTCACTTCTTCGAAGTCGACCGCAACTTCGTCACCGTCCAGGCCCTGAAGGCGCTGGCGGATCGTGGTGAGATCGACCGCAAGGTGGTCGCGGAAGCGATCAAGACCTACGGCATCGACCCCAACAAGCCGAATCCGCTGAACGTCTGAGCGGAGATCGCGGAACAGGCGAGCGGCACTCCCTCCTCGACATCATGATGATGCGCAGGTGATTCGGGTGTCGCTCCCCGTGCACGTTTTGGAAGGAGCACGATCTTGAGCAGCGAAATCATCAAGGTTCCCGACATTGGCGGTAGTTCCGATGTCGAGATCATCGAGATAGCGGTGGCGGTGGGAGATGTCATCTCCGCCGAAGACACCATGATCACTCTTGAGTCCGACAAGGCCAGCATGGATGTGCCGGCACCGAAGGGCGGCAAGGTGGTGAAGATTCTCGTCAAGGAAGGCGACACCGTCTCCGAAGGCGACGATATCCTGGAGCTGGAAGCCGAAGGCGGTGGTGACACCTCCTCTGACGCTTCTGACGAGCAGGAAGCGCCGAAGGAAGAGGCTCCCAAGCAGGACGCCTCTGAGCAGCAAGCGCCGAAAGAGTCCGCTCCTGCGCCGAAGGCCGCTTCCGGTGGCACCCAGACCGTCGACATCGTCGTGCCGGACCTGGGCGACTCCGAAGCCGTGCCGATCATCGAGATGGCCGTCTCCGAAGGCGATGAAGTCGACGCCGAAGATGCGCTGATCACGCTGGAATCCGACAAGGCCAGCATGGACGTCCCGAGCCCGCACAAGGGCAAGATCGTCAAGCTGACCGTCAAGGAAGGCGACAGCGTCGCTTCCGGTGATGTCATCGGTCAGATGGAAATCGCCGGTGAAGGCGGTGACAGCGCGTCTGATTCCGCGCCGGCCGAGCAGGCTTCTTCCTCCGAGTCCACCTCTGAAGACACGTCTTCCGAGGCACCGGCTGCTGAAGAAGCGCCGGCCTCCGGTGAGCCGGAGCGCAAGGAATTGCGTGTCCCGGATCTCTCCGGCAGCGACAGCGTGCCGATCATCGAGATGGCCGTGGCCGTCGGTGACGAGGTCAACGAGGAAGACGCGCTGATCACGCTCGAGTCCGACAAGGCGACCATGGACATCCCGAGCCCCTACAAGGGCAAGGTGGTGGAGCTTTCCGTCAAGGAAGGTGACACCGTCTCCGAGGGTGACCTGATCGGTTACATCGAGGTCGCGGGTGCCGCGCCTGCGCCGAAGGCTGCCAAGTCCGAAGCGCCGGCTGCTCCCAAGGCGGAGAAGAGCGAGCAGAAGCCGGCTCCGACACCGGCCGGTGCGCCGAGTCCGGAAGCCCAGATGGCCGCTCACAAGCCGAGCAAGGGTGCCAAGGTCCACGCAGGGCCTGCGGTTCGCCTGCTGGCACGTGAGTTCGGTGTCGACCTGGCGGACGTCTCCGGCAGCGGTCCGAAGGGCCGTGTGGTGAAGGAAGATGTCCAGGCCTACGTCAAGCAGATGATGCAGAAGGCCAAGTCCGCACCGGCAGCCCCTGCCGCGCAGGCCACCGGCGGTGCCGGTATCCCGCAGGTGCCGGATCAGGACTTCAGCCAGTTCGGTGAGATCGAAGAGAAGAAGATGGGCCGCCTGATGAAGGCCGGTGCCACCAATCTGCATCGCAGCTGGCTCAACGTCCCGCACGTGACCCAGTTCGATGAAGCCGATATCACCGAGCTCGAGGCCTTCCGCAAGTCCATGAAGGCCGAGGCGGAAGCGGCAGGTGCCAAGCTCACGCCGCTGCCGTTCATGATCAAGGCGGCGGCTCACGCGCTGGCCAAGTATCCGCAGTTCAACGTCAGCCTCAAGGCCGACGGCGAGACCCTGGTGCACAAGAAGTACGTGCACATCGGTATCGCGGTGGATACGCCGGACGGCCTGATGGTGCCGGTGATCCGCAATGCGGATCAGAAGAGCCTGCTGGACCTGGCCAAGGAGTCCGTGGAACTGGCCAAGAAGGCGCAGACCAAGAAGCTCAAGCGCGAAGAGATGACCGGTGGTTGCTTCACCATCTCGAGCCTTGGCTCCATTGGCGGTACTGCCTTCACCCCGATCGTCAACACGCCGGAAGTCGCCATCCTGGGCGTCTCCAAGGCGCAGATGAAGCCGGTGTGGGACGGCGCTGCCTTCCAGCCGCGTCTGATGATGCCGCTGTCACTGTCCTACGATCACCGTGCGGTGAACGGGGCGGATGCAGCACGCTTCACGGCGTATCTGGCTCAGGTGCTGACCGACGTGCGTCGCATGCTGCTCTGATGATGCCTGTGGCATGAAGCGCGGGTGCCGTGACCTTCCTGGAAGGTGAAGGCGCTCCTCGCTGACAGACCTGGCTGACAGGTCTGGTTGACATAACGGCCTCCTTCGGGAGGCCGTTTTTTTGTGCATGTCCGTTGGCGTGGCAGGGCGGCGACCGCTGTTGCTGCCCTGCACAACATGCGATGCTTCACGCCAACCTGCCGCGATCTGTCGCATCGTGCTGGCACGACCCGGGAAGGCCGGTTCTCGCAACACACAAGGAGCAAGACAATGGAATGGTTGATGGACCCTTCGGCATGGGTGGCTCTGGCGACCCTGACCGCGCTTGAGATCGTGCTGGGCATCGACAACATCATCTTCCTGTCGATTCTGGTCGCGCGGCTGCCCGAGTCCCAGCGTCAGCGCGGGCGCATGATCGGCCTGGGCCTGGCGATGGGCATGCGCATCGTGCTGTTGATGTCACTGTCGTGGCTGATGTCGCTGACCGCGCCCCTGTTCAGCGTGGCCGACTTCAGCTTCTCGGGACGCGATCTGATTCTGGTCTTCGGGGGCCTGTTCCTGCTCGGCAAGAGCACCCACGAGATCCACGCCAACCTGGAAGGCGAAGATCCCGCCGAAGAGGGCGCGAAGAAGGGCAGCGCCAGCTTCATGGCGATCATGGTCCAGATCGCCTTGATCGATATCGTCTTCTCGCTGGATTCGGTGATCACGGCGGTGGGCATGGTCGATCACCTGATGGTGATGGTCATCGCCATCGTCATCTCGGTGGGCATCATGATGGTGGCCGCCAAGCCCATCGGCGATTTCGTCGATCGTCACCCGACCATCAAGATGCTGGCGCTGTCCTTCCTGATCATGGTCGGCATGATGCTGATGGTCGAAGGCTTCGGTGTCCACGTGCCCAAGGGCTACATCTACGTGGCGATGGCCTTCTCGCTGGCGGTGGAAATGCTCAACATCCGTCTGCGCAGCAAGCGCGCCAAGGCAGTGCGTCTGCGTCGCAGCAGCCAGGCCGAAGACGTGACCGAGTGAGGCATTGGCACAGCAACGGCTGACATGACTCAGCCTGATCATGCCACGGCGACTGAGCAAGGTGGCCCGGCGTGAGTGGAAAGACGCCCTCTGCGACCGCGTGCCGCAGGGGGCGCTTTCGTGTCATGACAGCCGTGTATGGCAGGTCGGGAACCGGCGAGGAGGGCGACAGGCCCTCCTGCGCGCCAAAACAGTGCCAAAGGGCGGCATACGCGCCTTTGGTGTGCTTGTGCCGGCGTCGTGTGAACGGTATCGTCAGCTCTACATTGCATGGCGATGACATAATGAGATCATCCGTGCGCGCCGTCGTTTAGCGCAGCACATATTGGTCCGCTGCCCATATTCATCCTGGTCATCGATACGCTCGATGCGTTCGGCCCTCATGAGGTAGTCGAGCGTCTCGACGCCGCGAGTTTCGCCGCTACACCTCGAACGTGTCGACGACCAGAGCGCCTTGGATGGCCATCTGCCGCCGAGGGCAAGGTGCACCAGCGCCAGATGACCCTTTACACCCGTTTGATGCTTTTCATTTGCACACTCAAGGAGCAGTACCGATGCGTTTGATCCTGTTGGGCGCCCCCGGCGCCGGCAAGGGCACCCAGGCCCAGTTCATCTGCGAGCGTTTCAACATCCCGCAGATCTCTACCGGAGATATGCTGCGCGCCGCGGTCAAGGCCGGCAGCGAGCTGGGACTCAAGGTCAAGGAGATCATGAATACCGGCGGACTGGTGTCCGACGAGATCATCATCGCCCTGGTCAAGGAGCGCATCAGCCAGGCCGATTGCGAGAACGGCTTCCTGTTCGACGGCTTCCCGCGCACCATCCCGCAGGCTGACGCCATGAAGGAAGCGGGCGTGAAGCTGGACCACGTGGTCGAGATCGCCGTCGCTGACGAAGAGATCGTCAAGCGTCTGTCCGGTCGTCGTGTGCACCCGGATTCCGGTCGTGTCTACCACATCGAGTACAACCCGCCGCGCGAAGAAGGCAAGGACGACGTCACTGGCGAAGCCCTGATCCAGCGTGAAGACGACCGCGAAGCCACCGTGCGCAACCGCCTGTCTGTCTATCACGAGCAGACGGAACCGCTGGTCGAGTACTACTCCAGCTGGTCTGCCACTGGCGATGCCCAGGCACCGGCCTACCACCGCATCGAAGGCGTCGGCTCCGTCGACGACATTCGTGCTCAGCTGGTCAGCGCGCTGGAGCACTGATTGCCTGGCACGCCTCAGGTGGCTCAGCTGGAACAGATCTGATCGCGCTGGTGAAGCCGGCCGCCTGACGAAGAACGCCCGTAGACATTGTCTGCGGGCGTTTTTTTGTTCTTCGCATACTGGCGCGAATCAGGAATCAGGCGTTGCGGCAGGCCGCTTGATGGCGTGGGCGTGGGGGTTGCAGCAGGAGTGACGCCCGCGGCCGACACCAGCCGTGGACAGCCTGCGTCTTTTGCTGCCCGCGGGGGACGGGTAGAATCGCGTCACATTTTTCTGACGACGAACCGCCCATGACCACGCTTCTGGCCATCGATGCATCCTCTTCCGCCTGTTCCGCTGCCCTGTGGCAAGACGGCGTTGTTACTGCCGAGCGCTGTGAGGCTCCCCGTCAGCACACCCAGCGCATGATGCCGATGATCGAGGCGCTGCTGGCCGCTGCCGATCTGACCCTCAACGACCTCGACGCCCTGGCCTACGGCCACGGACCGGGCTCGTTCACCGGGTTGCGCATCGCCGCTGGCACCATCCAGGGCCTCGCCTTCGGTCTCGATGTGCCGGTGATCGGCGTCTCGACGCTGGCGGCCCTGTCACTGCAGGCCCACCGCCTGCATCACGCGCGTTTCGTGCTGCCGATGCTGGATGCACGCATGGGCGAGCTCTATACCGGCGCCTATCGCGTCGTGACGCGCGCTGACGGCGAGATCGAGGTCGAGCAGGTGCTACCCGAGCAGGTCTGCGCTCCGGGCCTGCTGGAGCTGCCTGCGGCGCTGTGTGAGCATGACTGGCTGGCGGTCGGCTCGGGTCTGGTGATGCACGACGAGCTGCCCGAGAGCGTGCGTGCCAGCCTGGCACTGCAACTGCCCGAGCCGCAACCGGATGCCGAGGCCATGGTGATGCTGGCTGCCCAGGCATATGCCCGCGGTGAAGCGGTGTCGGCGGTCGAGGCCCAGCCGGTCTATCTGCGCAATGAGGTGGCATGGCGCTGATGGCGCCAGGGATTGCCATCTTGTTGCGTCATCGTGGGTTCAGCCAAGGCTGACATAAGGTTCGCGCATCATCATGTCGCGCCCGACACTTGCGGCGCGGCTTGAGGCAAAGCGTTGTTCTGTCACTACGGCACGTGCAGTGCCACAGACGATGTCTGTCGTCCGTGTGGGCCACTGAGGCCCGTCTCTCTTAAAAGGATGTTTCATGGAACTCATGCATGTGGTGGCGTTGGCCGTCATTCAAGGTCTGACGGAATTTCTGCCGATTTCCTCCTCCGCCCACCTGATTCTGCCCTCCCAGGTGTTCGGCTGGCCGGACCAGGGGCTGGCGTTTGATGTCGCGGTACACGTCGGTACCTTGCTGGCCGTGGTGATGGCCTTCCGCAAGGATGTCGCCAATATTCTCGCTGGCTGGTTTGGTCAGTTCAGTGGCGGCGGTACGCTGGCGGCGCGCCAGACTGAAGACAGCCGTCTGGGCTGGGCGGTGTTGCTGGCGACGCTGCCGGCCGTGATCTTCGGCGGCCTGCTGGGCGATGTGGTGGAAACGGCCGGGCGCTCGATCGCGGTGATCGGTACCACCACCATCGTCTTCGGTCTGCTGCTGTGGTGGGCGGACGTCAAGGGTGCACGCACGCGTGACCTGGCGACGCTGACGCTCAAGGGCGCGCTGATCATCGGCCTGTTCCAGGCGCTGGCCCTGATTCCCGGCACCTCGCGTTCGGGCATCACCATCACCGCCGCGCTGCTGCTGGGCTTCGAGCGTCAGAGCGCCGCACGCTTCTCCTTCCTGCTGTCGATTCCGCTGATCGTCGCGGCCGGCCTGCTCAAGGGCCTGGAGCTGATCGAGACCGGCAGTGAGGCGCAGCTGTTCGATGTCGCCCTCGGCGTGGTGCTGTCCTTCGTCTCCGCGCTGGTGTGCATCAAGCTGTTCCTCAAGGCCATCGACAGCATCGGCATGTTGCCCTTCGTCATCTACCGCCTGCTGCTGGGCATGATGCTGTTCGGCATGCTGTTGCTGCTGTAAGCCATGCGCGCGATGACGTAAGCTTGTCCCCTGACGGCGTCGCTCTTGCGGCGCCGTCGGCGTTTGTCAGCCTGACCGCATGCCATGCGAGTTTCCCTTTTCCTGCGTTCACCGTTTCTCTTCACCGTTTCTCATAGAGCCCATCCATGCTGCCACCCGAAGACTCCCTTGCTGCCCATGATGCAGCGGCCGATGCCGCTCCCGTGATCGCCATTGCCCGTTCGCGGCTGCAGGCGCGCCCGGAACTCGCCATGCTGGCGGCACATTTCGGTATCGCGCTGCGGGAAGATGACGAGATGCCGGCGCTCAAGCTTGAGGTGGCGCTGGACGAGCAGGGCGCACCGCGCCTGGTGATCGCCGGAGACGAGCGCGAATACGGCAAGCCGCTGTGCGTCGATTTCGTCGCCGGTCGTGCCGATCATCGCCGTCGTTTCGGCGGGGGGCGCAACCAGCTGATCGCACGCGCCTGTGGCCTGAACCGAGGCGCACTGCCGAGCATCGTCGATGCCACCGCAGGGCTCGGGCGCGATGCCTTCGTGCTGGCGAGTCTCGGGGCACCGGTATTGATGATCGAGCGCGTGGCGGCTACGGCGGCGATCCTGGTCGATGGCCTGACCCGGGCACAGGGCTGCGCGGATGATGAGATTCGCGAGATCGCGCTGCGCATGCAGGCCCTGCACGGTGATGCCACGCGGGAGCTTGGGGAGCTGGTGACGCAGTGGGACCAGCCGCCTCAGGTGGTGCATCTCGACCCGATGTACCCGCACCGTGACAAGTCGGCACTGGTCAAGAAGGAGATGCGTGTCTTCCGCGCCCTGGCCGGTGATGATGCGGATGCCCCGGCGCTGCTCGAGGCGGCGCTGGAGGTCGCGACGCATCGTGTGGTGGTCAAGCGCCCACGCAAGGCCGAACCCATCGGCGGGCTCGCGCCGAGTCATGTGGTGGAGGAGAAGACCAGCCGCTACGACGTCTATGTGAAGCAGGCGCTGCGCTGACGCCTGACGATGGCGTCAGCGATGTAACAGCCTCCGCCAAACGCAACAGCCCCCGCTCGCGATGTGATCGCGGCGGGGGCTTTTTTGCGCCAGGGGCCTCGGCCCATCATCTCATTCGCGCTGAGAGGAGGTGTCGGGCGCCTTGTGGTCTGCTGAGGCGGCTTCGTCAGCAGCCTCGTGGCCGTCGAGAGCTGGAGCCTGCTCCTCGTCCATGCCTTCGGTCGGGGCGTCGCTCTCGGTCTCGTTCTCGGTCTCGTTCTCGGTCTCGTTCTCGCTGTCGCTGTCGCGCAGGCGCACATGCTGCAGGCGATGGCGCAGGGCGGGATCGAATAGATCGCGGCCGTGCACCTGCAGGTCTTCCAGCGCTTCGCCGAAGCATAGCTGGCCGCTTTCCAGCCAGATGAACTCCAGCTCCAGCAGGGTATCGAGCAGGCCGCTGAACAGACGCTTGTCGAAGAACTCCGGTGCATTGAGACCCGACAGCAGGGTCAGGCGTTCGGCCAGGGCGCCGGAATGGCTCTCGAGGGACTCGCGGTCCAGCGTGCCGCTGCCGTGCTGCAACAGGGCGGCGATCAACAGATAGCCGCGTTCCAGTGTCGGTTGTACCGGCTGAGCCAGCAGGCGCAGCTGCTCGGAAGGCTCCTGGCTGGCCACCGGACGAGACCAGCGCTCCGGAGTGTCGCCAGTCGCGGCTTGATGCTCCAGCAGACCTTCCTCGCTCATCAGAGCCAGCGTGGCGGCGATATCCGCCTTCAGCTCAGGGGCCTCGGGGACGAACAGCTCGCGCACCAGCAGCGGCCAGGCGGGACTGATCTGGTCTTCCAAAGCCTCGAGGGTGTACTGGGCCGTATTGCGGAAGGCGAAGGCGATCAGCGCCGGCAGCGCCAGCAGGTGCAGCACGTTGTTGCGATACCAGGTCAGCAGACTGGCCTGCTCCGGGGTGGCGATCACCAGCTCGCCAAGACTCTGTGGACGTAGGGTGACCAGCCCCAGATGCGCGCTGTGTGCGACCCATTCCTGTGGCGTGCCCTCGGGCAGGCTGTGGTCATGGCGGCCCGGCAGCTTGTCGGCGAGACGCACCAGCATCGCCAGCTGGCGTTGCAGCAGGCTGGCCTCGATGGCGTGGTGGGCGGTGGACAGCAGCACCAGCGCCGTCAGCGAGACCGGATTGAGCGCGGCGGCGGCATTGATGCGCGTGGCGATTTCATGCCCCAGTTGCGGCACCGCCTGGGTCAGCCATTCTGGGCGGCGCTGATGTCGGCTGGCCTTCCAGTCCGGCGCGGTGTCATCCAGCCATTCGCCCAGCTTGAGCGGCTCGCCGATGTTCAGGTAGACCTTGCCGAAGGGCTGCTTGAGCTGGCCGAGCACGCGGATGAGGTCCAGCGGTGATTCCTTCTTCTTGCTGGCCCCCGACAGCTCGCGCTGATAGCTCAGGCTCTCGAAGACCTTCTCGTAGCCGATGTAGACCGGCACGAAGGCCACTTCGCGGCGTGTATCACGCAGGAAGGAGCGCAGCGTCATCGCCAGCATGCCCGGGCGTGGGGGCAGCATGCGGCCGGTGCGTGAACGGCCACCCTCGATGAAGTACTCCAGCGGGTGGCCACGGGTGATCAGCTGATGCACGTACTCGTCGAAGACGGTGGCATACAGGCGATTGCCGCGGAAGCTTCTGCGCAGGAAGAAGGCGCCGCCACGGCGCAGGATCGGGCCGATGATCGGCATGTCGAGGTTCTTGCCCGCGGCGACGTGGGGCGTCATCAGGCCCTCGTGGAACAGCACGTAGGACAGCAGCAGATAGTCGATATGGCTGCGATGACAGGGCACGTAGATCAGCTCGCAGTCGCCGGCGATCGCCTTGACCTGCGACATTCCACGCACCTCGACGCCGTCGTAGAGCTTGTGCCACAGCCGCTTGAGGGCATGCGCCAGAAAGCGCTGCACCGGATAGCCCATGTTGGAGGCGATCTCGCGACCATACTGCAGGGCGCGCTTCTCCAGACGTGCCGGCGGCTGATTCTGCTCGCGTGCCAGCTCGCTGATCACGTCCTGCACGGCGGGCGCCTTCTGCAGGTTGCGAATCATGGTGTGGCGGTGGGAGAGGTCTGGCCCCAGCAGGCGGGTACGCAC
This sequence comes from Cobetia sp. 29-18-1, assembly GCF_029846405.1. NCBI lineage: Bacteria > Pseudomonadati > Pseudomonadota > Gammaproteobacteria > Oceanospirillales > Halomonadaceae > Cobetia > Cobetia sp. 29-18-1. The sequence continues at coordinate 51,063 of NZ_JARWKS010000013.1, forward strand.
GCGCCGGAAGTGCACGCGCAGCAGGCGCGAGATGCGGCGGTGCGCCAGCGCCGAGTCCTGCGGGCCTTCCCTGAGCGCTTCGTGCAGCCTGAGCGGCTGGCCGAAATGCACATCCACCGAGCGCCCATGCGCCAGAATCGCGATGGCGCGGCGCAGCACACCCGTCACCCGCCAGCTATCGGCGGAGATGAACTTCCAGAAGCCGAATTCCTTGCCCGGGGCACGCCCCCAGAACACGCTGACCGGCACCAGCTGCACCTCGACATCACTCGGGGCGTCTTCCAGTGCGGCGATCAACTTGGCCAGGCGGCGTGACAGCAGGCTCCTGTCGCTGCGCGAGCGCCGCAACAGACGGAGGCGGGAGTGGCTCAGGCGCAGGTCGCCTATGCTCAGAGGCAGGGTCGGAGAGGGCAGGCCGCGTGCCTCGCACAGCTGCTCGACCACCAGCTCGTCGGACAATGCCTGGTACGGGAAGACGTAGACCACCGGCAGCGTCGGGTCGAGGTTCAAGGCGCTGTGGTCCAACGCATTGATGTCGGGCTCCACCGCGCGCAGCTCCACCCACTTGTCCAGCAGACGGCGACTGACATTGCGCAACGGGCGCAAGACTAAGGTGACTGGCGACATGGTGAGGCTCTCGCAGGTGTGGACAAGGACGGACTACCGGAAACGACAATCTGTCGGCGTTCACGAATAAAGCATCGGGACGATGAATGAGGGTTGATTGCGACGTTTTCATGGTCTGGCTGGTAGCGCTCAGCGCGAGCATGATATTGAACATTATACGCATTCTGCCCGCAGACGCCGTGGCAGAGTACGTAGCGACAGAGTGCGAAGTGGCGAAGCGCACACTGGCAGCATCTGGCGATGCACCGTCATGGGCATCGTCATCTGTATCGTGCCGTGCAGGGAAATGACGGGAGGCAAGGCATGCTGGGAATGTGGCGATCAGGCAATCGATTCACCTTGCTGCCGGAAGGCGCGCGTTTTCTGCCCAGCATGCTGGAGGCGGTGGAATCCGCGCGCCATTCCATCCTGCTCGAGCTGTATCTGGCCGAGAGCGGCCACCTCAGTCGCGTCCTGATCGATGCGCTGTGTGGCGCGCGTCGCCGCGGCGTGACGGTGCTGGTGCTGCTGGACGGCTTCGGCTCGCTGGGCCTCGAGGAAGCTGACCGCCAGCGCATGATCGAGGCCGATATCCAGCTCAGGATCTACAACCCGCTTTCCTGGTGGCGGCTGGGGCGCAATCTGACGCGTGACCATCGCAAGCTTTTGGTGGTCGATGGGGAGGTGGGCTTTACCGGCGGCTTCGGTGCGGTGGACGTCTTCGCCGAGGCCTGGTCGGAAGTCGCGATACGCATCGAGGGGCCGTGCATCAGTGACTGGGTGCGCCTGTTCGCACGCGTGTGGGACTCCGCGGCCAGTCGTGGCCATGGCAGTCGGCTGGCGGTGCGCAGCATCAATGTGCGTGCGTGCCGGGTCGAGGGCTATCTGAGCATGCGTGGGCGGGTGGTCTGGGGGCATGGCTTCCGCTATCAGGCCATTCGTCATTCCCTGCAGCATCAGGCCAGCAGCTCACGCAAGCGGCTGTGGATCTGTACGCCATACTTCGTGCCGACCTTCAGCATGCGGCGGCGTCTCAAGCGCGCGGCGCGCCGGGGTGTCGATGTCCGCTTGCTGATCGCCGGCCAGCATCATGATCACCCGGGCGTGCGTTCGGCGGGGCAGCGCTTCTATGCCGGGCTGCTCAAGGCGGGCGTGCGTATCCATGAATTCCAGCCCCGCTTTCTGCATGCCAAGTTCTCGCTGGCGGATGACTGGGTGACGCTGGGATCGTGCAACTTCGATCATTGGAGCCTGCAGTGGAATCTGGAGGCCAATCAGGAGGTGCAGGACCATCGCTTCGCCGCCGACGTCGCCACGCTGTTCGAGCATCACTTCGCCCACAGTGTCGAGATCACCCAGGCCGCCTGGCAGCGTCGGCCGTTGATGCAGCGCTGTCGCGAGTGGGGCTATGGCACCCTGGATAGCCTGGTGACGCGGCTGCGCTGAGCGGCTCGCAGCTGTTTCAACAGACGCGGCTGCGTGGAACCAAAACGCCGGACGACCCATGAGGTCGCCCGGCGTTGTCGTTTTCAAGGCTGCATGGCGTTAAGAGCGCCATGGCAAGCTCAGCGCTTCTTGCCGCCGCCCTTGCCACCGTTCTTGTTGCCACCCTTGCCAGCGCCCTTGTTGCCGGCGTGCTTGCTGCGCGGAATGCCGGCTGCGCCCGGTGCGGCGGAACCCTTGCGACGCGGCGACGGCTTGGGGCTTTCCGGCGGGACACGGTAGAGCAGGTAGAGGTCCAGCAGCAGTTCCGGCAGCTGGTTGACGAAGCGCTGGGCACCGATCGGGTCGGCGATCAGCTCACCGATCTCCGGGTCTTCATCGTCGAAGACGCCGGAGATGGCCATGAACGGCAGCAGCAGTTCGGCGGCAGCCTCTTCCTGGGTGCCGAACCAGGCCTCCTCGTCCATGAACACGCCTTCCATGAAGCCGGCGCACCAGTCGCCGATCGGTGTCTCGACCGGGTCGGCACCGCCCAGTTCCAGCTCGAACAGCAGTTCCGGCAGCACGCCGTGCTCGAGGGCATCGATGGCGTTGGCGCGCATCTGCTCGAACAGGGAGACGACTTCTGCTTCCTGCTGCGGGCTTTCGTAGCTTGGCTGCCCCTGGAAGAGTTCCGGCAGCCACAGGCTGGAGGGCACTTCGCGCGGTGCGATGGCCAGTGCCAGCATGAAGCCATGCGCACTGATGATATCGAGAGCTTCCGGGCCGACGATGTCGGACTCGAGGAATTCGTCGAGGATGTCGAGGGATTCATCATCCAGCAGCGGCTGGGTCTGGACAGGCTCGGCCATGGGGGAGTCTCACGTGCGATAAGGGGAGAAGTCGAACAGTGCCGCCTGGCTACCTGGGTGAACCAAGGGGAACCGGGCAGGCGTGAATGGCGCTAGTGTATCATTTCACGCCTCGAGGAGTGGTACGCTCGCTCGTCATCAGCTCATCCGTTCTTTCGCTCTGCTGTCTGGTCATCGTGTCATGTCATCAACCACTCGTCGTGTCGTCAGTCGTCACCGCTTTGCGCCCGATCATGCTCTGGCCTGCCTGGGGGAGACCCCCGCGGCGCCACTGCCGCTGGCCGATGCCGCGGAGCTCGAGGCGCTGACGGCGCCTGCCCTGCACGCGACGCTGGAGGCGCAGGTGCTGGCATGTCTGGCGCGCGCGCGTGTCCTGTTCCCCGAGCTGCGCATGCCGTCGGTCTCCTGCCGCCTCAAGGGGCGCACGGCGGGCACGGCGGATTCGGCGCGCCAGCGGCTGCGCTTCAATTGGCAACTGCTCAGCGAGAACCGCCATCACTTCCTCAGCCAGACCGTCCCCCACGAGGTCGCGCACTGGGTGGTGATGGAGGTGGTCGAGCGCGCCGGCAAGACGCGTGTCAAACCGCATGGCCCCGAGTGGCAGCAGGTGATGACCAACCTCTACGGCATCCCGCCGGAGGTGACGCATCGCATGGATGTCTCGACTGCCAGTCCGACGCCCTGGGCGTATGGCTGTGGCTGCGATACCGCGCACTATTTCAGCTCGCGACGCCATGCCAATGCCCAGCGCGGTCACCGCTATCGCTGTCGGCGCTGTGGCCAGGAGTTGAGCGGGCCATTGAATGATCCGGCGCGCAATGCGTCGACTGCGCGTTGAGGCGCATTTCGCTCGCTGGCGCGTCATTGCAAAGTGCGAGTCGCGCCAGAAGGTGTCTTTTCAGGCGGTTTCTGTCCTCCGAACGTCGCTGTGACCTTGGTGTAATTTGTTGATAAACAGTTGAAATAATTAGTAAAAATTTATCTACCAAGGTCTAGTGTGTGGCCCCCCCATGCTTGGGTTTAAGCTGAAATGGACTTGCCTCGGCTCGCCTGTGCTTCACGCATGCCGCGTGGGACAGCGAGTCGCCAGCCAATCCGTCAGAGGTCACGCCACATGAGCGAACATGCCAAGGTTCATCCGGTCACTCCCGATGTCGCCGCCCACGCCTGGGCAGACCGCGAGCGCTATCAGGCCATGTATCAGCAGTCCGTCGAGGCGCCGGAGACATTCTGGGCCGAGCAGGCCCAGTCACTGGACTGGTTCGATGCGCCCTCGGTGATCCGCAATACCAACTTCGGCCCCGGTGATGTCGATGTGCGCTGGTTCGAGGACGGCAAGCTCAACGTGGCGCACAACTGCCTCGATCGCCACCTCGCCGAGCGTGGCGATCAGGTCGCCATCATCTGGGAAGGGGATGACCCGAACGAGTCCCAGTCGATCACCTATCGCGAGCTGCACGCGCGTGTCAGCCAGTTTGCCAATGGCCTCAAGGAACTGGGCGTCAAGCGGGGCGATGTGGTCACGCTGTACATGCCGATGATTCCCGAAGCCGCGATGGCGATGCTGGCCTGTACGCGCATCGGTGCCGTGCACTCGGTGGTGTTCGGTGGCTTCTCGCCGGACGCGCTGGCGGGGCGTATCGTCGATTCCAGCTCGCGCATCGTGATCACCGCCGATGAGTCACTGCGGGGTGGCAAGCGCGTGCCGCTCAAGGAGAACGTCGATGAGGCGCTGGAGCGTGATGGCACCGACTGTGTCGACCACGTGCTGGTGGTGCGGCGTACCGGCGGTGAGGTGAACTGGGGCAGCCGCGATGCCTGGTTCCATGAGCTGGTGGACCGTCAGTCCAGTGACTGCCCGGCCGAGGCGATGGGCGCCGAAGACCCGCTGTTCATCCTCTACACCTCCGGTTCCACCGGCACGCCCAAGGGCCTGAAGCACACCACGGGCGGTTATCTGCTCTATGCCGCGATGACCCATCGCTACGTGTTCGATTATCACGATGGCGATATCTACTGGTGCACGGCGGATGTCGGCTGGGTGACGGGCCACAGCTACATCGTCTACGGCCCGCTGGCCAATGGCGCGACCACGCTGATGTTCGAGGGTGTGCCCAGCTATCCGACCCACGGGCGTATCGGCGAGATCGTCGACAAGCACCAGGTCAACATTCTCTATACCGCCCCGACCGCCGTGCGTGCACTGATGGCACATGGTGACAGCGTGATGGACTCAAGCTCGCGCACGAGCCTGCGGCTGCTCGGCTCGGTGGGCGAGCCGATCAACCCCGAGGCCTGGGAGTGGTTCCACCGCGTGATCGGCAATGGCAATTGCCCGCTGGTGGACACCTGGTGGCAGACCGAGACCGGCGGCATCATGATCGCGCCGCTGCCGGGCGCGACCGATCTCAAGCCGGGCTCCGCCACGCTGCCGTTCTTCGGTGTGCAGCCGGCGCTGGTCGACAACGAGGGCAACATCCTCGAGGGCGCGACCGAAGGCAACCTGGTGATTCTCGACAGCTGGCCGGGGCAGGCACGTTCGATCTGGGGCAATCACGAACGCTACGTGCAGACCTACTTCTCCACCTATGCGGGCATGTACTTCACCGGTGACGGCTGTCGTCGTGATGAGGATGGCTACTACTGGATCACCGGGCGCGTCGATGATGTGCTCAACGTCTCTGGCCACCGCATGGGCACCGCCGAGATCGAGTCCTCGCTGGTCGCGCATGAAGCGGTCGCCGAGGCCGCCGTGGTCGGCTATCCCCATGACATCAAGGGCCAGGGCATCTACATCTACGTGACGCTCAACGACGGTATCGAAGCCAGTGATGAACTCAAGAAGACGCTGACCCAGTGGGTGCGCAAGGACATCGGTCCGATCGCCTCGCCGGACGTCATCCAGTGGGCGCCGGGGCTGCCCAAGACGCGTTCCGGCAAGATCATGCGCCGCATCCTCAGGAAGATCGCCGCCAACGAGACCGACGGTCTCGGCGATACCTCGACCCTGGCGGACCCGTCAGTGGTGGATGACCTGATCGAGCAGCGCGCCAACCGCTGAACGCGTCGAGTGACGGTCATCGAGGCCTGACAAGACACGCAGCGACAGCAAAGCGCGGGAGCCTGGCTCCCGCGCTTTTTTGTGCGCCTGTCCGGGAGCATCTGTCTGTTCGTATTCCTGGCCCGCGCTTTTGCGCTGTGCGAGACGTGAAAGGTTGGCCATTGAGGAGGCGCTGGCTTGATAATGACGCGCCAGCGCATGTGCCCGCGGAGTCCATTCGCGCCTCGCTGCGCATTTCCCCAATCAATTCATGATCAAGGCCGCCCCCATGTCAGCAGGCAAGTCGGATGCATCCTGCCCCGCCTCTCAGCCAGCCAGTTCTCCCGCCGCCGCGTCGTCCACTGAGGGCGAGAATCGTCCTCGCGCCGTCATCCTGATGTGCCTGTCGGCGATCTCGTTCGCGCTGATGGGAGCGATGGTCAAGCTGAGCGGCGACCTGCCGCTGTTCGAGAAGGTCTTCGTGCGCAACCTGGTCAGTCTCGGCGTGGCGGTGGTGATGGTGCGCATGGCGGGCGCGCGTCTGCTGGGCCACTGGCATCACCAGCCGATGCTGATGGCGCGGTCACTGATCGGACTCGGCGGCGTGATGAGCTTCTTCTACGCCATCGATCATCTGCTGCTGGCGGATGCGACTATTCTGAATAAGCTATCGCCGTTCTTCGTCAGCCTGTTTGCCGGCCTCTTCCTGGCCGAGCGCCTTGGTGGCTGGCGGCTGGTCGGCATGCTGGTCGCCTTCTCTGGCGCGGCGCTGGTCATCAAGCCGCAACTGGCATTTGCCGAGGGCGGGGTGGAGGCATTGTTGCCCGCCATGGTCGGGCTGGGTTCGGCAATGCTGGCGGGGGCGGCCTATACGCTCATCCGTGCGATGAGAGGGCGCGAGGCCTCGGCGACCATCGTGCTGCATTTCTCGCTGGTCTCCAGTGTGGTGACATTGGTGCCGATGTTGATGAATCCGGTGATGCCGAGCGGCCCTCAGGCGCTGGCCTTGCTGGGCATCGGCATCTTTGCGGCCGGCGGTCAGATTCTGATGACCACCGCCTATCGCCTCGCACCGGCGGGGGAAGTGTCGATCTATTCCTATCTGACCATCGTGTTTTCGGCACTGGCGGGCTGGGCCATCTGGGGGGAGGTGCCGGATATCGCCAGCCTGATCGGCTTCGTGCTGATTGCCGGTGTCGCATTGATCGGCTGGCATGCCAGTCGCGTTGCGGGTAGGGTTGTCTGACTCACCATCCCCAGGATGCTGTCAGAATCAGCGCACGGATTGTTCGCTCGCCGGGCATCAATCCGTGCGATACTCGTGTTCCCCGAGCGAAACATCAGTACATCTTCCGATGGTGGGCTGCTTTGTTAAACGCACGTTTTATGGGGTAACATGCCAGAAAATAACGGCGATTGTTGACCGGCCAGGAAGGTCGGTGATGATCACCATCGGGGTTTTGGAGGAGACTCAATGGCCTTTGCCCAGAAGTTCATCGTTGCAGACGATCACCCGCTCTTTCGTGCCGCACTGACCCAGGCGCTTAGACAAGTCGCCTCCCAGGCGGAGATCGTCGAGGCTGACAGCATGGAAGCGACCAACGAAGTCGTTGCCCGCCATCCCGATGCCGACCTGATCCTGTTGGACCTGCACATGCCGGGAGCCCACGGCTTCTCCGGTCTGATCCAGTTGCGTGGCCAGACACCGGACATCCCGGTGGCGGTCGTGTCCGGTAGCGAGGAGCCCTACGTGGTGCGCCGCGCCATCGATTATGGGGCCTCCGGCTTCATTCCCAAGTCCGCCAGCCTCGACGTCATCGCCGAAGCCATCGGCGAGATCCTCGAAGGTGAAGTCTGGCTGCCGACGGATATCGCCGAGGCCATGGGCGAGTCTTCCGAGGATGAATCGCGCTTCGCCGAGGCGATCGCGTCACTGACGCCGCAGCAGTTCCGCGTGCTCAACATGCTGACGGAAGGTCTGCTCAACAAGCAGATCGCCTATGAGCTGAATGTGTCCGAGGCCACCATCAAGGCCCACGTGACCGCCATTCTGCGCAAGCTGGGCGTGCATTCGCGCACCCAGGCCGTCATCGCGGCCCAGCGTCTGGAAGTCGAGCCGCCGAAAGTCCGCTCCTGATCCTGCGTCAGCGCTTGAGCTGAGGCTCTCCTCGAGAGTCGCGCCTTCAAGCCACAAAAAGCCCGCCCTGTCGCTGACAGGGCGGGCTTTTTGCTTCTACCAGGTCTAAAGAGCGACAGGCCAGCCCGCCTGATCAGGGGGCTGGGTCATCCGTCGCGGCGTCGGGGGCATCACTTGCGCCACTGGTGTGCTTCTCGGCGCGGTTGGCCTGCAGGGTGCGCGTCAGCAGCGCACGCAGCGCGGCGGGTCGCACTGGCTTGAGCAGCAGGTGATAGCCCGCACGGCGCACTTCCTCGGCGACCTCATCGGTGCGGTCGGCGGTGATCACGATGCCCGGCACCGAGCCCGCCAGACGTTCATCCAGTGCATCCAGCGCCATCAGGCCAGTCACCTCGTTGTCGAGGTGGTAGTCGGCGAGGATGGCATCCGGATCACCATCCAGGTTGCGGATCACCGACTTGGCGCCGCCGATCGAGGTCGCCGTGAACACCTCGCAACCCCAGCCGGACAGCATCGCCTTCATGCCCTCGAGGATCAGGCTCTCATTGTCGATGCACAGGACGCGAGTGCCGGTCAGCTTGTTGCCGGCGCGCTTGCGAGCCGGGACGGCATCCGGCAGCTCGGCCGCCGGCAGCTCCTTGCTGATCGGCACGCTGACGGCGAAGACGGTGCCGATGCCGACCCAGCTGCGCACCGTGATCGGGTGGTCGAGCACCCGGCTCATGCGTTCGGCGATCGACAGTCCCAGGCCGAGACCCTTCTCGCTTTCCTTGTGACGCTCGGTCTGATCGAGACGCCGGAATTCCTGGAAGATCTCGGTCAGCTTCGACTCGGGAATGCCGGGGCCGGTGTCCCAGACCTCGATGCGAATGCGATCGCCCAGACGGCGACAGCCCAGCAGCACATGGCCCTGACGGGTATAGCGCACCGCGTTGGAGAGGAAGTTCTGCACGATGCGTCTGAGCATCTGGCCATCGGAGTCCACTGCCAGCTGCGTCATCACCACCTTCAGGTCCAGCCCGCGATCTTCCGCCATCACCTCGAACTCGGCCTTGAGCGGCTTGAGGATATCGGAGAGACGGAACACGCTGCGGCGTGGCGCCAGTGCCCCGGCATCCAGCTTGGAGATGTCGAGCAGGGTGCTGAGCAGTTCCTCGGCGGCCTGCAGCGAGTTGTCGATGTGATTGGTGGTGGTCTTCATCTCGCCTTCGACCTGCTGGGCGAGGGCAGAGGTGAACAGGCGCGCCGCATTCAGTGGCTGCAGCAGGTCGTGGCTGGCCGCGGCCAGGAAGCGTGTCTTGGAGGCGTTGGCATCCTCGGCCAGCTGCTTGGCCTGACGCAGTGCCTGCTCGGCCTCGGCGCGCACGCGGTTCTCGGTGCGCAGGGCCTCGTTGACCTGTGACAGCTCCTGGGTACGCACGCGCACGCGCTCCTCCAGGTTCTCGTTGGTCTCCTTGAGGGCGATCTCCGCCAGGCGTCGCTCGGTGATGTCCTGATAGAGCGCGAAGAAGCCGAGGATGTTGCCCTTGGTGCTGAAGTGCGGCGTATAGGTGACCAGCATGTAGCGCACGCCGCCTTCCGGGGCTTCCAGCGAGATCTCGAAGGAGACGCGCTCACCGGACAGCGCGCGCGTCATCCACGGCGCGCGTTGGCGATAGATGTCTTCCGGCATCGCCTCTTCGGCGGGCTCGCCGATCACGGCGGTACGGTCGATGCCCATCACCGCTTCATAGGCACGGTTGGTGAAGAGGTAGCGACACTCCTTGTCGAAGTAGGCGATCAGCGCCGGCACATTGTCGGTGTAGATGCGGATGTTGTTTTCCGAGCGGATCAACGCCTCTTCGGTGCGCTTCTGCTGGGTGATGTCCTGATAGGTGTAGACGAAGCCACCACCGGGCATCGGGTTGCCCTGGATCTCCATCACGCTATCATCCTGGCGATAGCGCACGTAGCGGTGCGGCTCGCCGTTGCGGATGGCATCCAGCAATTGATCGACGTGCTCTTCGGGGTCGCCCGGGCCGTATTCGCCGTTGTGGGCGTTGTAGCGGAAGATGCGATCGATGGGCGCGCCGACCCGGATCAGGTTGTCAGGGAAGCGGAACATGTCCAGATAGCGCTGGTTCCACACCACCAGGCGCATGTGCTGGTCGACCACGCTGATGCCCTGGTGGATGTTCTCGATGGTCGCCTGCAGCAGGGCGCGGTTGAATTCGAGCACCTGCGAGGCTTCATCGACGATGGAGATGACATCCGAGATGCCGATGCCGCGACCCTGCAGCGCCGAGTTGACGACGATGCGTGCCGAGGAGGCGCCGAGTACCGAGGCTAGGAAGCGTTCGGTGAACTGGATCAGGTCGATGGAGGCGCGTGCATGCAGCTCCAGCGGCTGGCCACTGCGGCGCGCGTAGTCCTCGAAGGCGCGCTCGACCTGCTCGTGGCTCAGGAAGCGTTCGCACAGGACGCGCAGGTCGGAGACGGAGGTGGAGCCGGTCCAGGGGCGCGAGACGCTGGTCTGGCGGGTCTCGACACTGTCGACGAACAGCGAGGCCTGGATGCGCTCGACGACGCGCTGCGGCGTCATCTGCGAGACGAAGATGTAGCAGAACAGGTTCAGACCGAGCGACAGCATCACGCCGTGGGTCAGCGGGTCATTGAAGCGGAAGCCGAACAGGCCATGCGGCGACAGCCAGTCGATGCCCAGCGGGCCATGATTGACGATCTCGGTCGGCATCAGGCCCGCCTGTGCCAGTGCCGGCACGAGCAGGGTCCAGGCCCAGACCGCGAAGCCGACATTCAGGCCGACGATGACGCCGAGGCGGTTGCCGCGCTTCCAGTAGAGGCCACCCATCAGCGAGGGCGCGAACTGGGCGACGGCGGCAAACGACAGCAAGCCGATGGCCGAGAGGGTGCTGTATTCGGCGATCAGCAGATAGAAGCCGTAGGCCAGCGCCAGGATCATCACGATGGTCAGACGGCGCGCCAGCAACACGATATGGCTGTAGTCGCGCGCCTCGGTATCGAACCAGCGCAGGCGGAACAACAGCGGAATCACGATCTCGTTGGAGATCATGATCGAGACCGCGACGGCGGCGACGATCACCATGCCGGTGGCGGCGGAGAAACCGCCGATGAAGGTCAGCAGGGTCAGCCAGGTCTGGTCCGCCGCCATCGGCAGCGCCAGCACGAAGCTGTCCGGTGACACCGAACCGTCGGGGAACATGGTCAGGCCGGCGGCGGCGATCGGCAGCACGAAGAAGGAGATGGCGACCAGATAGATCGGGAACATCCAGCGCGCACGGCGGGCGTCATCGTGGTGGGTATTCTCGACCACCGCGACGTGGAATTGGCGCGGCAGGCAGAAGATCGCCAGCATCGCCAAGAGGGTCTGGGCCCAGAAGCCGGTGCCGAAGGTCTGGGTCTCCAGCTGCTGTTGCAGCTCCAGATAGGTGTCGGCCTTGGTGAACAGATCGCCCAGGCCATTGAACATGCCCCAGGTGACGTAGACGCCCAGGGTCAGGAAGGCGACCAGCTTGACCAGCGATTCGAAGGCGATCGCCTGCAACAGGCCGACATGGTGCTCGGTGGCGTCGGTGTGGCGGGTGCCGAACAGGATGGCGAACAGCGCCATGATCGCCGCGACATAGAAGGCGGTATCGCCCAGCCAGGCGGTCCGCGTGACATCGCTGGTGTCGGTGAGTACCTGATAGGCACTCGAGACGGCCTTCAGCTGCAGGGCGATGTAGGGCAGGGTGCCGACCAGGGCCACCAGCGAGGCGAACACCGCCAGCGACTGCGTCTTGCCGTAGCGCGAGGCGATGAAATCGGCAATCGAGGTGATGTTCTGGCGCTTGGCGACCCGAATCATCTTGAGCAGGATCGGCCAGAACAGCAGACAGGCCAGAATCGGCCCGATGAAGATGCTCAGATAACTCCAGCCGCTGGTCGCGGCCTGCCCGACGCTACCGTAGAAGGTCCAGCTGGTGCAGTAGACCGCAAGCCCCAGACTGTAGACCGCTGGGCGCCGATTCGGCGACCCGTGTTTCTTGGCGTTGCGATCCCCCCGCCATGCAATCGTGAACAGCACCGCGATATATGCGAGTGCCACTGCGATCAGCCACCAACCCTGGAACATGTCGCTCTCCTCTCTGGAAGCGCCATTCTACGCAGCCCCGCCACGAGTCCCAAGCACTGTGCATGACAGACTCAGCGTCTTGAGAGTCGTGAGGAAGAGGCTGTGTCATCCATTGCCACGCAGACGCCTCGATGATTGGCGCCAAGAAGCCGGAAATGGCGTCTGCACAACGGGCCTATTTGCTGTCATCGGCCAATGTCATGCGCGCAATACGCCGAAGCTTTCGCCGATCATTCTTCGCCCATTTGGCCAATAGACCAAGGGATTGCACCTTTAGGATATGAATCAACTTGTTGATTTAAAATTAATTGTATCGTTCTCAACTTTGCTCCATCAGGGGTGACTGACATTCTCGACTAAAGTCAGCCTGCAACGTTGCAGGGCCTTGTCTACTGTCAGATTCGAGTCGCCAAGTTTCCTGTCATGCCTTGAAAGGCGCAGGAAATATCCATCAACCGCCGAGAAAGGATCATCCGCTGACGGGTGGTCATCGATCTCCGGATCGCCAATCACTCCACTTCGCCAATCACAATAAAAATGCGAGAACACCATCATGAAGGAAGCGAATGCCAAGGCGTATTGGTCCGCCAATATCAAACTGATCATGGGCTATCTCGTGGTCTGGTTCGTGGTGTCCTATGGATGCGGGATATTGCTGGTGGACGTGTTGAACAACATCCAGTTCTTCGGTTTCAAGCTGGGCTTCTGGTTTGCGCAACAGGGGGCGATCTACTTCTTCCTCGCGCTGATCATTCTGTATGCCCGTTCGATGAACAAGCTCGATGAGCGCTTCGATGTTCACGAGCAATGAGTCAGTGACACGCCGGGCACAGGCCGCTCGTCGTGACGCGCCGTTGTGTGAATAAGAACAATATGATCGACATCGCCAAGGACACTGCCAATGGATGTTCAACTGCTGACCTATCTGTTCGTGGGCGCGTCATTTGCGCTCTATATCGGGATCGCGGTGTGGTCGCGAGCCGGTTCCACCAAGGAATTCTATGTCGCCGGGGGTGGCGTTCACCCCATCGCCAACGGGGCAGCGACCGCCGCAGACTGGATGTCGGCGGCCTCGTTCATCTCGATGGCGGGCATCATCGCCTATGTCGGCTATGACGCCTCCGTCTACCTGATGGGCTGGACCGGCGGCTACGTCCTGCTGGCCATGCTGCTGGCGCCGTACCTGCGCAAGTTCGGCAAGTTCACGGTGCCGGACTTCGTCGGTGACCGTTACTACTCCAGCGTCGCGCGCACCGTGGCGGTGGTCTGCGTCATCTTCATTTCCTTCACCTATGTCGCCGGTCAGATGCGCGGTACCGGCATCGTCTTCGCGCGCTTTCTCGAGGTGGACGTGAACGTCGGCGTGGTGATCGGCATGGCGATCGTCTTCTTCTATGCGGTACTCGGCGGCATGAAGGGCATCACCTATACCCAGGTGGCCCAGTACTGCGTGCTGATCTTCGCCTTCCTGGTGCCGGCGGTGTTCCTGTCGATCATGATGACGGGCCACGTGCTGCCGCAGACCGGCTTCGGCGGCACCCTGGTCGATGCCCAGGGCAATGACACCGGCGTCTATCTGCTGCAAAAGCTCGATCAGGTGGTGACCGATCTCGGCTTCCGCGAGTACACCGAGGGTTCCAAGTCCACCATCGATGTCTTCTTCATCACCGCCGCGCTGATGTGCGGTACCGCGGGTCTGCCCCACGTCATCGTGCGCTTCTTCACGGTGCCGACGGTCAAGGATGCGCGTATCTCCGCCGGTTGGGCGCTGTTCTTCATCGCACTGCTCTACACCACTGCGCCGGCCGTGGGTGCCTTCGCGCGGGTGAATCTGGTCGAGACCGTCAACGAGACGGCCTATGAGGAGCTGCCGGGCTGGTTCTACAACTGGGAGAACACCGGGCTGATCGGCTGGGTCGACAAGAATGGCGACGGCATCATCCAGATGCGTGGCGGTGATCCCTTCGCGGGCAAGCCGAGCTACGAGGGCAGCGCCGACAGTCAGGCGGCCCGCGGTGAGTACGGTCAGCGTCTGGTGAGCAACACGCCCACCGACAACGAGAGCGAGGTCTACATCGACCGCGACATCATCGTGCTGGCCAACCCGGAGATCGGCAACCTGCCGGCATGGGTCATCGCACTGGTGGCGGCGGGTGGGGTGGCGGCAGCACTCTCGACGGCGGCCGGTCTGTTGCTGGTCATCTCGTCGGCCATCTCACATGACCTGCTCAAGAAGACCTTCAAGCCAGACATCAGCGAGAAGCAGGAGCTGATGGCGGCACGCATGGCGGCGGCCGTGGCCATCGTGATCGCCGGTTACTTCGGCATCAATCCGCCAGGCTTCGTGGCGCAGGTGGTGGCCTTTGCCTTCGGGCTTGCGGCATCGAGCTTCTTCCCGGTCATCCTGCTGGGGATCTTCTCCAAGCGCATGAACAAGGAAGGTGCCATCGCGGGCATGCTGGTCGGCCTGGTCTTCACCTTCAGCTACATCGTCTACTTCAAGTTCATCTCGCCGGAACTCAACAGCGCCGAGAACTGGTTGCTGGGTGTGTCGCCGGAGGGGATCGGATCGCTGGGCATGGTGCTCAACTTCGTCGTCGCGGTCATCGTCTGCAAGATGACTCCGCCGCCGCCCGAGCACATCCAGCATATCGTCGAGGACATTCGTGTTCCGCGCGGGGCCGGAACAGCAGTGGATCACTGATTCAGGCAGCAGGGCCTATTCGCGCAGCACGCAGCATCGGCGCGAACAGGCCCCCGTTTCCCGAAGCCCCGTCTTGCACCTGCAGGCGGGGCCTCGTGGTTTGAGGGCTCGTGCATCGATAAGCGCTGCACGCGCAGAGGGGAGTCGCTGTCATGCAAGCGTCACTGGTGGATATCGCGTTCGAGGAGCCGCCGTTCAGTCTGCTGGATGAGCGTCTTCGGCAACGGCTGGCCGAAGGGGTGGACCTTCACTATTTCGAGGCACTGGCGCAGCCGCTGGTGCCGGGGGCCGTCGGTGAGGCGGTCTACATCATTCACAAGGGCGAGGTGGCGGAACTGGCCGCTGATTCGGCACTGCCGGACGCCGCCACGCTCGACAAGGCGCAGCGCGAGGGACTGGATGCCTGGGTCAGCCTGCGCATCGGCCATTACACCGCGGGGGACCTGTTCGGGGCGCTGACGCTGCTCAATGGCCATTGCCGCACCCGCTTCGTCTGCGAGCAGGAGACGCTGTGCTACCAGCTGCCCGCAGAGCTGTTCTTCTCGCTGTGCGACGAGTGTCCTGCCTTCGGTGAGTACTTCCAGCACAGCCTGAGCGACAAGGCGCGGCTGCTGGCGGCGCAGCGTGATACCCGTCAGGGCGCGAGTCGCGACCAGGCAGGCTTCATGCTGGCGCGGGTGATGGACTGCATGCGTCCGCCGCTCAAGCTGGCGGCCAGCGCCAGCATCGAGCAGGGCGTCAAGGCCATGCAGACGGCGGGGGCGGACAGCCTGATCATCACTGTCGAGGGGCGTCAGGGCGTGGTGACGCGCACGGACCTGCTCAATGCGCTGGTGATCCAGGGTTTGGCTGCCAATCATCCGCTCGCCTCGCTGGGCAGCTTTGCGCTGGTGGCGGTCACGGCGGAGGAATATCTGTTCCAGGCGCTGGTGCAGATGACCCGCCACCGGGTCGCGCGGATCGTGGTCAAGGAGCGCCTGACGCCTGACGCGGCGGTCGTCGGGGTCATCGAGCTGACCGACGTGCTGGGGTTCTTCTCCAATCGCAGTCAGCTGTTGAGTCTCGAGATCGAGCGCGCCTCTGACATGGCGGCGCTTGAGCAGGCCAGTGCGCGTCTGCCGGAAATGGTCAGGGCGCTGGCGATGCAGGGAGTCCACATGCGCCATGCGATGGCGCTGTTGAGTGCGCTCAACGGGCGCCTGATCGAGCGCACCTTCGCCATGCTGGTGGCGGAGGAGCACCGGGCCTCGAGTTGCCTGATGCTGATGGGCAGCGAAGGGCGCGGCGAACAGATCCTCAAGACCGATCAGGACAATGGGCTGATCATCGCCGATGGCCACCAGTGGCCCGATAACGAGGACACCCTGCAGCGCTTCAGTGACGCCCTGGCGGGTCTCGGCTATCCACCATGCCCGGGCAACATCATGGTCTCCAATCCGGAGTGGGTCGCCACCGAGTCGCGCTGGCGCGGCAAGATCGCACGCTGGTGCGCCGGACGCGATGGCGAGGCGCTGATGAATCTGGCCATCGTCTTCGACGCGCGCGCCAGCGGCGGCAATGAAGCGCTGGTCGACAGCTTGCGCGGACACCTGGTACGCCACGCCACGCGCGATGAGCTGCTGCTGTCGCACTTCGCGCGCCCGGCGCTGCATTTCTCGACCCCGCTGACGCTGTTCGGCTCCTTGCGCTCGCCGCGACACGGCATCGATATCAAGAAGGGCGGCATCTTCCCCATCGTGCATGGCGTTCGCACCATGGCGCTGGAACGCGGAGTGATGGCCACCGGCACCTTCGCGCGGCTTGAGGCGCTGGTCAGTGATGGGCGTATCGAGGCCAGCGACAGCGCCGACCTTGCCGAGGCGTTGTCCCTGTTTGCCGAGTTGCGTCTGCGCCAGCAGCTGCGCCATCTGGAAGAGGACAAACATGGCGCTGCCGCCGGCGGGGCCAGCGACTCGCGAAGGGATGGCCAGGACAAGACCACGGCGGCGCGGGAGGCGGGGAGTCGCAACCTGATCATCACCCAGTCGTTGTCCTCGTTGGAGCGTGATCTATTGCGCGATGCCCTGAGTCGGGTCAAGGACTTCAAGCAGCGGCTGTCACATCGTTATCACCTGGAATACTGAACCGGCCTCAAGGCCGAGGGGAGGTGGCATGTTCGAACAACTGAGACGCGCCAGTGATCGTCGTCGTCATGCGCAGGGCGAGTTTGCCGAGCTCTTTCGTCCCTGGCATGCCGCCGAGCGGGGCGGGGAGCGTGTAGCGCTGGACTGCGAGACCACCAGTCTCGATGTCGGCCACGCCGAGCTGGTCTCGCTGGCGGCGGTGCGTTTCGATGCGCGCCATATCCATACCTCCAGCGCGCTGTCGCTCTATCTGCAATGCCCGCAAGGGCTGCAGGGCGACTCGATCCGCATCCACCGCCTGCGCGGTATCGATCTGCATGGCGGAGAAGCGCTGGGCGATGCGCTGCGACAGCTGCTGGAGTTCATCGGCAATCGTCCGCTGGTGGGCTGGTGCATCGACTTCGATGTCGCGGTGATCAACCGTCACCTGCGGCCACGCTTCGGCTTTGATCTGCCCAACCAGCGTCACGATCTGGCGCGCGATTACGTCCGGCGCTGCAAGCATGAGCAGCCGGACGCCGCCCCGGACCTGCGCTTCGAGGCGATGGCTGATGCCCTGGGCGTGCCGGTGATCGGTCGCCACAGCGCGCTGGGGGACGCCGTGACCAGTGCGCTGATGGCGCAGCGCCTGATGCAGGCACCGCTGTCGCCCTCGCTGGCCAGCCAGGCCTGAGCGGGGCTTATGTCAGGAGCTTATGGCAGGGGCTGGGCAGGCGCTGGATGCGTGTCAGGCCCGGTATCAGACGTCTCATCAGCCGACATCATCCTCAAGGCTATTATTCCAAGGTCTGTTGCCGGAATGTCCAATGGCCCGGCTCACTGCCTTTGTCCACACTGACTGTCATACGACACGCCCACTGCGGCGAGAGGTCGACTCTGATTACACGCCAGTGCACTACCGGCCAGCAGGACGGCCAAGCCATGCAGGATGAAAGACCGAGCAGCTTTGATAACCATAATGAAGCGGCGACAGCGAGCAAAGGCCACGCGTGATACGGACCTGCTGTCAGCCAGCCTCTGTCAGGCCTGAGGACGGCATCTTTCTCTTCAGGATCGTCATCACTGCGCCAGGTGATGACTGTCGGGCCCCGGGCATCTGCTCGGGGCCCGGCTTCAGATAAGGCATCCGCCCGCGATTGCCTTCCTTATGACTCAGGGGTACTTGCCCACGAGGTGCGACATGCTGATCGCGACCAATACGCTGTTGATTCTTGGCCTGGCCATCGTGCTGTTTGCCTACGGCCTCTATATTCGCCGGACACAGGACATGCGCGGTGTGCTGATGTTCTGGTCACGCAAGCTTGCGCTCACTGCGCTTGAATTCAGACTGCAACGCTTCGGTATCCTCGTGATGCTGGGCGGGGTGGTGATCCGCTATCTGGAAGTGCTGCGCCTGTTCTAGCCTGCGCCTGTTCTAGCTTGCAGGAAGTCCGCGCAAGCGCCGCTGTTCCCCACGGCGCATGCCACACGCCAACGCCCGCTGACTGCGGGCGTTGGCGTATCTTGCGTCGGCGTCACGCCACCTGGCCCGACAGGGGCAGGCACCCCGCCTGAAGTACGCTGCCTCTGTGACCGTCTACTGGCCAATGCTAGACTGTGCGCCCTTCCAAACTGCCAGCCTGATGCCCCATGTTCACACCCGATAGCGAGCTTTCGTCCAGCCCCACTGATGCGGCCACTGCCAAGCGCGAACTGAACAAGTTGCAGAAGCGCCTGCGGCGCAATGTCGGTACCGCCATCACCGATTACGGCATGATCCGTGATGGTGACAAGGTGATGGTGTGCCTGTCCGGGGGCAAGGATTCCTACACCATGCTGGATATCCTGATGAACCTGCAGCGCAATGCGCCGGTGCAGTTCACGCTGGTGGCAGTGAATCTCGACCAGAAGCAGCCCGGCTTTCCGGAGCATGTGCTGCCGGCATGGCTCGAGTCGGTGGGCGTCGAGTACCACATCCTCGAGCGCGACACCTATTCCATCGTCAAGGAGAAGGTGCCGGAGGGCAAGACGACCTGCGGGCTGTGCTCGCGCCTGCGTCGCGGCTCGCTGTATGGCTTCGCCGCCGAGATCGGTGCGACCAAGATCGCCCTCGGCCACCACCGCGACGACATCCTCGAGACGCTGTTCCTGAACATGTTCTTCGGTGGCAAGCTCAAGACGATGCCGCCCAAGCTGCTCTCTGATGACCAGCGCCATATCGTGATTCGCCCGCTGGCCTATTGCCGTGAGTCCGATATCGAGGCCTATTCCAACGCGCGCGAGTTCCCGATCATCCCCTGCAACCTGTGCGGCTCGCAGGAGAATCTGCAGCGTCAGGTGGTCAAGGAGATGCTGCAGGACTGGGAGAAGAAGCATCCGGGGCGGCTGGAAACCATGTTCCATGCCGTCACCTCGGTGGCGCCGTCACATCTGGCAGACCGCGACCTGTTCGATTTCGCCGGCCTGGATGAGCAGCGTGACCGCTTCCAGGCCTCGCGCATCGATGCGCTGGACATGAGTTCCGAGCAGGCCGGCATGGCCGATGACCTGTTCGAGGCCGAGCGCCGCGTCAAGCCGCTGGCCGACTCGGCGGCCTCGCTGGGGCATGAGTTGTAAGCCACGCGCCCCTGGCCATCGTCAGACATCATGAACGCCACCTCGCTTGCGGGGTGGCGTTCTGCGTTTCAGGCGGTCCGCTGCCACCCCGGCCTTGATGGATGGCGCACCTAGCGTGAGTCAGGGTTGAAGGCCCGCGACCATTGTCGTCTCGCTTGCTGGCGCGACAGTCCGCATGCTTTGGACATGTCAGGTGACTGAAGGGCAGGGAGGCGGCGATGGGCAATGATGTAGACAGTGACGAGCGCGGCAATGGCCAGCAGGGCCAGCGGCTGGCGGCGACCGTGTTGCATGGTTTCGATGAATATCGATCACGCTTCAAGCAGATATCCAGTGATGCGCGGCGGCGCTTCATCGAGGCCGACTGGCGTGAGGCACAGCAGGCCTCCGCCGCGCGCATCAACCTCTACGACGAGAAGGTCGCCGCCACCATGGAGCGGCTGGAGCGTGCCTTCGAGCCCGACCGCCTGTGCGAGTGCACCCTGTGGGGCGAGGCCAAGCGGCAGTACATGGCGCTGATCGATCAACGCCTCGACTACAAGCTGGCCGAGACCTTCTACAACTCCATCTTCTGCAGCGTGTTTTCCCATCGTCACATCCGCGATGACTGGATGTTCGTCTCGCCATCCCGCCAGGGGCCGGCACGCCATTCCGGCTTGAGCATCAGTCATCGTGTGCCGGTCGAGGGTGACTGGGCCGGGGCACTCGAATCCGTGCTCAACGAGGCGCCACTGGGGATCGCCTTCGAGCATCAGGGGCGCGATGTGACGCTGGGCGCCGAGATGTTGCTCGCGACGCTGCCTGAGGCGGTGCGCGATGCGCCGGATGCCGCCTTCGAGATGCTGCGCAGCGTCTTCTATCGCAACAAGGGGGCCTATCTGGTCGGGCGCATCGAGGGTGGCGGCCAGACCCTGCCGCTGGTGTTGCCGGTGCTGCATACCGAGCGCGATGGCGTCTATCTGGATACCGTGATCATCGAGCCGGAAGAGGTCTCGATCATCTTCTCCTTCACGCGGGCCTATTTCCAGATCGAGATCGAAGTGCCCAGCGAGGTGGTCGGGTTTCTGCAGACCTTGATGCCCGAGAAGCCCATCGGCGAGCTGTACGCCGCCATCGGCTTCTACAAGCATGGCAAGACCGAGCTGTTCCGCGGCCTCAACCAGCATGTGGCGAGTCGCTCCGATCAGTTCATCATCGCGCCGGGCGTGCGCGGCATGGTGATGGCGGTCTTCGTGCTGCCCAGTTACCGGCTGGTGTTCAAGCTGATCAAGGACCGCTTCGCCCCCGGCAAGGACATGAGTCGTGATCAGGTGCGCGAGAAGTACCGTCTGGTCAAACGCCATGATCGGGTCGGGCGATTGGCCGATACGCAGGAATTCTCGAACTTCACCGTCGGCAAGGACCACTTCGACCCGGCCTGCCTCGAAGAGTTGCTGGAGGTGTGCAGCTCCTCGATCAGCCTGCGCGGCAACAAGGTGCTGATACGTCACTGCTACACCGAGCGCATGATGACGCCGCTCAACCTGTATCTCGAGGAGTGTGACGCCGAGGAAACCCGCGCGGTGCTCAATGATTATGGCAATGCGATCAAGCAGTTGGCTGCCGCTGACATCTTCCCCGGCGACATGTTGCTCAAGAACTTCGGCGTCACGCGCCACGGGCGGGTGGTCTTCTATGACTACGACGAGATCAGCTACCTGACCGAGTGCAACTTCCGTGAGATTCCCGAGGCACGTTACCCTGAGCAGGAACTGGCCAGCGAGCCCTGGTATTCGGTGGGGCCCAACGACATCTTCCCCGAGGAGTTCGGCCCCTTCCTGTTTGCCGATATCCAGCTGCGCAAGCTGTTCTATGAGCTGCATCCCGAGATCTTCCAGGCCAGCTGGTGGCGTGGCCTGCAGGACGCCATCGCGCAAGGGCGCGTGATCGATGTCTATCCCTATCGCAACAAGCGGCGCTTCGGTGTCGATCGCAGTCAGGACTTCATCGATGACTGAGTGTGATCGCCATGCCCGCTGTTCGATCCTGTCCAACGCCAGAGAGAGTGCTAGATGAGTGAAGGCTTCAAGGACCCCGGTGCACGTCACGGACGCCATCTGGTCGTGTTGAGTGGCGCCGGCATCAGCGCCGAGAGCGGCCTGCGCACCTTCCGCGCCGAGGATGGCCTGTGGGAAGAGCATCGTCTGGAAGACATCGCGACGCCGCAGGCCTTCCGACGTGACCCCCAGCAGGTGCTGCGCTTCTACGATGACCGCCGCACCCAGGTACGCCGCGCCAGGCCCAACGCGGCCCACAAGGCGCTGGCTGAGCTGGAGCAGCACGGCTTTCGCGTCTCGGTCATCACCCAGAACATCGACGACCTCCACGAGCGAGCGGGCTCGCGCGAGGTCGTGCATCTGCATGGCGAGATTCTCAAGGCGCGCTCCAGCGTCGACCACGGCCTGCGCTATCCCTTGCCGCGTGGCGGCATTCGCCTCGGGGACCTGTGTGACAAGGGCAGTCAGCTGCGCCCGGACGTGGTGTGGTTCGGTGAGGCGGTGCCGCTCTATGCGGTCGCCGAGGAGATCGCCGCCGAGGCGGACCTGCTGTTGATCGTCGGCACCTCGCTCAAGGTCATGCCGGCGTCCAACCTCTATGCAGCAGCGCCGCTGGATGCCCCCATCGTGCTGGTCGACCCGAATGCCGATGAACTGGCCGAGCCCGGCGTGCTGCCGCTGGCCGAAAGTGCCGGTCAGGCGGTACCGCGCCTTGTGCGCCATTGGTTGTATCAGGGCCACCTGGGGCTGCCTGATACGTTATGATGCGCGCCTTCAGGCCTGCCATGGGAGGCGGGCCAGCAATTTCCGGGAAATCGATGCCCCGGGCGACCGAAAAGTGAAAAGCATGTTCGAGACGCTGAATCGTTTCTTCCCCTTGTGGGCGCTGGTCTTTGCCGGCATCGCCGTGGTGGCTCCGACGCCGTTCGTGGCGCTCAAGGACACCATTCAGCCTCTGCTGGCGCTGATCATGTTCGCCATGGGCCTGACCCTGTCGCGTGACGACTTCATACGCGTGGCACGTCGCCCCGGCCCCATCGCGCTCGGGTTGCTGCTGCAATATAGCGTGATGCCGCTGGCCGCCTTCCTGATCGCACGTCTGCTGGGGCTGGACCCGGCGCTGACGGTGGGCATGGTGCTGGTCGGTGCCACGGCAGGGGGAACCTCCTCCAACGTGATGACCTGGCTGGCCGGCGGACACGTGGCGCTATCGGTCTCGATGACCATGGCCTCGACGCTGCTCTCCATCGTGATGACGCCGCTGCTGACCTGGTGGCTGCTGGGCACCGATATCAACGTGCCGGTCAGCGGCATGCTGCTGAGCATCGCCAAGCTGGTGGTCGCCCCCATCGTGCTCGGCGTGGTCGTGCACCACTTTGCGCGTGATCTGATCCGCGAGTGGGAGTCGGCATTGGCGAGTCTGGCCATGCTGGCCATCGTGCTGATCATCGCCATCGTGGTCTCGCTCAACGTCGGGCGACTTGCCACGCTGGGCCCGCTGGTCGCGCTGGCGGTCGTGGCACACAATGCCATCGGCCTGAGCGCGGGTTATGGCCTGTCGCGTCTGTTCGGGCTGGATGAACGCACTTCGCGCACCATCGCCATCGAGGTCGGCATGCAGAATTCCGGCCTGGCGGCGTCACTGGCCAGTCAGTTCTTCTCCGCCACGGCGGCGCTGCCGGGGGCGATCTTCTCCATCTGGCACAACGTCTCGGGGTCGCTGCTGGCAGGCTACTGGAAGCGTCGTCCGCCCAAGTTCGTGACCGGCAGCAAGCACCGCTACGAGGTCTGATCCCGCGAATCGGCAACCTGAGTCGGGACAGAAGAATGGGAGAAAGGGACGCGCATGCTAGAATGCGCGTCCCTTTTTCCTTGGTTCTGACTGCTCATCATGTGTGATTCCCGCCCCCCGCCGGCTGATGGCGACGATATCGCCGCCTGTGCGCCTCAATCTGCTTCCGCTGTCGCCTCCAGCGTCGATGGCGACGCTGTGGCAATCGATACCGTCGCGCCAGGCGCAGGCAGTGGCATCACCACGCTGCCCAGTGGCGAGCCGGAGGCGTGGCACGGACGGCATCCGCGCCGCGAATTCAAGGCGCGCGGCAGTCAGGTGATTCGCTGTGAGGCGTGCCGCCTGCCCAGGCTCAATTGCCTGTGTCCCTATCAGGTCACCGCCGAGTCGCGGATCAAGTTCTGGCTGATCACCCATCCGCTGGAGCATTACAAGCCGACCAATACCGGGCGCCTGATCTCGGATGTGCTGGCGGGCACCGAGGTCTTCAGCTGGTATCGCGTCGAGCCGGATCCGCGCCTGCTGGCGCTGCTGGAAGATGAGCGCTATCAGCCCTTCATCATCTTCCCGGATGACCAGCCCGACTACGCCGATCGCGTGGTCGACGTGAATGCCATCGCCGGCGTCGGCGCCGATGTGGCAACGCATACCGCCAGTGGCGAGGCACGCATTCCGGTGTTCATCCTGCTCGATGGCACCTGGCGTCAGGCGCGGCGCATCTTCCGCAAGAGCCCTTATCTGGACGGCCTGCCGGTATTGCCGCTGCACACTCAGCGTCTGACCCGCTATCACCTGCGCAAGCCTGCCTCCGAGGCGCACCTGTGCACGGCGGAAGTGGCGGCGGAGCTGCTGCGTCAGGCGGGGGAGGAGAACGCGGCCAGCGTGCTGGATGACTACTTCGACGCCTTCAACGACTGCTATCGTGCCAGCCGCATCCACTATGTGCTGGAGCCGACCGCGCCAATGCGCCGCCTGCTGGCGCGCCGTGACGCCACTACCGGCGAGTCATAGTCGAAGCGCTGCAATAAAAACGCCCCCGTCGGAGTCCTCCGGCGGGGGCGTTTGCGTTCAAGGTGACGCTCTGGGCACGCTGGCGGCTGTCAGCGCCGCCAGAAGGCCGGCGTGAACAGCACCAGGATGGTGAAGATCTCCAGACGTCCCAGCAGCATGGCGAGGATCAGGATGCCCTTGGCGGCCCCCGGAATATCGCCGTAGTGGGTCGCGACCTCACCCAGTCCCGGCCCCAGGTTGTTGAGCGCCGAGCCGACCGCTGACCACGCCGTCACCTGGTCAAGCCCGGTGGCCAGCATGCCCAGCATCATCAGCACGAACAGCATCAGGTAGACGGAGAAGAACCCCCACACCGCCTCAGCGACACCCTCGGAGATACGCATCTTGCCGACCTTGACCGACAGGATGGCATTGGGATGGATCAGACGATGGATCTCGCGCACGCCCTGCTTGAGGATCAGCAGGATGCGGATGACCTTCATGCCACCACCGGCGGACCCGGAGCAGGCACCGATGAAGGCGGCGATGAACAGCATCATCGGCAAGACACCCGGCCAGCCGGTGAAATCGGCGACGCCGAAGCCGGTGGTGGTGGCCACCGAGACGGCCTCGAACAGGCCGTGGCGCAGCGCCTTGCTGTCATCGTAGCTGCCGGTCAGCAGCAGGCCGGCGATGGTGACGCAGGTCAGGATCAGCAGCAGGATCAGGAAGAAGCGTGTCTCCGGGTCGCGCAGATAATGGCTGATGCGGCCCTCGCGCCAGGCGGCGAAGTGCAGGCCGAAGCTGATCGAGGACACCACCATGAAGAACACGCAGATCATCTCGATGCTGGCGGAGTCGAAGTAGCCGATGCTGGCGTCGTGGGTCGAGAAGCCACCGACCGCGACGGTCGAGAAGCTGTGGCCCAGGGCATCGAACCAGCTCATGCCGGCCGCCCAGTAACTGGCGAAGCACACCAGCGTCAGCGCGGCGTAGATGTACCACAGCGCCTTGGCCGTCTCGGTGATGCGCGGCGTCAGCTTGGAGTCCTTCAGCGGGCCGGGAATCTCGGTGCGGTAGAGCTGCATGCCGCCGATGCCGAGTGTCGGCAGGATCGCCACCGCCAGCACCACGATCCCCATGCCGCCCAGCCATTGCAGCTGCTGGCGGTAGTAGAGGATGGAGTGGGGCAGCAGATCGAGCCCCGTCATCACCGTGGCGCCGGTGGTGGTGAGCCCCGAGAACGACTCGAACATGGCATCGATGATGGTCAGGTTCGGGTCTTCGGCGAGCAGGAAGGGCAGCGAGCCGAAGGCCCCCAGCACGGTCCAGAACAGCACCGTGATCAGGAAGCCATCGCGGTTGCGCAGCTCCTTGCGGGCGTGCCGATTGGGGTAGAAGAGCGCGAAACCGGTCAGCAGGGTGATGCCCATCGCCACGGCGAAGGCGCTCAGGGTGTCGTCCTCGAAGACCCTCGAGATCAGCATCGGCGGCACCAGCGTCAGGCTGAACAGCATCAGCAGGATACCGAGGATGCGAGAGATCACGCGTAGGCTCATGCGGCGCCTCCCTGAGAGAGGCGCTGCGTGGCGAGGCCGCCGAGTGACGTTCGGGGCGGGCGCGGGGCGGAAGTCATGGAGGCCGGCATCAGAAGAAGGTCAACCCGACCTGGAACAGACGCTCCACCTCGCGGATGCGACGCTTGTCGACCACGAACAGGATGACGTGGTCGTTGGATTCCACCACCAGGTCATGATGCGCCACCAGCACTTCCTTGCCGCGTACCACGGCACCGATGGTGGTGCCCTCCGGCAGGTTGATATCCTCGATGCGTCGGCCTACCACCTTGGAGGAGCGCTCATCGCCGTGGGCGATGGCCTCGATGGCCTCTGCCGCACCACGGCGCAGCGAGTGGACATTGACGATGTCACCCTTGCGCACGTGGGTCAGCAGGCCGCCGATGGTCGCCTGCTGGGGCGAGATGGCGATATCGATCTCGCCGCCCTGCACCAGGTCCACGTAGGCCGCGTTGTTGATCAGCGTAAGCACCTTCTTGGCGCCGAGTCGCTTGGCCAGCATCGACGACATGATGTTGACCTCGTCGTCGTTGGTCAGCGCGCAGAAGATATCGCAATCCTCGATGTTCTCCTCCAGCAGCAGACGCTTGGAGGTGGCGCTGCCGTGCAGGACCACGGTGCGATCGAGGCGCTCGGAAAGGTCGGTGCAACGCGCCAGCGAGTGCTCGATGATCTTGACCTGATGACTGTGCTCCAGCGTCTCGGCCAGACGCTCACCGATGTGGCCGCCACCGGCGATCACCACCCGGCGGAAGTTGCGATCGACGCGTCGCAGCTCGCCCATCACGGTGCGGATGTCCTTGCGTGCCGCGATGAAGAACACCTCGTCATCGGCCTCGATCACGGTGTCACCGCGCGGGATGATCGGACGATTGCGACGATAGATGGCGGCGACGCGGGTATCCACGTTGGGCATGTGGCGACGCAGGAAACCGAGCTCCTGACCGACCAGCGGTCCGCCGTAGTAGGCCTTGACCGCGACCAGCTGGGCGACGCCATTGGCGAAGTCGAGCACCTGCAGGGCGCCGGGATATTCGATCAGGCGGCGGATGTGGTCCGTCACCACCTGCTCGGGGCTGATCAGTACATCGACCGGAATGGCGTCATGCGAGAACAGGCCCTTGCGGGTCAGATAGGCGGTCGAGCGCACACGCGCGATCTTGGTCGGCGTGTGGAACAGGCTATGGGCGATCTGACAGGCGATCATGTTGACCTCGTCAGAGTTGGTCACCGCGATCAGCATGTCGGCATCCTCGCCACCCGCCTGCCGCAGGATCTGCGGATAGCTCGCCGGCCCCGTGACCGTGCGGATGTCGAGTCGGTTGTGCAGCTCGCGCAGTCGTTCGCTGTCGGTATCCACCACCGTGATGTCATTTTCTTCATGGGCCAGGTGTTCGGCGAGCGTTCCGCCGACCTGACCTGCGCCCAGAATGATGATTTTCATGTCCGGCTCGTCCGCTGTTGCTCAGTCGGCACAGGATAAACCAGTGCCAGGACGGAAGACAGCCGCGCCCCGAGAGTCGGGGCGCGGCTGTCCGGGAATGTCAGGCGTGGCGTCTCATGTCATCACGGACGTCGCGCCGACACGGCTCACCTGGCTGTGATCAGGCGCTGGCCTTGGTGATGTGGGCCAGGTAGAAGCCGTCGTGACCATTGACCTGTGGCAGCATCTGGCGGCCAGCACCGGAGACACGGCCCCAATCGGCCTTGATGGTCTCGGCCCTGGCGTCCGGCGTCGCGGCCAGGAAGCGGTCCATCACGCGGGCGTTTTCCTGGGTGATGATGGAGCAGGTGCCGTAGACCAGGGTGCCGCCGGGCTTGAGCATGCCCCACAGATTGGCCAGCAGCTTGCCCTGCAGGCGTGCCAGGTCGCCGATGTCGTTCGGGCGACGCAGCAGCTTGATGTCCGGGTGACGGCGGATGACGCCACTGCCGGAGCAGGGCGCGTCGAGCAGGATGACGTCGAAGGCTTCGCCGTCCCACCAGTCGCGTTCGCTGGCATCGGCACATACGACACCGGCACCCAGCTCGAGACGCTCCAGCGTCTCTTCCACGCGCTCGAGACGCTCGCCGTCGATGTCGATGGCGGTGGCGTCCAGGCCCGGGAAGCGCTCCAGCATGTCCGCCAGCTTGCCGCCCGGCGCGGTGCAGGCATCCAGCAGGCGCACGCCTTCCCCTTCGGCGTTGATGGCCGTCACGGCCGGTGCCAGCAGCTGACCGGCCAGCTGTGCCGCTTCATCCTGCACGCTGACCAGGCCTTCCTCGAAGCCCGGCAGGGCGCTGACGTCGCAGGCGCTGGTCAGGGTGATGCCGTGCTCGGCGAACGGGCAGGCCACGCCTTCGATCTCGGCTTCCGCCAGCTGGGCGAGGTAGTCGTCGCGGCTGATGGCGGCGACATTGACGCGCAGCGTCATCGGCGCCTGGGCGTTGTTGGCCTCGGCGATGGCCTGCCAGTCGTCCGGCCAGTTGCGCTGGAAGGTATCCAGCAACCACTGGGGGTGGGACAGGGCGACGGCGGGGTCCTTGTCGACTTCGGCTTCCAGCGCTTCCTGCTCGCGCTGGAAACGACGCAGACAGGCGTTGAGCACGCCGGTGGCCCAGCCCTTGCCCAGGCCACGGGCAGCGCCAGCGGTCTCACCGACGGCGGCGTGCGGGGCGATGCGCATGTACAGCAGCTGATAGAGGCCGAGCAGCAGCAGGGCGTGGATGTCCTGATCCTGCGACTTGAAGGACGACTTCAGCAGCTTGCCCGCCAAGGCATCCAGACGCGGCAACTGACGGCAGACGCCGAAGCACAGTGCCTTGTAGAGGCCCTGGTCACGCCCGGCGACGCCGGACGGCAGGCTGTCCAGGTTCAGCGAGGTGCGCGCGGCCAGCACCGGGGCCAGCGTCCGCGCGGCCGCGACACGCACCGCAGCGCCCGGCGAGGCCGGTGCATTGTCAGGCTTGCGACGGGCGCCGCCATGCTTGTGAGCGCCGCCCTTGCTGCGGGCTGGCGGCAGGGAGTTGCGCTTCTTGCCGTTGCCCTTGGAGGACGGGTTGTCTGACTGGCTCATGCGGAAGTCTCGGTCTGGGAATCGGTATCAGGGGCGTGATCTGCGCCGAGGACGAGGCCCTCGGGGAAGCGCGCAGCACGGGAATTGAGCAGGTCCTTGACGGACAGCGGCTTGGCGCCGGGCAGCTGGGCGCGAGTGATCTCGAGCACCTCATGGCCATCGCCGCAGGCGATGCGCAGGCAATCCTTGCCGGGTGCCAGCAGGGTGCCGGGCGCCACGCTGTTCGCAAGGCGCTGCTCGCTGGTGCGGGACATCCACAGGCGCAGCGGCTCGCCCGCAAGGCGTGTCCAGGCCACCGGCCACGGATTGAAGGCGCGAATGCGCGCGTCCAGCTCGGCGGCAGGGCGGGTGAAGTCGAGTTCGGCCTCGGCCTTGGAGAGCTTGGCGGCGTAGGTCACACCCTCATCCGGTTGGCGGGTCGCGGGCAGGTCGCCAGCGGCGATGGCGTCGAGGGCCGTGACGATGGCCTCACCTCCCTGGGCCGCCAGCGCATCATGCAGCTCGCCACCGGTGGTGCTGGCGGTGATCGGGGTGCGGCGGATCAGCAGCATGTCACCGGTATCCAGGCCGGCATCCATCTGCATGATGGTGACGCCGGATTCGCTGTCACCGGCTTCGATGGCACGCTGGATCGGCGCGGCACCGCGCCAGCGCGGCAGCAGAGAGGCGTGGATGTTCAGGCAGCCCAGACGCGGAATATCGAGCACCGCCTGCGGCAGGATCAGGCCGTAGGCCACCACCACCATGATGTCGGCATCGAGGTCGCGCAGAATCTGACGATCGGCCTCGTCCTTGAAGTTGAGCGGCTGATGGACGGGGATATCGTGCTGGAGTGCCAGCTGCTTGACGGGGCCCGGGGTCAGCTTGCGACCACGCCCGGAGGGGCGATCAGGCTGGGTGTGGACACTGATGATCTCGTGGCGACTGCCCAGCAGGGCGGACAGACACTCGGCGGCGAAATCGGGGGTGCCGGCAAAGGCGATGCGCAGGGCTTTCGACATGTGCTATGACTCATGTAGGAGCACGGAGGCGGCTGTGCTCAAGGTGCTGACGGTTGCGGCAGGACGGCCAGCGCGACAGATGCGGCTGATGGACCAGTAACCGCACGAAGGCCGAGGGGATGCCCTCGGCCTTCGTGCGGTGCCGCCATGCGCTCAATATCGGCCGTGTGGCCGAGCGTGAGGGATCAGGCTTCTTGCAGCTTGTGACGCTTCTGCATCTTCTTCATCACCCGATCACGCTTGAGCGGGGAGAGGTAGTCGACGAACAGCTTGCCTTGCAGGTGGTCGTGCTCGTGCTGGATGCAATGTGCCAGCAGGCCATCGGCTTCCAGTTCGTAGGCATCGCCGTTGCGGTCCTGAGCCTTGAGTCGTACCTTCAGATAGCGCGGGACTTCGGCATAATATTCAGGAATCGACAGGCAGCCTTCCTGCATCGGTTGCTGTTCATCACCGATCGGGGTGTATTCCGGGTTGATCAGCACCAGCGGCTGGGACTGATCTTCGCTGACGTCGATGACGATGAGACGGCGATGCTCGTCGACCTGTGACGCGGCGAGGCCGATGCCGCGGGCGTCATACATGGTCTCGATCATGTCGTCGATCAGGGTCTGCAGCTCGGCGTCGATCGTGTCGATCGGGGCGGCAACGTTGCGCAGACGCTCATCAGGGAATTCAAGGATTTCGCGTTTGGCCATGGCTGGTGTAATTACCGTTGTGCTGTCAGAAAGGATTTGCCTGATATTGTAGTGTGCGCAAGCGAGGAACGGAACCGAATGCCGTCAATGCTGCTACTATCGCGGCAATAGTCAGGATTGATCTGACATGGCGATGGACAGGGGTCAGCAGCCACCAGGCGCGGGGCAGAGCGGGTCTGCGCGGTGCGGAGTTCAGAACAAGACCATCACCACCGAGCGATGGGTGGCAATAACGCAAGGGACGCAGGAATGGGCATGAAACGACTGGTCGGCAATGCCGTCTTTACGGCACTCCTCGGCATGGCGACGCTGGGGGCAAGCGCAGGGATGTCGCTGGCACAGGCAGCAACCGTACGTGATGACGTACCTTCCACCTACGTGGTGGTGCGTGGCGATACGCTCTGGGACATCTCCGGGCGCTTTCTGCGTGAACCCTGGCTGTGGCCGGAAGTCTGGCGCGCCAATCCGCAGATCAAGAATCCGCACCTGATCTATCCGGGCGATCGCATCTCGCTCTACTACGAGAATGGCGAGCCACGTCTGCGCCTGGAGCGCGGCCAGGGCGGGGTCGTGAAGCTGTCTCCCCAGATCCGCAAGATTCCCAAGCGCGAGGCGGTGCCGCCGATTCCGCTGGAGAAGATCTCGGCCTTCTTGAAAGAGCATCGCGTGATTGACCCGGCGCTGCTCACCGATGCGCCCTATATCGTGGCCGGGGATGACACCCGCCTGATCAGCGGTGCCGGCGATACCATCTACGCCCGCGGCAACTGGTCCGCCAATGACACCTACAGCGTCTACCGCAAGGGCCAGCGCTATCTGGACCCGGACACCCAGGAGTTTCTGGGGCTGGAGATGATCAGCATCGGCGACATCAAGCTTGAGCGTCGCGAAGGCGATATCGGCGTGCTGCGCGTGCTGTCGGCCAATCGCGAGATTCTCAATGGCGATCTGCTGCTGCCGGCGGACGGTGGTGCGATCACCACCAGCTTCCAGCCGCAGCCGACCGAAGAAGATGTGGGCGGCGTCATCCTCGCGGCCCCCGATGGACTGCGCAATATCGGTCGCAATGACATCGTCGCGCTCAATCGTGGCAGCCGTGAAGGCATCCAGCCGGGGTTTGTCTTCGGTATCGAGCGCCGCGGCGAGACGATCACCGATCCCGTCACCGGCGAGCCGATCACCCTGCCCGGTGAGGAAGGTGGCCTGGTGATGGTATTTCGTATCTACGACAAGGTCAGCTACGCGCTGGTGATGCAGGCCGGCCGCCCATTGAGCGTCGGTGACAAGCTGCTGGAGCCCCACGGCTGATCGAAAGCCCCTGTCATCCGCAAGCATCGGCGTGGTGAAACGACTCGTCGTGCTGAAGCGAACAACCAGGGTGAGTCAATAATCCGCTCGGGAGGTGTGGCGTGTCGATCGATGTCGAACAACGCGGCCCCTCGCGGGCGGATTTCGTCTTTCTGGCGCGCCTGCCGGGCTTTGGCACGCATACCGCGGCCAAGCTGCGTGAGCGGGCCGACTGGCCGCAGGGCTGGCTGGCGGTATTGCCGCCACGCCTCGCGGCACCGCTGCGCCTGTGGTGCGAGCGCCCTGAATCCTCGCCGCTCCATGAGCAGGTGATGGCAGACCTTGCCTGGCATGCGCCGGCACAGGGCTATCATCTGCTCACCCCCGCGGACCCCGAGTGGCCAGCCATGCTCGACACCCTGCCGGACCCGCCGTTGGCGCTCTGGGCGCTGGGGCGGCAGTCGCTGCTTGAGTTGCCCATGCTGGCCATCGTCGGCGCACGCAAGGCCAGCCAGGCAGGCCTGCGGCATGCGCATGACTTCGCGGCTGAGCTGGTCTCACGTGGCTGGAGTGTCGCCAGTGGGCTGGCGCTGGGGGTCGATGCCGCGGCGCATCAGGGAGCCCTGGCGGCGTCAGCGCGTCTCGGCGCGCACGACTATGCGGCCAACCCCTCGACGCTGGCGGTGCTCGGCTGTGGGGTCGATGTGGTCTATCCCGCTCAGCATCATCATCTTCGCCAGCGGCTGCTGGAGGGCGGCGGTCTGCTGCTCTCGGAGCATCCGCCTGGCACCGGCGCGCATGCGCGCCACTTTCCCCGCCGCAATCGGCTGATCACCGGCCTGTCACTTGGCGTGCTGGTGGTCGAAGCCACGCTGCGCAGTGGCTCGCTGGTCAGTGCCCGGTTGGCGATGGAGCAGAATCGCGAGGTGTTCGCGCTGCCGGGACGCATCGATGACATCACCGCCAGCGGTTGTCTGGAGTTGATCCGTCAGGGGGCGACGCTGGTACGCGATGTCGATGACATGCTGGCGGAGCTCGAGCACCTGTTGCCGGCTCACTCGACCGAGCAGCCGTCAACGCAGCCCCGGGTGGCGTCATCCAGGCAGCCCGCTGCCACCTCTGCGGCCTCTCGCTCCGCCACTTCGGCTCGGCAAGCGACAACCTCCGCTACCTTCGCGACACCCACGACATCACTGCCCTTGCCGTCTCTGGCGCCGCCAGCGTCACGCGCTGCCACGCCGCCTGACAGTCAGGAGGCGGCGCCATTGTGCTTTCTGGGGGCCGTGCCACTGGCGCTGGACAAGCTGGTCGAGCTGAGTGGCACCTCGGTCAGCGAGCTGAGCATGCAGTTGCTGGAACTGGAGCTCGAGGGGCGAGTCATGCAGGCACCGGGTGGCTGGAAGCGGCTCTGACGCTCTGAGCAAATGTTGCCGACCTGGCATTGATGATCCGGGAGGCCGGCAACCTGAACTCATTTGCCGAGGCTGACCTTGCCGCTCTCGGGCTGCCAGGCATTGAGCGCTGCGTCACGCATGGCGCGCTTCTCGCGCTCACTGGCACTCCAGTTGCCATCGTAGAGCACGCCTTCCCACTCGCCGTAGGTCGGGTTGGGCAACAGCACGAAGCGACGGCCGAACTGATCCGCCTGGCGGGCGACCTCGGCATTGCGTGCGCGGGTGGTGGACTGCTGGAAGGCCTGATCGAAATCGCCGAGGTTATCGCCCATCAGCAGCGCGATGTCATGCTCCTGCGTGACCCGTGCGCGGCGCGCGGTCTTGTCGGAGCTGTCGATGCGCGGCATCACGTGCTCGGCATTGGCCTGCGGGAAGCCCAGCGCGGCAAGATTGGCGATGGTGGCCTGCTTGCCGGCTGCCTTGCGGTTGGTGATGTAGTAGACATCGACGCCGCTGGCGTGTGCGTAGTTGAGGAACTCCACGGCGCCCGGTGAAGCCGTGGAGACGGCGTCATCCACCCAGTCAGCCCAGCTCTGGCTGTCGTAGGTACGACCTTCACGCAGTGCCCAGCCGCCGTAGCTGGTGGTGTCGAGCACGGTGTCATCGACATCGACGACCACCGCCAGCGGCTTGTCCTGCGCGTGGCGACGCGCCAGCGCCAGATTCAGGCGGTCGTGGGCCACGTTGAAGGCTTGCAGTGACAGGGCATGAAACTCCGCGCTGCGCTGTATCCATAGGGTCGCCAGCATCGCCTGGTCGCTCAAGGGCGCCTGCGCCGCGGCATCCTGCAGCGGGGCAGGGCGTGGCGCCGGCGCGGTCGGCGTCTGGGGGCCAGAGCTGGCACAGCCTGCCAATGCCAGCAGTAGAGCGGCTGAGGTGGTCAGTGAGAAAGCGCGACGCATGGATCACATCCTTGTCTGAAGAAAAGGGGGAGGAAAAGTGGGGGTGAAACGCCATCAGGCCCGGTGCTGGAGACTGTCCAGCAAAGCATCCAAATGACCTCGATAGTCTTTTGAAACAAGCCTTTGCGTCAGTTTCGCAATACCCTGAGGGTGATGGACCCGTTCATCATGCCGTGAACCGGGCGGTGCGCCTATGCCACTCCGACGCGACGCCGTGTTGCGTCGATGTGCAGCGTCGGTCTCGCGCCGGTGAGCGTGCTAGAATCGCCGCCATTGTGTTGCCGCAGCTAGGAGTTCGAGCAGATCATGAATGTCAGTGATGTTTCGCTGGATCAGCGTGCCCTCGACGGCGCCGCTGCCTGTCTTCGCAATGGGGGCATCGTTGCCTATCCCACCGAGGCCGTCTGGGGGCTGGGGTGTGATCCCGACGATGGTGAGGCCCTGGCTCGGCTGATCAAGCTCAAGTCCCGCGACGCCGCCAAGGGCTTGATCCTGATCGCCGGTGATATCGCCCAGCTGGAACCCTGGCTGGCGGGGGTCACCGTCGCGCAGCGTGAGCAGCTGCTGGCCAGCTGGCCGGGACCCTATACCTGGCTGGTGCCTGACAATGGCCGTGCGCACCCCTTGCTGCGCGGTGAACACGTCAGCCTGGCCGTGCGCGTGACCGACCATCCGCTGGTCCAGGCATTGTGCGCTGCCTTCGGCGGACCGCTGGTGTCGACCTCGGCCAACCGTGCAGGCGAATCGCCTGCCATGACCGCAGACGAGGTGCGTGACGCCTTCGGCGATGCGCTGGTCAATGACGTGATCCTCGAAGGACCGCTCGGCGGCAACCCGCGTCCCAGCACCATTCGTGATCTCGCGACCGGCAAGGTGCTGCGCGCCTGAGCAGCAGGATCGTCGCTCGGGTTGATCCAGATCAGTGCCGCGTCATCCAGGCGCCCAAGAGGGGCATTTTCCGACCTGCCGAGCGCAGCGTGTCGCGGTAAGCTGGCAGTTCACCGCCAGCAGCGGCCAACGACGGGTGTCGCCCCGTCATCATTCATTCCCGTTCTACCGGAGGCATCGTGGCCCACGCCAATCTCGAAGACGTCAAGGTCTACCTGCTCGATCTGCAAGACCGCCTGTGCGAGGCGCTGCAAGCCTGCGATGGCCAGGCAAGTTTCCGTGAAGATAGCTGGGAGCGTGCCGAGGGTGGCGGTGGTCGCTCACGGGTCATCGAGAATGGCGGCGTGTTCGAGAAGGGTGGCGTCAACTTCTCGCATGTCTTCGGGCATGAATTGCCGGCTTCCGCGACGGCGGTACGTCCGGAGCTGGCCGGTCGCAGCTTCCACGCCGTCGGGGTCAGCTGGGTGCTGCATCCGCACAACCCGCACGTGCCGACCAGCCATGGCAATGTGCGCTTCTTCATCGCCGAGAAGGAGGGCGAGGCGCCGGTATGGTGGTTCGGGGGCGGCTACGATCTGACGCCGTTCTACCCGCATGAAGAAGACGCGCGTCACTGGCACCAGACGGCCTGCGATGCCTGCATCGCCTTCGGCAGTGATGTCTATCCGCGCTACAAGACCTGGTGTGACGAGTACTTCTACCTCAAGCACCGCGACGAGACGCGGGGCGTGGGTGGCCTGTTCTTCGATGACCTCAACGAGTGGGGCTTCGAGCGCTGCTTCGCCTTCCAGCAATCCGTCGGCGACAGCTTCCTCGAGGCCTATCTGCCCATCGTCGAGCGCCGCCGCGAGACGGCCTATGGCGAGCGTGAACGCAACTTCCAGCTCTATCGTCGCGGGCGCTACGTGGAGTTCAACCTGGTCTGGGACCGCGGCACGCTGTTTGGCCTGCAGAGCGGCGGACGTACCGAGTCGATCCTGATGTCGATGCCGCCGGTAGTGCACTGGGAGTACGGCTACGAGCCCGAGGAAGGCAGTGCCGAAGCGGTGCTGTATCGTGACTTCCTGCATGCCCGCGACTGGCTGGGCGAAGAGGCCTGATCGCCGCATTGACCTGACGCTTTTCTGTGATTGCCCCGGAGTCCTGATGTCCCGTTACGCTGTATTCGGCAACCCGATTGCCCACTCGAAATCCCCGTTGATTCATCGCTCCTTCGCTGAGCAGCTCAAGGACTCGCTGAGCTACGAAGCGCGACTGGCGCCGGTCGATGACTTCGCGGCCGGTTGGGCCGAGTTCGTCGCCGAAGGCGGCCAGGGGGCGAATGTCACCATGCCCTTCAAGGAGCAGGCCTTCCGGCTGGTCGATGTGCTGAGCCCGCGTGCCCGTCGCGCCGGCGCCGTCAATACGCTGATGCTCGGCAAGACCGGTCAGCTGTATGGCGATACCACCGATGGTGTCGGCCTGACCCGTGATCTCGAGCGTCTCGAGGCGCCGCTCAAGGGTGCGCGCATCCTGATTCTCGGCGCGGGTGGCGCCGTGCGTGGTGTGCTGGAGCCTCTGCTGGCCAAGCAGCCGGCGGCATTGGTGATCGCCAATCGCACCGCCGCCAAGGCCAGCGCGCTGGCCGAGGACTTCGCCGACCTGGCGGGGGAAGGCTGCCAGCTGTCCGGTGGCAGCTATGCGGCCATCGAGGGTCAGTTCGATCTGGTCATCAATGGCACCAGTGCATCGCTGGGCGGCGAGCTGCCGCCGTTGCCGGATTCGCTGTTCTCTCCGCAGGCGCTCGCCTACGACATGATGTATGCCGCCGAGCCGACCGTCTTCATGCGCTGGGCCAGCGAGCGCGGCGCGCGGGTTGAGGATGGTCTCGGCATGCTGGTGGAGCAGGCGGCCGAGTCCTACTTCCTGTGGCGTCACAAGCGCCCGGAGACGGGGCCAGTGGCGGGCATGTTGCGCAGGATGCTGGCGGAAGGATGATCCGCGGGAGCTTGCCGGGCATGCACGTCGATTCAGATGGCCGCCAGACGGGCAGCCAGATGACCAGCTAGCCGACCAGTCAGACGACAGACGATGAAAAGGAGCGGGGGACTCGATAGAGTCCCCCGCTCCTTTTTGGTTGGCCATGATCCAGCGTGCTCACGCCTCGCTGTTGGCGCTCAGCTGCTCTTGACGGGGGCCGTGGCACAGGATTCGAGCCGATATCCGTACTGATAGACGCTTTTCAGCCTGAGCCCACGGCTGCCGTTCAGTCCCAGTTTGCGCCGCAGGCGGCTGACGTGGGTGTCGACCGTCCGGGTCGAGATGTCCCCGTTGACCCCCCAGATCATCTCCAGCAGGTAGGCGCGTGAGTAAAGCTCTCCGACGTGGCGCAGTAGCAGGGAGGCCAGCTGATATTCGCGCTGGGTCAGGGCGACCGGCTCCTCGCCGCACCAGATGGTGTGTTCATCCGGCTCGATCCGATATTGATCGCTGATGGCCACCTTGGGCTGCAGGTAATTGGTGTCGGAGGTGACGAAACGCCTGCCCAGCGCTTCCACACGCGCCGTGAGCTCAGCAGGGCGGATAGGCTTGGCCAGAAAGTCATCGGCGCCGTGCTGAAGCGCATGCACGACATCCTCCTCTCCCTGGCTTGCGGTGATGAACAGGATCAGCCCTCGCCAGCCGTGCTCGCTGCGCAGTGTGCGCGTCAGCTCCATGCCGCAGGCATCCGGCAGTTGCCAGTCGATGATCAGCAGGTCGAAGCTGCGCTCGCGCAGTGCGCGCAACAACTGGCTGGCGCGCTCGAAGCCTGCCAGCTCATGTCCCTGAGCCTCGAGACACAGGGTCAGGTAATCACGTTGATCATGATCATCTTCCAGGATGCCGATTTGCATGTCGTTGCCTCCCCGCGTGGGTATCGCAAGCAGTCTACGCGTCTCTTGCGTGAGACCGCGTCACAATGGTTCACGTTTGGCATGACGATGGCGACATATACTCGTGTTCATCCCCTCTCGCTGCTTCATGGCGCGGTGCCGCTGCTGGCCCGTGAATGGCGAGGATGAAACGAGACGGTGAACCTCCGGCCGTCATCCATGGTTGTCCATGACCCCTGGAGTCTTCCCATGCCGCTTCTCATTCTCCTGCGATGTCTCACCACGGCGTTACTTCGCATGCGCCACTGGCTTCTGTTGCTGACGCTGTCGTTTTCCCCCTTTGCCATGGCCCTGGAGGCTCCGCAGGGGCCGGTGGTGCTACGCGTCACCGGGGATATCACCCATGCCAACGCCGGAGGCGAGGCACATTTCGATCGCGCCATGCTCATGGCGCTGACGCAACGGGAGACCGTGACCACCACCCCCTGGCATGACGGCGAAGTGAGCTTCAGCGGTCCGCTCGGTTCGGCGCTGATGGAGGCGGTGGGCGTCGAGGATGGCACCATGCGTATAGTGGCGCTCAACGACTACGCCGCCACCGCGCCGGTGCAGGATTATTTCGATCATCCGGTGATACTGGCCATGGAAGTCGATGGCAAGCGACTGCGTGTGCGCGACAATGGCCCCATCTTCATCATCTACCCCTTCAGTGAGCAGCCGGATCTCCTCAACGAGGAAATCATGACCCGCTCTGTCTGGCAGGTGAAGCGAATCGACATCGAACGCTGAACCCGCCTCTCCTGCTCCGTTTCATGAGCGCTGCCAGGATGCTCGTGCATGAATCCACTCCGTTCTCTGCATTTCAGAACCGCCATCGCCATTGCCGCGACGTTGTTCTTCGTCTCGGCATTGGTGACTGGCGTTCTGGTCTATCAGCGTCAGCAGGCACTCGAGCACAAGCTGCGTGAGAATCTGATCTGGGCGGTCTATCAGTTCGACAGGGAAGTGCGCGAGCTGCGCATGGTGGTGGCCGAGGAGCAGAAGACCCCGACGCCGCCCGCCTTGATGGATGACAGCGAGCTGCTGTTGCGGCTCGACATCCTCTATAGCCGGGTACAGCTGCTGCAGAGCGGCCAACTGGGCAGCATGCTGGCGGGGATGCCCGACCTGCATGCCCAGCTGATGGCCATGCTGCCCAGAATCGAGGTGCTGGACAGCGCCATCATGGACCTGGCGAGTCGTCAGGAGCGTGATGCGTCCCTATATGTGCAGATACTCAGCCGGCTTGCCTCGCTTCAGGAGCAGACCGGCGAGTTGCTGCTCAACATCAATGCCGAGGCCGCTATCCAGCGCACCAAGGAGCGCTCGGAGCTCCTCAACCTGTATGCCCTTGCGCTGTCGCTGGTGCTGCTGATGACGTTGAGCGGCATCGTGCTGGTGGTCGCGCTGATCGTCGAGAGTCGTGGACGGGCCTACAAGACCCGCAAGCTGGAGGAGCGCACCCAGGAGCTGGATGGCATGGTGCAGCTGGCGCAGGCGGCCAGTCGTGCCAAGTCGGAATTCATGGCGATCATGAGCCATGAGATACGTACCCCGCTCAATGGCATGGTCGGCGTGTCGGACCTCATCGGCGAGGAAGTCTCGACCCGGCGTGGCCAGCAATACCTGACGATGCTGCGCCAGAGTGCCGAGAGCCTGCAGGCCGTCATCAATGATGTGCTGGATTATTCCAAGATCGAAGCCGGCAAGCTGGAGCTGGATCAGCGCTGCTTCTCGTTGCCCGAATTCCTCGATTCCCTGGCCGCGCATTACCATCGCCAGACAGGCAGTGCCGGCAAGGGATGCTCGCGCATCTTCCTCGAAGAACGTGCCGATGATCTGCCTGTCTGGGTCAAGGGTGACGTCAATCGCCTGCGTCAGGTACTGACCAACCTGCTCAACAACGCCTTCAAGTTCTGTCCCCAGGGCACCATCCGGCTGAGGGCATCACCGGAAGACGGCGAGACGCTTCATTTCGAGGTTCACGACAGCGGTTGCGGGATCGCCGCCGACCAGGTGAGCCAGTTGTTTGCCCCCTTCACCCAGGTGGATACCTCGATTGCGCGTCGTCATGAGGGCACCGGGCTCGGGCTTGCCATCTGCAAGCGACTGGTGGAGGCGATGGGCGGTGAGATCGGCGTCGAGAGTCATCTCGGGCTTGGCAGTCGCTTCTGGTGCCGCGTGCCGCTGCCGGTATTGACCGCCGCCGAGGCTTGCCCGCAGCAGGCGGTGGGAGACACGCCCTTGCCCCACGCAAGCGTGCTGGTGGTGGAAGACAACGAGGTCAATCAGTCGCTGGCGCGGGCCATGCTCGAGTATCTGGGGCAGCAGGTCACGGTGGTGGAAGACGGTGAGCAGGCACTCGAATGGCTGGCGCAGGCTGGCAACGATGTCGATCTGGTGTTCATGGACATGCAGATGCCGGTGCTGGATGGCGTCGAGACGACACGTCGCTGGCGTCAGCAAGAGTCCGAGCAACCCGCCAGCGCTCGTCTGCCGATCATCGCGATGACCGCCAACGTGATGCAGGAGGATGCCCGCCGCTGCATCGAGGCTGGCATGCAGGGGGTGCTGCACAAGCCGTTCACGCGTGATGATCTGCATCGGGTGCTGCAACAGTATCTGGTCCAGGCCTCTGATTCGCAGGCCTCTGATTCACAGGAGGCTGATTCACAGAAGTCTGATTCGCAGCAGAAGTCGCTCGAGCCAGACAAGCCAGAGGCTTCGGCTGGCGAGCCGTCTGCCGCCCTGCAGGCACCAGGCGATGATGGCACCAGCTCGTCAGCGGCTGATGATCAGGACGCGCAGATCGACGCTGCCCCGGCGCTCGATGTGGCAACTGACGACTCAGCTGCGCGCGCTCTGCCCGATGCCGCGCCTTCCTTGCTGCAACACGCGACCTGTCAGGAGCTGCTCACGACCCTGAGTGGCGAGGCCTATTCACGACTGCTGAGCAATTACCTGACGCGACTCGAAGGACGCCTCGACGTGATGGTGACCTTGCTGAAGCAGATGGATCTCACCGAGCTCAAGCGTGAGGCGCATTCCCTGAAGGGGGCGTCAGCCTCGCTGGGATGCAGCGGCATAGCCAGTGGCGCCAAGGCGCTGGAGGAGGCCGTGATCAGCGAGGACCTGCCCGAGGTACACCAGCATGTCGCCACATTGCGCTCCTTGAGTGTGCCGACGCGGGACAGCCTTCTCGCAGAGGGCTATCTGTTCTCCTGACGGTATTGGGACGTGATGGCGTGATCGACAGCCGACAGCATTCACTAGCGTCCCTCTTGTTCTCCCGTTCCCGCCTTCTCTCGCTCTCTTCATCCTGGCCTTCACGATTCATCCTGGCCTTCACTACATAGACGCCACCCATGGTGACATGGGTGGCGTCTGTAGTGGGGAGTTGCGGCATTCCCGCTGTCTGTGCTGCGCTGTGGCGGGACGCCAGTCTCCTCAATGGACGGCGGAGACGTGGCGCTGGCTGAGTGCATTGACGGCGCTGGGCGGGCAGCGGCTCCAGGCATTGAAGTCGCTGACGGGCATGGGGCGCGCGAACAGATAGCCCTGGCCGATATTGCAGCGGGTATCGCAGAGGTAATCGCGCTGTTCCGCGGTCTCGATGCCTTCGCCGACCACGGCGAGATTCAGGCGTTGGCCCAGCTCGACGATGGTACGCGTGATGGCGCGCGCTTCCGGGTGGCTGTCGCTGCGTCCGACGAAGCATTGGTCGATCTTCAATTCGTCGAACGGCAGGTTGTAGAGCTGCATCATCGAGGAGAAACCGGTGCCGAAGTCATCCAGCGCCAGGCGATAGCCGCGGTCGCGAATGGCGTTCAGAAGGTGACGAGCGTAGGTGAGGCAGTCGATCCCGCAGCTCTCCGTGAGTTCCAGCGTGATGGAGTGCGGATCGACATGATGCTGACTGGCCAGCGCATCCAGCGTCTTCAGCATGTCACGGGTGCGCAGCAGCTGGGGTGACAGATTGAGCGCGAGGTCAAGGTGAAGGCCCTGGGACTGCCATTGGCCCTGCTGGCGGAAACCATTCTCGATGACCTGCCAGGTGAGTGCCTCGATACGGTTGCTGCGTTCCGCCAGGGCGATGAACTGGTTGGGCATGACCATGCCGCGCAGAGGATGCTGCCAGCGCACGAGAGCCTCCGCGCCGCTGAGCCGGCCACTGGCGAGGTCGATCTTGGGCTGATAGACGAGATGCAGCTGGCGCTCGGTCAGGGCATCATCCAGTTCATCGAGTGACAGCGGATTGCGTTGCTTGTCCAGCTCTGCCAGCAGCGAGGCCAGGTGCATGATGTCGAAGGGCTTGCCGAGCTGGCCCAGCATCTCCAGGCCGCTGCGCTTGCCCCTGGCGACCATCGCTTGCATGTCGTCGTTGTGACAGGCGCTCATCAGGATGATGCCCGCCTCGACATTGCGTTCGCGCAGATAGCCGAGCACATCATCGCCGGTGAAGTCGCCCAATTCGTAGTCCACCAGGATGAGGTCCGTCTCCAGACAGGCGGGATTGCAGGCGATGTCCTGCAGCCCTTCGCTCTGCGTGCAGTCGAACCCATGGGCGGAAAGCAGCCCGCTGATGAGTTCACGAAAATCCGGATCGTCGTCAATGATGAGTGCGTGTCGAGTCATGTAAGGCATCCTCAAGCGAGTGTCGGGAACACGCTCGCGCCGCTGTGCATGAAGTGTCTGCATGAGCAGTGCGCAGGCGAGCAGGTGATCCCAGATTAGCAATGCGGTTACATGATTCGCGGATATCGACACATTTGATGGCTTCTTTTTACATTCAGACTTTCAAGCCGGTAAAGCGAGGAGCTGGTAGAGCGTTAGATAGCCAAGGGAGGTAGATCAGAAGGCAGGCTAGTGAGAGCAGAGCCAGAGAGTAGAGGGCGGCTGGATGGAGGGCGGCTGGATAGAGAGCGCCGCACGCTCGCGCAGCCCCAGGTTCTCCAGGGGCCGCGCGAGCGTGTGTTACCTGAGGCTGATGATGCCACGCCACACAGGTGGGGTCAGCGCAGTCGATCGCAGTTGGGCTTCTCGCCGGCGGCGCGGGCCTGCTGATAGGTCGGCAGAGCGGTCTCGAGGCGCTCGTTGAGGGCCGCCATGCGCTGTTCGTCACTCGGGTGTGTCGACATCCACACCGGCGGTTGCGCGCCACCGGCAGCATTCATGTTGGCCCACAGCTTGATGCTGGCGCGCGGGTCGAAGCCGGCTTCGGCCATCAGGTCCAGCCCCAGCAGGTCGGCTTCGGACTCGTGGGAGCGCGAGAACGGCTTGAGCACGCCATATTCCGCGCCCATGCCCAGCAGGCCCATGAGCTGGTCGCCACCGGTGCCTTCGAGGCCGGCCAGTGCCTGGGTGAGTGACAGCCCGGCGGAGGTCAAGGATTGGGTCGAGACGCGTTCGTTGGCGTGGCGCGCCAGCACGTGGGCGATCTCGTGGCCGATGACGGTCGCCAGCTGGTCCTGATTCTCGGCGACCTCAAGCAACCCGGTGTTGACGCCGATGTAGCCGCCCGGCAGGGCGAAGGCATTGGCGGACTCATCCTCGAATACCTTGACCTGCCAGCCGCTGATGCCATAGCTGGCGGGCACCTTGGCGGTCACCGCATCCGCCACGCAGCTGACGTAGGCATCCTGACGACCTTCCACCACCGGCAGCTCCTGCTGGTACTTGCTGAAGCTGGCTTCCCCCATCTTCTCCAGTTCCTGGTCCGAGTAGAGGGTCAGCTGGCTGCGGCCCAGCGGAGAGTTGGCGCAGGCACTCAGGGTGACGGACGCCGCAAGCGCCGCCAGCGGGAGCAGACGACGCAGGGCGCGGGGAGATGAGAGATCGAGCAATCCTGGCATTGGGGCCTCCTGGCTAGATGACGTGACAACCTTCGAGCGCACGGCAGGGCGACGCTGAACGTGCAAGAAACGTGCAGACAGCATAACCGGATAGGCGCAGTGGTGCAGTCAGCGAAATGATACGTTGCTGAGATCACAGCATCGTCAGGCCAGACGGCCCCGCCGGGCATGAGATACTGGGTTTGATCTGATGGGCCTGCCACGGCCCGGACCCCATGTATCTGACAGGGAATCACCATGTCGCCAGAGTTTGAACGCCGCCTCTCGCATCTGCTGGACCGACTCGAACCGATGCTGCCGCCGACGGCTGTCGAAGTGGACTGGACACGCGATGTCGCCGCCTTGTGGACCCGCCACCCCCTGGGAGGGCG
This sequence comes from Cobetia sp. 29-18-1, assembly GCF_029846405.1. Taxonomy (NCBI): domain Bacteria; kingdom Pseudomonadati; phylum Pseudomonadota; class Gammaproteobacteria; order Oceanospirillales; family Halomonadaceae; genus Cobetia; species Cobetia sp. 29-18-1. Next base: position 95,486 of record NZ_JARWKS010000013.1, read on the forward strand.
ACTGACGCCGATCGCGCCGCGTGACGCCCTGACACTCGAGGACCTGCTCGGCATCGCACGCCAGAAGCGTGAGCTGCTGGCCAACACTCGCGCCTTCCTTGCGGGCAAGCCGGCCAACCACGCGCTGCTGTGGGGCGCCCGTGGCACCGGCAAGTCATCGCTGGTCCGCGCACTGCTCAATACCCTGGGCCGCGAGGGGCTGCGTCTGATCCAGATCGACCGGCACGACCTGCCGACACTGCCGGCGCTGGTCGCCGAGCTGGCCCAGCAGCCGCATCGCTTCATCGTCTATTGCGATGACCTGTCCTTCGAGGGCAGCGATGACGCCTACAAGGCGCTCAAGAGCGTGCTGGATGGCACCCTGACCGGGCCGCCGGAGAACGTGCTGCTGTACGCCACCTCCAACCGTCGTCATCTGCTGCCGGAGCACATGAGCGACAACCAGGCCACCCACATCGTCGATGGCGAGCTGCATCATGGCGATGCGGTGGAAGAGAAGATCTCGCTGTCGGACCGCTTCGGCCTGTGGCTGGCCTTCCATCCCTTCAATCAGGACGCCTATCTGGAGACCTGTCAGCACTGGGTGGAATGGCGTCTCGGCGCTGGCAGCTTCGATGAGGCCGCGCGTGGCGAGGCGCTGCGCTACGCCACCCAGCGCGGGGTGCGCAGCGGGCGTGCCGCCTGGCAGTTCGCCAATCTATGGGCGGGGCAGAAGACGCTGGAGGCGTGAACCCGGTGCTTGACGCCCTTGAGATGATTGTGGCGCTTGAGGTGCTCTGAAACGTCAGTGCGCGTGACATGAAAAAGCCGCCCCTGCAGTCATCTGCAGGGGCGGCTTTTTCATGGGGCAGGCTGGCGGATCAGATCCGCTCGCCTGGCATCACGCACAGGCGCAGTTCACGCCATCAACGGCGCTGCTTGCGTTCCTTGCGAGCTTCCTTGGTGCGCGCCAGTGAACGCTCTTTCGCGCGCTCGCGGTCATCAGCCCCCTGGGCGCCATCGAAGGGGTTGTCGCCGGAGCGGAACTCGAAGCGCATCGGCGTGCCCTTGACCTTGAGCACCTTGCGGAAGGTGTTGGTCAGGTAGCGCTTGTAGGCTTCCGGCAGACGGTTGGTCTGGTTGCCGTGCACCACGATCAGCGGCGGATTGGCGCCACCCTGGTGAGCCATGCGCAGCTTGATGCGACGGCCGTTGACCATCGGCGGCTGGTGCGCCTGGGTGGCGTCCTGCAGCAGGGTGGTCAGACGCTTGGTCGACCAGCGGGCCACGGCGCTTTCGAAGGCGCGGTCGATGGACGGGTAGAGATCACCCACCGCAGTGCCGTGCAGCGCGGAGATGAAGTGCAGGTCAGCGTAGTCGGCGAAGCCCAGACGACGCTTGATCTCGGAGCGCATCTTCTCCTTGGCTTCGCTTTCCAGGCCATCCCACTTGTTGACCACCAGCACCAGCGCGCGGCCGCTGGTCAGCACGAAGTCCAGCAGGTGCAGGTCCTGCTCGACGAGTCCCTGGCGGGCATCGAGCACCATCACGGCGACGTTGCACTTCTTGATCGCTTCCAGCGTCTTGATGATGGAGAACTTCTCCACCACTTCGCGCACGTTCTTGCGACGACGGATCCCGGCGGTATCGACCAGCAGGTAAGGCTTGCCACGACGCTCGAAGGGAATCTCCACGGCGTCGGTGGTGGTGCCGGCCTGGTCATAGACGACCACGCGCTCCTCGCCCAGCAGGCGATTGACCAGCGTCGACTTGCCGACGTTCGGACGACCGATGATGCCGATGCGCACGCCGCGATCATCCAGCTCCGGGTGCAGGTCCTCGTCTTCGCCTTCCTCGACTTCGGGGTAGGGCGAGAGCACCTCTTCCAGCAGTGTGGTGACGTTGCGGCCGTGCTCGGCGGCGATGGCGCGCGGGTCACCCAGACCCAGGGTCCAGAAGTCGGACTTGCCGATCTCCTCGTCCATGCCGTCGGTCTTGTTGACCACCAGCCAGGTCTTCTTCTGGTTGACGCGCAGGTGATTGGCGATGGCCTCATCCGCCATGTTCAGACCGGCGCGCGCATCGACCATGAACAGCACGATGTCGGCTTCGTCGATGGCGGCCAGTGACTGGCCGGCCATCATCAGGTCGATGCCTTCCTCGTCACCGCTGATGCCGCCGGTGTCGATGACGGTGTAGGGCTTGCCGCCGACCTTGCCGGTGCCGTACTTGCGGTCACGGGTCAGGCCGGGGAAATCGGCGACCAGAGCATCACGGGTCTTGGTGAGGCGATTGAATAGCGTCGACTTGCCGACATTCGGGCGGCCGACCAGGGCGATCACGGGGTTCATGGAATCTCACAGCATTCGCAGGGATAGCATCGATGCCGGCCCCGTACGGTCTGCTTCGAACCATGATGGCTGGAAAGCACCTTGTGCAGGCAGGGCGATAGCGATGATATCGGACTTGGGGCACTGGATGACGACGCAGGCGTCGCATGCATCCAGTATGGTCCGCCGACAGGGGGTTAGCACTGTCGGCGGAAAGATCTCGTGGCTGAATCAATGGCTGCGTCGTGCGGCAGGCCTGATCAGCGGGGGCAGCATTCTAGCATTGACAGGGAGTTGCTACCAATGGCGCATTAAGACAACGGCAGCCAGATGGCTGCCGTTGTCTTGACGAGGGCTGAACGAGGGCTGAACGAGGGCTGAACGAGGCGCATGTCAGATTGCGGGCAGGCTGACATGCGCGCTCGATCAGTGGCTTACGGGGCTTCGAGATCCAGCGCCGTCAGCTCGCCATCGTTGGTGTAGACGTAGATGCGCTTGCCTTCGGTCAGCGGGGTGATGCTGATGCCATCGCCCCCCACGTCATAGCGGCCGGCCATCTCGCCGCTCTGGGCGTCGATCAGGTGCACATAGCCTTCGTAGTCACCGACCACCAGCTTGCCATCGACGAAGGCCGGAGAGGTCAGCCAGCGGCCTTCCAGGTCTTCGGACTTCCACAGCACGTTGCCCGTGTTGGCATCCATTGCCAGCACATGGCTGGCATTGTCGATGCTGAACAGGTAATCGCCGACCACGATGGGCGTCAGATAGCTGGAGGACGGCTTGTCCCACAGCGGCTCGCCGTTGCGGGCGTCCAGCGCGATCAGACGACCGTTGTAGCTGGTGACGAACAAGCGGCCATCCTGCGTCAGCACCGGCTGGCCATCGAGATCGACCAGCTGGTCCACCTCGGTACGCCCGGCCGGCACGGCGACGCGCAGGTCCCACAGTTCCTGACCTGAGCGGTTGTCGAGCGTGACCAGCTTGCCGTTGGCGAAGCCCGCGAAGGTGACCGGCTGGATGACCCGCGGCGCGCCGGTGCCACGCAGCGTCAGGGCCGGAATCGTGGCCGAGTAGGCCCACTGCTCTTCGCCGGTGAAGCGATCAAGCGCGGTCACGGTGCCATCGACGCTCTGCACCACGACCAGCTCGTCGTTGTACTGCGGCGCGGCCAGCACTTCACTGGAGACACGCGTGCTCCATTCGATGCTGCCATCTTCCTGGCTGACGGCACTGACCTTGCCATCGCGCGTACCGACGTAGAGGCGGGAGGCATCGGCATTCAGTGCGCTGGTGATGCCAGCCGGCAACCGTGTCTGCCAGATGTCGTCGCCACTGTCGGCAGCGAGGGCTTCCAGCTCACCGCCTTCGGCACCGACGAACAGCTTGTCGTTGGCGAAGATCGGTGACAGCGGATAGTGGGCACGGCCCAGGCCATTGCCGACCGATTCGCTCCAGACGGAATCAAGCGCGACCTGGCGATCGAAATCGACCAGCTCCTTGGGCGCATATTCCGGTTGGGCACTGCTGGCACAACCGGCCAGCAGACTCACGGCCAGCAGCGAGGCCGGTACGCTCAGACGACGAGTGACGCTCATGAAGAAGACTCCGCAGCCAGATCGGCGAGTTTCAGGTCGAGACCGTAGACCGGCTGACCACTTTCCTGCGACAGGGTGCTGGCCTGCTGATAGGCGGCGATGGCCTCATCACGCTTGTCCTGTGCGGCCAGGGCATCGCCACGCACCGCAGCCGCCTGCGCTGCCAGCGGCGCCGGCGGGCTCTTGAGCAGGGCGAGTGCCGCGTCGTTGTCGCCGCGCTCGACGTTGATGCGCGCCAGACGTAGGCTGGCCAGCCCCTGCAGGTAGCTGTCATCGCTGTTGTCGATCACGCTCTGCAGCGCCGTGGCGGCTGCATCGAGATCGTTGGCCTTGACCGACATGCTGGCATCCAGCAGGTGCGCCATCTGGGTGTAGAGGCTGTCGCCGTGCTCGCTTTCCAGTTCGCCGATCAGCGTACGCGCCTGCTTGATGCCGGCGTCTTCCAGCTTGGGCTGGCTGACGAGGCTGATCAGTTGCTGGTAACGCACGGAGGCCGCTTCGGACTGGCTGGCGTCGTAGTTCTGCCAGGCCTTGAAGGCAAAGACACCGGCGCCGGCCAGTACGACACCAGCAATCAGTGACTTGCCGTTCTCGCTCCACCAACGCTTGATGGCTTCAAGCTGTTCTTCTTCGCTTCTGAGCTCTTCCGCCACGGGCGGTCTCCTTGACCTGGCCGGCATGCCGGCACTTGCATTCGTGAGGCGGAGAGCTGGCTCTCCGCCCGATATTCATTGGCAGTCTCAGGCGCCGAAGACGCTGTCGAGACGTTCGCCCAGCGCACGCTGGTTCAGCGTTTCCTGGTCGCGTTCCTCGCGCAGGAACTTGAGCGCCACCGTGCCTTCGATGACTTCATTCTCACCGAGAATCAGCGCGATGCCAGCACCGCTCTTGTCGGCCTTCTTCATCTGGCTCTTGAAGCTGCCACCACCGCAATGCAGTACCAGACGCAGATTGGGCAGGGCGGTGCGCAGCTCTTCGGCCAGACGCATGGCTTCGCCTTCGGCCTGCTCGCCCATCGACATCAGGTAGACATCGACGGTCTCGCGGACGTCCTGCGGTACCAGTTCCAGTGTCTCGAGCAACAGGATGAGGCGCTCGACGCCCATCGCGAAGCCGACCGCCGGTACCGGCTTGCCGCCCAGCTGTTCGAACAGGCTGTCGTAGCGGCCGCCGGCACACACGGTGCCCTGGCTGCCCAGCGCGGTGGTGGTCCATTCGAACACACTGCGCGAGTAGTAATCGAGGCCACGCACCAGGCGCGGGTTGATGACGTACTCGATGCCAGCGGCGTCGAGACGTGCCTTGAGGCCCTCGAAGTGCACGCGGGACTCTTCATCCAGGTGATCCCCTAGGCGCGGCGCGGCGTCGACGACGGCGGCCATGTCCGGGTTCTTGGTGTCGAGGATGCGCAGCGGGTTGCTGTGCAGACGACGCTTGGAGTCTTCGTCGAGGACATCCAGGTGCTGTTCGAAGTATTCGACCAGCAGGTCACGATAGGCGGCACGCGCCTCGAGGCTACCCAGCGAGTTGAGCTCGAGCGTGACGTGCTCCAGCAGGCCCAGCTGGCGCCACAGACGCGCGGAGATCAGGATCATCTCGGCATCGATGTCCGGGCCTTCCATGCCGTAGGCTTCGACGCCCACCTGATGGAACTGACGATAACGGCCCTTCTGCGGGCGCTCGTGGCGGAACATCGGGCCGGTGTACCACAGACGCTGGATCTGGTTGTGGACCAGGCCATTCTCCATCGCCATGCGCACGCAGCTGGCGGTGCCTTCCGGACGCAGGGTCAGGCTGTCGCCGTTACGGTCGTCGAAGGTGTACATCTCCTTCTCGACGATGTCGGTGACTTCGCCGATGGAGCGCTTGAACAGCGCGGTCTGCTCGACGATGGGGGTGCGGATCTCGCGATAGCCGTACTGGCCCATCAGCGCTTCCACCTGGTGCTCGAAGTATTGCCATACCGGTGACTGGTCCGGCAGCAGGTCGTTCATGCCACGAATGGCCTGGATCTTGGTACTCAACGTTCTCTCCTGAATCCTTGCGCGTCTCCCCACGGCGCTCGCATGAGGTCATGCAGGCGGGTGGGGAGACGAAGGCGCGTCAATCATGACGCGCAAGCCAGCCGAGACAAGCTCAGCTCTGGCGGATGATAGTGTCGGCCTCACGGGCCTCTTTTTCCGCGACCTTGTCACGGATGAGTCGCTCAAGATCGTCAACCAGGGTGTCATTGGTCAACTTGCTGGCCGGCTTGCCGTCCAGGTAGACCAGGTTGGCGGGGCTGCCGCCGGTCAGACCGACATCGGTCTCCTTGGCTTCGCCGGGGCCATTGACGACACAGCCGATGACCGAGACGTTCAGCGGCGTCATCACGTCTTCAAGACGTGTCTCCAGCTCGTTCATGGTCTTGATGACGTCGAAATTCTGACGCGAGCAGCTGGGGCAGGCAATGAAGTTGATGCCCTTGGCGCGCAGCTTGAGGCTCTTGAGCATGTCGAAGCCGACCTTGATCTCCTCGACCGGGTCCGCTGCCAGCGACACGCGGATGGTGTCACCGATGCCGTCCATCAGCAGCATGCCCAGGCCGATGGAAGACTTGACGGTGCCAGAGCGCAGGCCGCCCGCTTCGGTGATGCCCAGGTGCAGCGGCTGTTCGATGCGCGCTGCCAGGTCACGATAGGCGGCGACGGCCATGAACACGTCGCTGGCCTTGACGCTGACCTTGAAGTCCTGGAAATCGAGGCGATCCAGATGATCGATGTGACGCATGGCAGATTCGACCAGCGCCGCCGGCGTCGGTTCGCCGTATTTCTTCTGCAGGTCCTTTTCCAGCGAGCCTGCGTTGACGCCGATGCGGATCGGGATGCCGTTGTCGCGGGCGGCGCTGACCACGGCGCGCACGCGGTCTTCACGACCGATGTTGCCCGGGTTGATGCGCAGGCAGTCGACGCCAAGTTCCGCCACACGCAGGGCGATCTTGTAGTCGAAGTGGATATCGGCCACCAGCGGGATGTTGCTCTGCTGCTTGATGCGACCGAAGGCTTCGGCGGCATCCATGTCCGGCACGCTGACACGCACGATATCGGCACCGGCATCCTCGAGGCGCTTGATCTGCGCGACGGTGGCGGCGACATCGTTGGTGTCGGTGTTGGTCATGCTCTGCACGGAAATCGGTGCATCGCCGCCGACGGCCACATTGCCGACATGAATCTTGCGCGAGACGCGGCGCTTGATGGGGGAGTGACTATGCATGGGATTCCGGGTCATTCACCGAGGGTAAGTTTGGCGACACTGCCGCGCGTGACGCGCGTGAGGTCGACCGCTTCATTCATGTAACGCAATTCGACGCCAGAGGCATTGCCGATGGTCAGCGTGAAGGGCGGCTTGCCTTCCAGCGTCGTGCTGGTGCCGGCCTCGTTGTTGCCGCGCAGCAGGCGCTTGCCATCGGCATCACGAATGTCGGTCCAGGAATTGATGTTGAACGTCAATTCAAGCTTGCGCGGGTCTGCCGCCGGCGCAGCTTCTTCTGCTGCGCTCTCTTGTGTGGTGTCGGCACTGGCATCGGCGACAGCACTCACGTCAGTGGCAGCGGCGCTATCCGTGGCAGCGCCAGACGCTGACGTGCCAGCCTCTGCAGCGCCCGGCGCGGCCGCGGTTGCGCCTGTATCGAGCGCGTCAGCACTCTGCGCTGTCGTCTCGGGCGAGGCTGCTGTCTCGACGGCAGACGCATCAGCGGTAGCAGTGGAGGACGGCGCCGCTTCACTGGCAGAGGACTGCGAGAGCGAAAGCTCGATGGAGCCATCGGCGTTCACGACCGGTGCGGCGCTGTCCGCATCGCTGCCACCTTCGAGGGCGGAGGTTTCCGCGGGCGAGGTGCGGCCATAGTCGCCACTCTGCCACCACACGTAGCTGAGACCGATCAGACCGGCGATGACCAGCAGGCTGACGAGGCGGAACAGGTACTTGCCCATCTTGCCCGGTGGGCGCACCGACGGCGTGGAACTGGGGGTGTAGCGCTCGGCTTCGGTGGTGCCGAACTGGGCATTGTACTGCCCGACGATGGCCTTCTCGTCCATGCCCAGCAGGCGGGCATAGGCACGCAGATAGCCGCGACGGTACGCGGCGATGGGAATCTGGTCGTAGTGGTCGCGTTCCAGGTCATCGACCAGGCTGGGGCGCAGGTTGAGCTGTGTCGCCACCTCATCACGCGACAACCCCTGATGCTCGCGCTCCAGCTTGAGGCGCGTGCCAGGCAGTGCATCACTGGCGTGCTGATCAGGGGCGGGTTGATGTTCGCTCATGGCGCATCCTTGTAAGGAAAAACTGTCTACCGAACGCACATCCGGGCGCTCTTCCGGTACTGCGGGAAACTGCTCCTGACACTGATGCTGGAGCATGCTGACTGATGCTGTCGCGCGATTGGCCGGGTGCTGCACGACTCGTTGATCATCATGCGAGTGAGCAGCGTGAAAAGCGATGACCTCCCATGCCAATCGACGCGCACGAACACACGTTCGTCCGCGTCGGCACTATACCAAGCCCGCGCCGAGATTTTCACCGGCAATTCGGTCTTCTCGGTCCTGCTTGCAGCGACCCCGCCCGTGAGCTGGCGCCATCAGCGGCGTCGTTGCGCCTCGTTCAGGGAGTGCGAATCACCGCGCGACCGGATTCCCGAGTCATGACCTGCTCCAGCTGACGGCTGTAGAGATCTGCCAGACGGCTGTCGCCGCGAGCCGTGGCCACATCGACGGCCAGGGCGAGACTGTCGCTATCGGTGCCTGACAGACGGAAGTAGCGGCTCAGCGCCGACTGGGCGGCGTCATTGTCGCCGGCGTCATGTGACATGCGTGCCACCGCCAACCAGGCCTCTGACTCACGCGGATTGATCTTGACGGCACGTTCGAAACTCTTCGCGGCCTCGCTAGTCTTGCCCAGCTGCAACTGACAGCGGCCCAGATTGGTATAGAGCTGGCCACGATTGTCGTAGGTCAGGTCTTCCGCCGCGATCTCGAGCTGCCGACAGGCCTCGACGTATTCACCGCGAGAGTAGAGAAAGGCCGCGTAGTTGTTGCGCGCACGGGTAAAGGACGGATCGCTGGAAATGGCCTGATTGAAATAGTCATCGGCGAGCACGTTCTCACCCTGGCGCTGATAGATCATCGCCAGCCCGGCCTTGGCCTCGGCATTGCTGCTCTGCAGCTTGAGTGCCTTCTGGAAGGCGCTGTCGGCGCGTTGCAGCTGATTACGACCCAGATAGGCCTCTCCGAGTTCCACGTAGGCGTTCGAGGCCTTGTTGTCATCCGGCGGGGCGTAGGGGTCGTTGGTTTCCACGCGTGTCGCACAGCCTGCGAGGGTCAGGCCGGCAAATCCGAGGCACAGCAGCAGGGCTCTGGTGCGGCGAGTGATGCCGCGAGCAGCGGTGCGGGTGTGGGAATCATGCTGGCAGGGGCCCTGTGCGACAGTGCCATGGGCGACAGGGTCATGCTCATTGGTGCGATGACGGGGCAGACGACTCGGCATGCAATCCTCGCGTGAATGAAGGCTCATGATGTGCCTGCGGGCGAGGGTCGCGGCAGGCAACAAAAGCGCCCCCATCAAAGCGCCGCACCTGCCACAAGTCAAGGTGGCAGGGCGGCGCATGGCTATGGCGATAGCGTCAGGTCAGGGCTGGCAGCCGCTCAGTCGGCGTCGAGCTGGATGGCGTTGATGTAACGCTCGGCGCGACGGGTGCGGTCCTTGACCTGACCGACCAGCTGGCCACAGGCGGCGTCGATGTCATCGCCACGTGTGGCGCGCACCGGTGCGGTGTAGCCCAGCTCATAGAGACGCTGCTGGAAGCGCATCACCTGGTTGCGTGACGGCTTCTCGTAACCGGAATGCGGGAACGGGTTGAACGGGATCAGGTTGATCTTGCACGGCAGCTCGTCTAGCAGCGCGGCCAGTTCCTCGGCGTGCTGGATCTGGTCGTTGACGTCCTTGATCAGGGTGTACTCGATGGTGACGATACGCGCGTCGTCACACTTGGCCAGGTAGCGATGGCAGGAGTCGAGCAGCGCGCGGATGTTCCACTTGCGGTTGATCGGCACCAGCACGTTGCGCAGTTCATCGTTGGCCGCGTGCAGCGAGATCGCCAGGCTGACGTCCATCTCGTCACCGAGCTGGTCCAGCTTGGGCACCACACCGGAGGTGGAGAGGGTGACGCGACGCTTGGACAGGCCATAGGCGTTGTCGTCCAGCATCAGCTTCATCGCCGGCACGACGTTGTCGTAGTTCATCAGCGGCTCGCCCATGCCCATCATCACCACGTTGGTGACCGGACGCTTGCGGGTGTCCTTGCGGTCTTCGGCGCCACGGGTGGCGACCCACACCTGGCCGATGATCTCGGCGGCGGTCAGGTCACGCTCGAAGCCCTGCTTGCCGGTGGAGCAGAAGCTGCAGTCCAGCGAGCAGCCGACCTGGGAAGACACGCACAGGGTGCGACGGTTGCCGTTCTCGGACGGGATCAGCACGGTCTCGACATAGCTGCCATCGCTGACTTCCAGCACCCACTTGCGGGTGCCGTCCTTGGACTCGCCTTCATAGACGATGCCCGGCGCACGGATCTCGGCGACCTGCTTGAGGCGCTCGCGCAGCGGCTTGGCGAGGTTGGTCATCTCGTCGAAGCTGTCGACGCCTTCCTGGTGAATCCATTTCATCACCTGGGTGGCGCGGAATTTCTTCTCGCCGATGCTCTCGAAGAAGGCTTCCATCGCCGGGCGCGGCAGCCCCAGCAGGTTGGTGAGCTTGACGGCGGCAGGGGCCGCGGCATCGGTGGCAGTTGCAGTGGTATCAGTCATGGTATGGGCCGGTCGTGTCAGGGATGGGCAGGCGTCACACAAAGGATAGACGTCTGCAGGGCGACGCTGTCAGCGGAGGTGGCGATGGTTCGCAGACCTCAAGAGGCTCTCATCATCAGCGCAGTGCGCGTGGGCGTCACATGGCGTGGGGAGAGGGCGCTGCAGCGGCTTTCAGAAAAGCGTATCGGACCTGCTCAAGCGTCGAATCTGCTTCAGGGGGTGCATGCTGTCGCGCGACGCTTCAGCACGTCCGATACCACGACGGCCCCGCCTCGCAGGCAGGGCCGTCGTGTCATGCACGGCTGAAAGGCGCGTGCCCCGAAGGGCCGGGCTTCTCAGTCGTACAAGGCGAAATCAACCGCGCGGGCAGATTTCGTTGTCGCCGAAGAAGTAGGCGATTTCGCGAGCAGCAGATTCCGGCGCGTCAGAACCGTGAACGGCGTTGGCGTCGATGGAAGTAGCGAAGTCTGCACGGATGGTGCCGGCTTCTGCTTCCTTCGGGTTGGTAGCGCCCATCAGGTCGCGGTTCTTGGTGATGGCGTCTTCGCCTTCCAGCACCTGGATCATGACCGGGCCGGAAGTCATGAAGCCGACCAGCTCACCGAAGAAGCCACGTTCGCTGTGCTCAGCGTAGAAGCCTTCGGCCTGTTCCTTGGACAGGTGAACCATCTTGGAAGCGACGATCTGCAGACCGGCCTTCTCGAAGCGAGAGTAGATTTCGCCGATCACGTTCTTGGCAACGGCATCCGGCTTGATGATGGACAGAGTACGCTGAGTCATGGTGAATCTCCTGAGACAAGCTTTGAAGAGCCGCACGGCAGATGCCGAACGGCGGAAAACGGGCTCTGTCGGCATGCGCGCGACAAAAGTGGGCGGCATTATAGCGGCAAGTGCCACCGGCTGCATCCATCATGCCTGAGTCGCATGACGCGCAGATGGCAAGCGCCTCGTCGGCATGGGCTGGCGAGGCGCTGGGGGTCGGCTCGGACGTTGCGCTTGGCCTGGACGCTGAAGCTTGGTCTACACGCTGAAGCTCTCGCCACAACCACACTCGTCCTTGACGTTGGGGTTGTTGAAGCGGAAGTAGCGGTTCAGGCCGTCCTTGACGTAGTCCACTTCGGAGCCGTCGAGCACGTTGAGGGCTTCGGTGTCGACATAGACGGTGGCGCCGTGATCGACGAAGACGGCGTCTTCCTCGTTGACCTCGTCAGCGAAGTCGAGCACGTAGCTGTAGCCGGAGCAGCCGCTGGGCTTGACCGAGACACGCAGGCCGAGGCCGTGGCCGCGCTCGGCCAGCACGACGCGGATCTGGTCGGCGGCGGAGGAGGAAATCGACAGATGTGCCATGAGCAGTCTCCCGGGTCAGGCGCGCAGCGACGTCAGGGCATGCCTGAGTTCGCCGAGCGCGGATTCGATGTCGGCAGCGGTGGTGAAACGACCGAAGCTGAAGCGCAGTGATGCCAGCGCCAGCGGACGGGGCACCCCGATGCCGGTGAGGACGAACGACGGTTCGACACTGGCGGAATTGCAGGCCGAGCCGGTGGAAATCGCGATGCCGCGCAGCGCCATCAGCATCGCCTCGCCATCCACGCCCTCGAAGGCGAGATTGACGATGTTGGGCGCGCTGACCTCTATATCGGTATTGAAGTGCACGCCTTCAAGGCCGGCAAGCCCGGCGACGAACTGATCACGCAGCGCGACGAGGTGCTGATGATCGGCGTCGAACTGCTCGGCGCTCAGGCGGTAGGCCTCGCCCATGCCGACGATCTGATGGGTCGGCAAGGTGCCGGAACGCATGCCGCGCTCATGACCACCGCCGTGGATCAGGGCATCGACCTTGATCTGCGGCTGGCGACGCACGTACAGCGCGCCGATGCCCTTGGGGCCGTAGGCCTTGTGGGCGGACAGTGACAGCATGTCGATGGGCTGACGGCTGACATCGATCTGCACCTTGCCGGGCGCCTGGGCGGCATCGACATGGAAGGCCGCGCCATGCGAGTGGGCGATGTCGCCCAGCGCATCCAGGTCATTCAGGCTGCCCAGCTCGTTGTTCACCGCCATCAGCGATACCAGGATGGTGTCGCTGCGCAGGGCGTCGCGCAGGCTGTCCGGGCTGATGCGGCCGTCAGGCTGCGGCGCGATGCGCGTGACCTCGAAGCCTTCCGCTTCCAGCGCACTGGCGGTATCCAGAATCGCCTTGTGCTCGATGGTCGAGGTGATCAGATGGCGGCCACGCGCGGCATTGGCACGCATGTAGCCGGTCAGCGCCAGATTGTCGGCTTCGGTGGCACCGCTGGTCCAGACGATCTCACGCGGGTCGGCACCGATCAGCTCGGCGACCTGACGTCGTGCGCCCTCGACGGCCTGTTCGGCCAGCCAGCCCGGCATGTGACTGCGCGAGGCCGGATTGGCGAAGGTGCCGTCCTGCGTCAGGTGACGCATCATCAGCTCGGCGACGCGCGGGTCGACGGGCGTGGTGGCGGCATAGTCAAGGTAGATCGGCTGGGACATGGTGACTTCCTGAAGACACGACAGACAGTGATGACGGTGAACGTGATGAAGACGATCTCGAAGGCGATGGGGCGCGGCGAGCATCGCCTGGCCGTGCTCAGCCTGGCTGGCAAACGCCGCTCAGCTGCCTTGCATGACGGTGATCGGTGTCGGCTCGCACGCCTTGCGCTGACGACTGGCGATCTGGCGAATCTCTTCGCGCGCGACCAGGTCGGCCAGGCTGATGCCGTCGAGAAAACCGTGGATCTCGTCGGACAGATCACACCACAGATGGTGCGTCAGGCAGGTGTCACCGGCCTGGCAGTCCGACATTCCCTGACAGCGTGTGGCATCGACTGACTCGTTGACGGCGTCGATGATGCACGCCACCGAGGTGGTCTCGAGTTCGGTATCCAGCAGATATCCGCCACCGGGGCCACGCACGCTCTTGACCAGGCCTGCGCGCCGCAGACGCGCAAACAGTTGCTCCAGATACGACAGCGAGATGCCCTGGCGTACGGAAATATCGGCCAGACAGGTCGGGCCGCAACTGGCATGCAGGGCCAGATCGAGCATCGCGGTGACGGCGTAGCGTCCCTTGGTGGTCAGGCGCATGACAGAGTCCGTGAGCAGATGGAGCCTGCGACGTTGAGGACGAGGCCGGGCGTAGTCGCCGCCTCTGGCGAGACGGCGTATCAATGCGCCCCATTATGGTGGGGTGGTCTGGCGGGGTCAATCCCGACTGAATTGGTCAACTTTAGCCATGCTGACGTTCAGCGGGCTCCTGCGTATCGCTTGCCTGCTCGGTCGGCGGCTGCTCAGTTGGTGCCTGCTGGGGCGAGGTCTGCTCGGAACTGGAGGCTGCCCGGGCCTTGGGTGAGGTGCTGCCCTGGGCCGCGGCCACGTCAGCGACGGTCGTCTCGCCGCCGCAGGGCCCCAGTTCATCGATCAGCTGGGCGAAGTCAGCATCGTCGAGCTCGGGCAGGCGCCCGGCGCGATAGCTGGCATCCAGCTTGCGCAGCGTGCCGCACATCTGTTCGATGCGCTTGTCCACGGCATGCATGTGATCGAGCATCGCGTGCATGGAGCGCGCGACCGGATCGGGCATGTCCTGGCCCATGCCGTAGGCATCGAAGCCGAACTTCTCCTTCATGGCCTCGCGGCTTTCCGGGTCGACTGACGGTTCCTCTGCCACATCCGGCTCGGCGCGCTTGACGATCTTGCCGGGAATGCCGACGACGGTGGCGCCGGCAGGCACTTCACGCGTGACCACGGCATTGGAGCCGACCTTGGCGCCGGCACCGACGGTGAACGGGCCGAGAATCTTGGCGCCGGCACCGACGATGACACCATCGCCGAGGGTCGGGTGGCGCTTGCCGGCGTTCCAGGTGGTGCCGCCGAGAGTGACGCCGTGATAGAGGGTCACGTCATCGCCGATCAGGGCGGTCTCGCCGATCACGACGCCCATGCCGTGGTCGATGAAGAAGCGCCGACCGATGGTGGCACCCGGGTGGATCTCGATGCCGGTCAGCCAGCGCATCAGGGTCGAGCCGGTGCGCGCCAGCCATTTGGCGTTGTGGCGCCATAGCCAGTGATTGATGCGATGGGCCACCAGCGCATGCAGGCCCGGATAGTTGGTCAGGACTTCAAAGAAGTTGCGCGCCGCCGGGTCACGGGCAAACACGCTATCGATGTCTTCACGCAGTCGAGTGAACATGGCGTGTCCTCAGGAAGTGCGGTTGGCCGTGTCGGCTTGTGCCAGGCGAACCTGCTTGTCCACCGCGGAAAGAATGCCGCGCAGAATGTTGATTTCCATGCTGTCCGGACGTGCGCGCAGATAGAGGCGACGCAGGCGTGCCATCAGCTGGCGCGGCTGTTCCGGATCGAGGAAGTCGACGCTGATCAGTGTCTTCTCGAGATGCTCGAACAGGCGCTCGAGGTCGGCATGGCTGGCCAGCGGGCTGTCCCAGTCGATGCCGAACGGCTGGTCATCCTCGGCACGCGGCGTCTCGCCGGCGGCTTCCTGGTCGGCCAGCCACGCCTGGCGGCACTCATAGGCCAGCACCTGCACCGCCGCGGCCAGATTCAGCGAGCTGAAATCCGGATTGGTCGGGATGTGCACGTGGCGGTGGCAGCGCTGCAGCTCTTCATTGGAGAGCCCGGAATCCTCGCGGCCGAAGACGATGGCCACGCGGGCATCCGGCAGGCGGGCTTCATCGGCCAGGGTGGCACCGAAGGCGCGCGGCGTGATCATCGGCCACGGCAGGTTGCGCGAACGTGCGCTGCAGCCGACCACCAGACTGCAATCCGCCACGGCCTCTTCCAGCGTCTCGTGCACCGAGGCGCTGGCGACGAGTGCATCGGCACCCGAGGCGCGTGAGGCGGATTCCTGGCATTGCACCTGACATCGCGGCGCGACCAGTGCGAGATCGGCCAGGCCCATATTGAGCATGGCGCGGGCTGCACCACCAATGTTGCCGGGATGGCTGGTGCCAATCAGGACAATGCGCAGACGTTCAAGCATGAGGACTTCCAGGATAGCAATTGAAGGGCGGGTCGGCCGACGCGGCTGGCGCAGTGCGTGATCCGCATACGCAGACTCAGCGATAAATCGCGCGTCAGGACCCGATATCCTAGCATGAAGCCGCGTCAGGGAGCAGTTTCCCGCCGGTGTTGAGGGCAAGAGCGGCGCGAGGGAGGCGCGCGCGGGCAGGGCGCAGGGAGGCGAAGCGCAGGCAGAGGGTGGCCGCAGGCAATGGCGGCTCGAGCCGAGCTCTGATAGACTACGCCGTCCCGTCATGTCGCAACATGTGTTCGCCCTCGCTGGCGCCGCGTGCTGTGGCGGCTGGCAGCCTGCATACATTGCACTATGCAGCGCGCCCCGCGCCGTATCAGGATTCCTGTACGGGCTACATGACCGCCTGATCTGATTGCACCCAGTTTCGCTCGATCCGTGTTGCGCCGCGTTGATGTCTCACGCGCCGTGGCACCCGTTCTTTAACAGCTCCCGACTCGTCAAGGCCTTGATCATGCATCCGATGGTCCAATTTGCGCTGCGTGCTGCACGCGGTGCCGCAGAGCAGTTCGTCCGTGCTCGTGAACGTATCGAAGTCGCCCGTGGCGACAACGATCTCGACACCTTCATTGCAGACACTGCACGTCGCGCCGAAGCGCACATCGTGCGTCAGCTGGAGCGCGGTTATCCGCAACACGGTCTCTCCGGCCGTTATACCGACCATCGCGATGGTGAAGGTCAGGGCTCTGACTACCACTGGCGCATCGAGCCGGTGCACGGTTACTCCAACCTGGCATCCGCGGCCTCCGGCTTCGCGCTGTCCGTGGTCTGCCTGTTCAAGGGCCGTGCCGAGCACGCCGTGGTCATCGCACCGTTCACTGACGAAGAGTACATCGTCAGCCGCGGTCGTGGCGCCCAGCACTCCGGTCACCGTATCCGCGTGACCAACGCCACCTCCATCGAAGGTGCGCGTCTGGCGATGGGCCTGCCGGAAAGCTGGCAGCGTCCGCGTCACCTGCCGACCTACCTCTCCATCGTTCAGCAGGTCGGCCCGCAGGTCGAGATGCTGCGCACCAGCGGCTGTGCGCTGCTGGACGTGCTCGAGCTGGCCTCTGGTCGCGTCGATGCCGTCTATGTGCTGGGTCTGGATGCCGGTGACAGCGAGATCGTCAGCCTGTTCCTGAAGGAATGTGGCGCGCTGGCAGGCAGTGCCGACGGCACGCCGGTCGTGGTTGCCGAAGGCACCCTGATGGCCGCTGGCGCGCGTCTGTACAAGGCGCTGGCGCAGACCATGCAGCCGCACCTGTAAGACCCTGCAAGACGACGTGACCTGACAGCCTTCGGGGCCGTCTGGAGAACGAAAAAAACCCCACCTCGCATGAGGTGGGGTTTTTTTGTGCCTGGCGATCCGTGCCGAGCTTAACGAGCGGAGGCGCTTACGGCGCGCCGTCCTCGAACTGCTCCTTGGGCGGGGGGATCAGATCCACACGCTGCAGGCCGACCACCAGCAACAGCGCCGCTGCCACGTAGATGGACGAGAAGGTCCCCGCGACCACACCGATGATCAGCGCGATGGCGAAGTTGTGGATCATGTCACCGCCGAGGAAGAACAGCGCCAGCAACACCAGCAAGGTGGTGCCGGAGGTGGACAGCGTGCGTGACAGCGTCGCGTTGATGGCGTCATTGAAGATCGACGGCATGTGATCGGTACGCGATTTGCGAATGTTCTCGCGAATGCGGTCGTAGACGATGATGGTGTCGTTCAATGAGTAGCCGATCACGGCCAGCACCGCGGCCAGTACCGTCAGGTCGAAGTCGAGTCCGAACAGGGCGAAGATGCCCAGCAGGATGATGACGTCGTGACCCAGCGAGATGAGTGCGCCGAGGGCGAACTTGTACTGGAAGCGGAAGGCCACGTAGACCATCACCACGGCCAGGGCGAGCAGCATGCCGAGACCGGACTGGTCACGCAGCTGATCACCGACCTGGGCGCCGACGAACTCGGCGCGGATCAGGTTGACGCTGTCACCGGTGGCCTGCAGATGCGCCACGATGTCATTGCCGATGCCGGCTTCGAAGCTCTGCTGCAGACGCACCAGAATCTCGTTGCTGGCACCGAAGGTCTGGACCGAGACATCCTTGTAGCCGGCGGCTTCGAGTGTCTGGCGCACGCTCTCCAGCGCCGGTGCCGCCTGGTATTTCACTTCCACCAGGGTGCCGCCGGTAAAGTCGAGGCCCAGGTTCAGGCCATGAATCACAAGGGCGCCAATGGCCACGATCGTCAGCACGATGGAGACGATGAAGGCCGCGCGCCGCTTGCTCATGAAGTCAAACTGTCGCATCACGATGGCCCCTCAGATCCAGAGTTTCTTGAGTGTCTTGCCACCAATGGCAAGATTGATGATGCCGCGCGAGACCATGATCGCCGTGAACATCGACGTCAGGATGCCGATGGACAGCGTCACCGCGAAGCCCTTGACCGGGCCACTGCCGATGGAGAACAGGATCACCGCGACCAGCAGGGTGGTGATGTTGGCATCGACGATGGAGGTGAAGGCGCGCTCGAAGCCGGTGTGCACGGCCTGATGCAGCGGCATCTTGGAGCGCATTTCCTCGCGGATACGCTCGAAGATCAGCACGTTGGCATCCACCGCCATACCTAGCGTCAGCACGATACCGGCGATACCCGGCAGCGTCAGGGTGGCGCCCAGCATCGACATCGCGGCTATCAGGATCGCCAGGTTGGCGGTCAGGGCCACGTTGGCGACGACACCGAAGGCCTTGTAGCGCGCCAGCATGAACAGCACGACCAGCAGCAGGCCCAGCTCGACGGACAGGATGCCGCGCGAGATGTTCTCGGCACCGAGGCTCGGGCCGATGGTGCGTTCCTGCACGAAGTAGATCGGCGCGGCCAGTGAGCCGGAACGCAGCAGCAGCGACAGCTCCTTGGCTTCCGTCGGCGAGTCGAGGCCGGTGATGCGGAAGCTGTTGCCCAGTGCACTCTGGATGGTCGCCAGGCTGATCAGCCCCTTCTCGGTGTACGGGATGCGCTTCTCGACCTTCTCGCCGTCTTCCATCACGGTGCGCGTGCGGGTCTTGTGCTCGATGAACAGCACCGCCATGTTGCGGCCGATCGCGGCACGCGTGACGCGGTTCATGATCGAGCCACCGGTTCCGTCCAGGTTGATGTTGACCTGCGGACGGCCGCTTTCATCGAAGCTGGTGCTGGCGCTGGAGACGCTGTCACCGCTGATGATCACGTCCTTCATGATGTTGGCGGTGCGGCTCGGCTGGTTGCGGAACGCGAAGCTCTCCATCTCGCTGGCCGGCGTGTCGCTGGCCGCTTCCAGACGGAATTCGAGGTTGGCGGTGGCACCCAGTACGCGCTTGGCGGCGGCCGTGTCCTGCACGCCCGGCAGCTCGACCACGATGCGGTTCGGGCCCTGGCGCTGAACCAGCGGCTCGGACACGCCCAGCTCGTTGACGCGATTGCGGATCGTGGTCAGGTTCTGGTTGACCGCGTAATCCTGAATCTCCTTGACGGCGGCAGCGGTCAGGGTGAGGTCCAGTACGGCCCCACGCTCGACATCGCGCTCGTCGTATTCGAAGTTCTGGAAGTCGCGCGAGATCAGTGAGCGCGCCTTCGAACGGTCTTCCTCATCGGAGAACGTCAGGCTCAGGGTACCGTCGTCGACTTCGCTGCCGCGGTAGCGGATACGCTCCTCGCGCAGGGTTTCCTTGATGGCGCTGGCGTTGACTTCCAGGCGCTGCTTGACCGCGGCGTCCATGTCGACTTCCAGCTGGAAGTGGACACCACCACGCAGGTCAAGGCCCAGCTTCATCGGTGAGGCACCGAGGCTGGCCAGCCACGACGGCGTGGCGTCGGCCAGGTTCAGCGCGACGATGGCGTCATCGCCGAGCGTCTCGCTGATCAGTTCCTTGGCGCGCAGCTGCTGGTCGTTGCTGGTAAGGCGAATCAGGCCGGTGGAACCGTTGAGTTCCCCGGATTTGGGCGTGATGCCGGCGTTTTCGAGGGCACTGGTGGCGCGATCGAGGTCTTGCTGGTCGATGGCCTCGGCGCCGCTGGCGGCACTGATCTGCACTGCCGGGTCTTCGGGGTAGAGATTCGGCAATGCGTAGATCACGCCGACGGCAAGTACCAGGCAGATCACCAGGTACTTCCAAAGCGGATAGCGGTTGAGCATGGCAGCCCTGTCCTTGGTGGAGCGGGAGAGAAAAGCATGCTGCCGGCACAGGGGCCGGCAGCAGGAGGGATCAGATGGACTTGATGGTGCCCTTCGGCAGGACTGCAGCCACGGCAGACTTCTGCACGTTGACTTCGTTGCCTTCGTTCAGCTCCATGGTGATGAACTGCTCGCTGACCTTGGTGATGCGGCCAACCAGGCCACCACCGATGACGACTTCGTCACCCTTGGCCAGGTTGCCGATCAGGTTCTTGTGTTCCTTGGCGCGCTTGGACTGCGGACGCCAGAGCAGGAAATAGAAAATGACCACGAAGCCGACCAGCATGACGATCTGGCCGATGGCGCCGCCGCCGGCGACAGCCGCTTCGGCTTCCGCGTGTGCGGCAGGAATCAGGAATTCCAGCATGTGTATCTCCAGAGGTTACGAGTGAACTGTTGTTATGCAATGAGCGTGATTCAGGCTCTTCTTCACGTCTGGCTCGAGTCGAATATCAAGACGACCGGAGGATTTGGCCCCCGGTCGTCATTCGCCTCGATCAGTCGGCCAGCGGCGGCACCGGCAGGCCGCGCGCGGCATAGAACTGTTCCACGAAGTCCTGCAATGTACCCGCTTCAATTGCACCGCGCAAACCAGCCATCACGGTCTGGTAGTAGCGCAGATTGTGGATGGTGTTGAGCATCGAGCCGAGCATTTCTCCACAGCGATCAAGGTGATGCAGATAGCCGCGCGAGAAATTGGTGCAGGTGTAGCAATCGCAGTCCGGGTCCAGCGGTGAAGTGTCACGCTTGTGGACGGCGTTGCGGATCTTGACGGTGCCCGTCGGCGTGAACAGGTGACCGTTGCGCGCGTTGCGGGTCGGCATCACGCAATCGAACATGTCGACGCCACGCCGCACGCCCTCGACCAGGTCTTCCGGCTTGCCGACGCCCATCAGATAGCGCGGCTTGTCTTCCGGCATCCACTCGGGGAGGTAGTCGAGAACCTTGATCATCTCGTCCTTGGGCTCGCCCACGGACAGGCCGCCGATGGCGTAGCCGTCAAAATCGATCTTCTTGAGACCCTCGAGGGACTTCTCGCGCAGGTCCGGATACATGCCGCCCTGAATGATACCGAACAGCGCCGACGGCGAGTCGCCATGCGCGTCGTAGGAGCGCTGCGCCCAGCGCAGGGACATCTCCATCGACTTGCGCGCTTCATCATGGGTGGCCGGATACGGCGTGCACTCATCGAAGATCATCACGATGTCGGAGCCCAGCGAGCGCTGCACCGCCATCGATTCTTCCGGGCCCATGAAGACCTTGGAGCCATCGACCGGTGAGCGGAAGTGAACGCCCTGTTCGGTGATCTTGCGCGTCTTGCCCAGCGAGAAGACCTGGAAGCCGCCGGAATCGGTCAGGATCGGCTTGTCCCACTGCGCGAAGTCATGCAGATCGCCATGCGCTTCGATGACTTCCGTGCCCGGGCGCAGCCACAGGTGGAAGGTGTTGCCGAGGATGATCTCGGCGCCGATGTCCTTGATGGACTCCGGCGTCATGCCCTTGACGGTGCCGTAGGTGCCCACCGGCATGAAGGCCGGGGTTTCCACGGTGCCGCGGGGGAAGGTCATGCGGCCACGACGTGCACGGCCATCGGTCGCGAGCTTTTCAAAGCTCATGAAGCATTCTTTACGCATGGTGCTCTCTTTGCTTGGCGGCGAAACAGGCCGCAGCTGGTGTGTCGATGCCACTATGCCGCAGCATAGCGCGGGGCGCGTTAACTGCGCATGACACGGCCCTCGGCGAATGCCGGGGCCATGTCAGAAGAGGGGATTCAGGCGCGTTCCAGCAGCATGGCATCGCCATAGCTGAAGAACTGGTAGCGCTCTTCCACCGCCGCCTGATAGGCCGCCATGGTGTGCTCGTAGCCGGCGAAGGCCGAGACCAGCATCAGCAGGGTCGATTCCGGCAGATGGAAGTTGGTGATCAACAGATCCACCACCTGCCATTCGTAGCCCGGGTAGATGAAGATGTCGGTATCGCCGGAGTAGGGGGCCAGCTCACCAGCGTGGGCCTTGGCGGCGCTCTCGAGGCAGCGCACGCTGGTGGTGCCGACGGCGACCACGCGGCGACCGGCGGCGCGGGCACGGGCGATCTTGTCGCAGGCTTCCTGACCGACCTCGATCCACTCGCTATGCATGTGGTGCTCGAGAATGCTGTCGACGCGCACCGGCTGGAAGGTGCCGGCGCCGACATGCAGGGTGACGAAGGCGGTCTCGATGCCTTTCTCGGCCATGGCGGCCATGATCGGCTCATCGAAGTGCAGGCCCGCCGTCGGGGCGGCCACGGCGCCATCGCGCTTGGCATAGACCGTCTGATAGCGCTCGCGATCCGACAGTTCGTCATCCCGAGTGATATAAGGCGGCAGCGGCATGTGGCCGTGCTGGTTGAGCAGCTCGATCATCGGCGTCTCGCCGTGGAAGCGCAGCTCGAACAGCGCCTCCTGACGGCCTTCGACCACGGCCGTGATGCCGCCTTCGAAGATCAGCTCGGTACCTGGCTTGGGCGACTTGCTGGAGCGGATGTGCGCCAGGCCACGATGGGCGTCCAGCGGACGCTCCAGCAGCATCTCGATCTTGCCGCCGGAGGCTTTCTGACCATGCAGGCGCGCGGGGATCACGCGGGTGTCGTTGAACACCACGATATCGCCGGGTTCCAGCTGCTCGAGCAGATCCGGGAAGCGGCGGTGCACGATCTCGCCGCTCTTGCCATCCAGATGCAGCAGCCGGCAATCGCTGCGCTGCTCTGACGGGTAGCGGGCAATCAGCTCATCCGGCAGGCTGAAATCGTAATCGCTGCGCTGCATCGGGCGCGCGTCGTTAGGTGTGGCAACGCCCGAGGCATCACCGGAATCGATACGTGACATGGCCAACCTGACACTCTGATAACACGAGGCGCGTGGTGCGCTCCGTGGCATGCGTACATGCACAATGGGGAGATGCCGCCCTGAGACACTGGCGCTCTCGTCGCGAGCGCATGACTCCCTTTCTGCGGGTGGGGCAGTCAGGTGCGACACTCTCGAGGCTTTGGCTGTCCGGGCAGACGAAAAAGGTCGCTCATGATACCCAATGCCATCGTCCACGCGAAGACCCGTTTGCGGGAGACACGCCTCAGTCCACTGCGGCGTGGGGTGTGAGGAAGCGCTCCATGTGTCTGATCTGACGCCAAAACTCGTTGACCTTGGCGCAATGTCCCGTATAATTTCGCTCCGTTGCCGGTGTGGCGGAATTGGTAGACGCAGCGGATTCAAAATCCGCCGCTTAATAGGCGTGTCGGTTCGAGTCCGACCACCGGCACCACCTTTAAAAACAGTCGCTTACGGGCGGCTGTTTGCGTTTCTGGCCTACCATCATTTAGTGCTTGGTCGCAGTTTGGTCGCAGCTGGTCGCATTCAGCCGCGGCAACCGCGCGCCAATCGCATCTATACCGCTCTCAAACATATGCGAGTAACGGCTGGTGACTATCAGGCTCGAGTGCCCCAGCAGGTCGCGCACTGTTGTCATGCTTTCACCAGCCTGCGCCAGCATGCTCGCATAGCTGTGGCGCAGATCATGAAAGCGCAGGTCAGGCCGGCCCATTGTCTGGCGCGCGTCTTCCCATGTCTTCCTCAGTCGCGCATAGGTGGTATCAAAGGGCAGCGCATGCAACCATGGGCGTGCATCCTCTGGCACCGGCACCACTCGAGCTTTGCCCGATTTGGTCTGATCTGGTCGCAGCAGGATGCGACCACCGTGGATGTTTGAAGGCTCCAATGCGAGCAGTTCGCCCTGGCGCAGTCCCGTCAAGGCTGCCAGGGCGATCACCTTCTTATCAGTCGCGCGCGAGTCCGGTATCGCTTCCATCAGCAGGGCCAGCTCGGCCGCGCTCAGATAGACATGACGCTCATTCTTTGGCGTCTTCTTTCGGATCTTGTCGCCTAGCGGCTGACTGATCCAACCCCACTCGATATACGCCAGATTGAGCACCCGCTTTACCACCTGCAGGTGGTTGTTGATGGTGCTTTGCGCGCGTCCCGCCTTCCTCAGATGGCTTGCCATCTCTCTCGCCTTATCGACCGTTTCCTGCCCGATCAGCACATCCTCGCCCATATACGCTGCCACCGGCCTGATGGCCTTCGCCTGGCTGGCCACGTCGTACTCATCGACCCATCGCTCGAGCCCTTCGAGGAATGTGCGGCGCCGCTCGCGGCCCATGATGGTGCCTTGAAACGATGCTTCGTTTAGTGCTGCCTCGCGGGCGGTGGCGTACTCCCGCGCTTGCCTCTCTCCTTCCCGAGTCCCGTCAAACGTGCATTGATGTCGCTTACCCTGGTGCGTTTCGGTAACGATCCATTTGTCGCGCGCTGCACGGTATCTGACTGTGATTCCCATATGTTGCCCTCATGCTCTGGGCCACGCTGGCAGGCTCTAGCATATGCCGCCACCGCGTCAGGCTCAAAACGAATTGACTTTCCGAGTCGAATAAATCCAATCTTATGTTTGTTCGCATAAACCCAGCTCAAGCTCATGCTAAGCTGGCATGCGACTTCTTCGGGAGTGAGTAGAGACATACTCTTTACCGGTAAATGAATTTTGGAAATGGATTTCCTATGAATAAATGCAAATTTTTTTCGCGTCCCTGTATCCAGTATCTTGGCAAATATATTGTGCCGTCATTGTTATCTATGGGCGTTGCGCTAATTATATTTTGGCTAGGGGCATATCAAACGAACTTAGAGTCAGTTCGTGAATATAAAGTGTCACGAATTGATGAATATCAAGTTTTAGTATCAGGCATGAATTTTGATACACGAGTCAAAGCTCAATACGTATGCTCGCCTTTAAAGAAAAGTAATGACACTTTAAATAATCTCATATCTGAGACTGCCAGTTATCGGAGTGAGATCAGAAGTGCATATAGTGATTTAATGAAGGAAAAAATGGCTAACGAAGGTATAACGCCCGAAGATTTGAGTGCTGAATTGGCTATTATTAACAATGATTCTGTAGCTCTAGGCAGGCTCCCTAGAGCTGATTATGTCGATGTCTTCGATGGTTATCGTGAGATATATGTAAAAGGCAAGCTTGCTTCAGTTGCTATTAGTAACGAAAAATTCGATGGTATTTTTGGAGCTGTGAATAAAGTAAACAAAGATATCGCAGAGCTTGATTCGAGATTAGGGAAGCGATGATCAATTCGGTTCTGCGCGGTTTAAGCGCTCAGACTGGTGCT
>NZ_JARWKS010000014.1:0-117327 GCF_029846405.1 Cobetia sp. 29-18-1
TGATGATCGAGTGCGATGGCTGGCGTGGTGTCTCGCGGGGCGTGAGCGTCAGCGCAACCCTGCAGGGGCGTGCCCTGAGCGTGCGCCAGTCTATCGAGCTGCAGAGATTCCATCTGTGATGGCGTCGTGTGGTATCAGTTCAAACAAAGGAGGGGGATAGCATGGCCAATCCATATCGCCGCCTGCTGGCGTTGCTGCCGACCACGCCGCGCCAGGTAGGCGAGGTGATCAGCGTCAGCGGCTCGCGCGTTCGCGTGGATCTGGTAGGGGGTGGGGTGCGCACCTGCCAGGGCGATGCCCAGGTGGGTGGCATGGTCTACGTGGAGGGCGACCAGATCACTGGCGTGGCGCCGAGCCTGCCGGTGGTGGTGGTCGAGGTGTGAGAACAATTTTCTCGCTGGTGACCTGCCTACAAACTCGTTCTCAGAGCCCAAGTCCTGTGTTTCATACGACAGCGGTCACGCGCAGAATTCTCTTTGCGCCTCAAGGCTCGTGGCTTGAGTAGAATGATGTGAGTCGGTGGAGCACTACGCTAATCTGTTGGCGAGTGACTATGACTGCATTGATGTGAAGGGATTGGTATAGTTCCGGACCTATACGAAACGAATATGCCCCAACGCGGGCTATCGGCTGCATCGCCACGTAGCGCGATGGCCGCAGAATTAAGAGTGAGCCCTCGGATCGATGAAGAATTCTAGTAAACGCCCTATCGGCATCGACCTGTTCGCCGGTGCAGGGGGCATGTCTCTTGGCTTCGAGCAAGCCGGTTTCGACGTTGCCGCTGCCGTTGAGATTGACCCTATCCATTGTGCAATCCACGAGTATAACTTCCCCCACTCGAAAGCGATCTGCGCCAGTGTCGTTGATATGACCGGCGATGAGATCCGAAAGCGTGCCGAGATCGGGGCTCGAGAGATCGATGTCGTCTTCGGTGGCGCTCCTTGCCAAGGGTTTTCAATGATTGGCAAGAGAGTGCTCGATGATCCCCGGAACCTGCTGGCTTCGCACTACGTCCGCTTGGTCGAGGAGCTCAAGCCGAAATACTGCGTCTTCGAAAACGTTAAAGGGCTCACTCTAGGGAAGCACCGTAAGTTCCTAGATGAAATGATCTCAGCACTGGACGATGCAGGCTACGATGTCGTCATGCCCTATGAGGTATTGAATGCCTCGGATTACGGTGTTCCTCAGTCTCGCCAGCGCTTGTTTTTGCTAGGTGCACGCAAAGGCTTGTTGGCACCAACCTATCCGGAGCCGCTGGAGGTAAGAACCACCGTCTGGGATGCCATAGGCGACCTGCCTGATGCCAACAGCTTCGAGGATCTGAAAACCAAGGATGTAGTGCGTACCGAATGGACAACAGCATCGATATATGGGCGTCGTCTTAGGGGACTTGAGCGCGATCCGAATGACTACAGCTATCCGCGTATTTACGATCCTGCCCTGCTGTCGTCGAGTTTGCGCACGGAGCATACCGATCTCTCGAAGAGCCGCTTCTCCTCCACGGAACCAGGTAAGACCGAGCCCGTCAGCCGGTTTCGGAAGCTTGCCCCAGACGGGCTCTGCAATACACTGCGCGCCGGAACGGATAGCGCTCGCGGCGCATTTACTTCGCCTCGTCCGATTCACCCAAGTATCGCTCGCGTAATCACCGTGCGTGAAGCGGCGCGCTTGCATTCGTTCCCGGACTGGTTCCGCCTGCATTCGACCAAATGGCACGGTTTTCGTCAAATTGGCAACAGTGTTCCCCCGTTGCTCGGGCGAGCGGTTGCCGGACAAATTATGCAAGCACTGGGGGAAACTCCGAAGAAGCCTAGGAAGAAGCTCGAGCTCAACGAAACTGAATTCCTCTACATGGATATGGGTGATGCCGCCGCGTACTTCGATGTACCGCATGACACCATCGCTCAAAGAACGCGCAAGGGCACACCAAAGAAGGTGATAAGGGATCAAACCGATGTCGGGTAAGAAGAAAGGAAGCAAGCCAAATCGCTATGTTGCGATCATCCAGCGTATCTTCGACGACCACTACGTGGCAGGTATAACGGAGTTCGAGTTTGAGAGGGTCGAAGCGGGGGCTGTTGCCGCGGACCTGGGTATCACGCTTCCGAGTAACGTTGGCGACATCTTCTACTCGTTTCGGTATAGGTACGAGCTCCCTGATGCGATTAAATCCACAGCGGCGCCGGGCTTGGAATGGATTATTGAAGGCGCTGGCGTCGCCAGGTATCGCTTCAAGCAAGTGAAACTTAGCCGGATTGTCCCACGCGAAGATCTCGTGACGGTCAAAATTCCCGACGCCACCCCAGAAATCATAGGCGTCAACGCGCTGGGCGATGAGCAGGGGTTGTTAGCTAAGGTTCGCTACAACCGGTTGATCGACATTTTTCTAGGTATCGCTGCTTACTCGCTTCAGAACCATTTGCGCACTACCGTAAAAGGGCTCGGCCAGATCGAGATCGACGAGATCTATGTAGGTGTGAATAGCAACGGGCAGCAATATGTCATTCCCGTTCAGGCCAAGGGCGGCAAGGATAAACATGGTTCTACCCAGACCGAACAGGATATGCGTTGCTGTGTGGAAAAGTTTCCAGACTTGATCTGCCGTGCCGTCTCCGTGCAGTTTATGGAAGACAGCCGCATTGCCATGTTCGAGTTGATCGTTGAGGATGACGAGATCAAGGTCGTACGCGAGAAGCATTATAGGCTCGTGCCATCGAGCGAAATTCTATCCACCGATCTTGATATCTACGCCAGGATGGAATGAGTTTCCGCTGCAGCTGGCGGATATTTGCTTGCAGTTTGGTTGCGATACGCGGCCAAGCTGCATGCGGATCAAAGTATGTGCAGAGGCATGACTTACCGATGTGCCAGTTTTGGTTAAAGGGGAGGCCCAGCTCAGCATCAATCGTCGTGTATGGTGACGTGTATGGTGAAAGAGGAAATCGTAATCCGTGCCTTTAATGGTGGGGCTATACGACTCCTGCAGGGGGCGCCAGCAATCCCACCTTCTGGACGTCGTCTGTCCTGCCTTCTGCGTCATCGCCTTATCACTTCTCAGTACCGTGCCCTGCGTGGCTTGCTCCTTGCTGTGAGCAGCGCCCCTCCTGGCTTCAGGCCCGGAGTAAGAACTGCCGCACTTGATCTTCCTATCCGATTACTCGATCAACCATGTCTTGGCTCTTGGTCTGGACATCGCATCGTCGTGTCTGACGATTGTCTTTTCACTCAATCGTATTGTCAGCCAATCGTCTTGCCAGCCAATCGTCCTGCCAGTTCAGCGTCGCAGGAAGGCGAAAGAACAAGCCCTGCAAGAGAGTCTCTCGATAAACGCAGGGCTTTGGGTGTCAGCGGGAGTCTGATGTCACGGCATCAGTGGGCAGGGACAGAAACTCCTGCATGATGCGGGTATCGCGGAAGCGTTCGATCAGCTCCGGATCCGAGTCGAGTGCCGGCGGGTTGGCGAGACCTTCACGAATCTTGGCTGCCAGCGCCTCGATGGAGTCTTCGGAGATCAGGCGCGCCTGATCATGGATCAAGACATTGCGAATGCCGCCGGGGACATCCGGTGCCACGCACGGCGTGCCACAGCACATGCTCTCCACCAGCACGATGCCGAAGGCCTCACTGCGTGAACTGAGCACGAACAGACGGGCGTGCTTCATCCACGGGTAGGGGTTCAGGCGGCTACCGATCAGGTGGACCCTGTCGCCGACGCCCAGCTCGCGGATCAGTGCTTCGGTGGCTTCCCGCTTGGGGCCATCGCCGACGATGACGAGGTCTTCCTCGATGCCTGAGGCGAGGTATGCCTTGATCAGCACATCCTGACGCTTGACGTCCGAGAGACGACACACCTGCACCACGTAAGGGCGGGAGGGCAGTTCCACCTCTTCCTCTGCCATGGCGGCGATGGCATCCAGATCACAGACATTGCCGATGGTCGCGAGTCTCGCCGCCTTGATCCCGTGATGGTCCAGCAGGCTTTCCAGTTGCTGGCGCACATTGTCGGTGTTGCACACGACCTGTTTGCCGCTATACAGGCGGCTCAACAGGAAACGTTGCCGCCAGCCCTCTTTCAGGTCGCCGGGCCATGACACCGCCACCTGCCACAGGCGAGGGTCCCGCCACGACCAGAAGGTCTCGAAGGCGCCCTGGCCGCGCGTGATGACCCGATCGATCGGGCCGTGTTCCTTCTCCAGGCGCGCGATGAAACGGCGCAGATAGTGGCCGCCGTAATAGCCTCGCCAGACGTATCCTGAGCCCTTGATCCACGGAGCCAGCAGCAGGCGGGTGAACAGGTCGTAGAACAGGCCGATGCCCGTCTTGCGAAATGCCTTGTCGAAGTCGACCTGATGAAGGTGCACGCCGGCATCCGGGACGAGTTCCAGTTCGCCTTTCAGTACCAGTACATGGACCTCATGCCCTTCGCGGTGCAAGACATTGGCGAGATTGACGGTATTGCGTTGGATGCCGCCGATGTTGAGCTTGCGGACGATTAGCAGGACGCGTTGTTTCATGGCTGAGGTCTATGTCGGAAGTGGAGTCGATGTGCACAAGTCAGTCACGTTGAAGCCTTGGCTGCTCAAGTCGATCAAGTGTCGGTCTTTCTCTGCCCCATGACCTCTTTCCTCGCCATGTGCCGTTCCTTGGCCCCTCGATGCAGGCGCCATTCTACGCCGATCCATTTGGCGGAGGAAATGCGTGGCGGCGGGCCGTCAGCGGCATCAGTGGGCGGTTCATCCGCACCGAGAAGTGCCTTTGGCGAGTGAGTGAGGCATTATCTGCACCATCGCTTCGTCAGTTCTTTCTCCTTCGCCAAGATATTCTCCATGCCTGAGCCGAAAACCTCGTCCCGCGCTGGCGCCTCTCGCGTTCGCCGTGCCACCGCTGATCGTCATTTCGACGGTCTGGCCGACAAGTTCGAACGTGGTTTCTACACCACGGAGCGCGGCCGTGTTCGTCTTGCGCTGACCCAGCGTCTGATGGATGAGAGTTTCTCGCACCTGCCGCCTTCCCCTGTACTGGAAATCGGTGCGGGGCTCGGGCAGACCGCTCACTGGTGGCTCACGCGTGGGCACCACCTCACGCTGGTCGAACCCTCTGGCGAGATGCGTGAGCGCGCGAAACGCTTCCTGAGCACTGCCGCGCCGCAAGGCCAGGGGCTGTCCGCTGGTTCGACGGCTGACCCATCCCAGACGGCTCAGGCGGCGTCAGATCCGCAAGTGCCTGGTCAAACCGACGCGCTGTCGAATGATGAGCCGTTCGCTGGGCGACTGCTCTGGGAGGGGCTTGATCTGCAGGGCTTCGCCGCCGCGACTGACCAGCAGTGGCCGGTGGTGGTGTGCCACGCCGTGCTGGAGTGGCTGGTCGACCCCCATGAGGGGTTTGCATTGCTCGCGAAGTTGCTGGCGCCCGGTGGCGTCATGTCGCTGAGTGTTTTCAATCGCGATGCGCTGGCGTTTTCCAATGTCAGCAAGGGCAATTTCGACAAGGTGCTGGAAGGGCGCCTGGCAGGCTGGGGCACTGGCAAGCGCTTGACGCCCATCTCACCGCTGCGTGATGGCGAGATACGCCAGTGGGCCGCGGAGGCGGGGCTTGAAGTGCGTGAGCTGACCGGGCTGCGCGTCTTCCACGACTATCTGCGCTCACGCGACCCGCTGAGCGAGGCTGATATGCAGAAAATGCTGGCGCTCGAGTGTCAGCACTGGCGCACGCCCCCCTTCGTCTATCTGGGCCGCTATCTGCACTATGAGCTGGTGCGCCCGGCCTGAGGCGGCCCCGCACAACCGCATTGTTTCGATATCCGGCGCTCTCGCCGTTGTCCGTATCTTCCTACCCTGTTGGAGTCTTCATGTCTGCTCAAACCCCCGCCTGTCAGCTGCTCGAGCGTCAGGACAGTGATTTCCGTGATTGGCTGTGGGTCGCTGCGCCGCGTGATGACTGGTGGCTGTCATCGGACCGTCAGCGGCGTGTCTGGGGGCATGACACCGGTATCGTGAATGCCGCGCGGGAAGCCGGGCACCGGGTCAGCCATGCGGTGTCCTTCGCCGATGCGCGAGCTGACGACACCATCGCGCAAGCCGTGGGCGCCATCGTGTTCTGGCCCAAGGCGCACGCGCTGGGCGAATGGTGGCTGGTGGCGCTGTGTCAGGTGTTGCCGGCCGGTACGCCGATCAAGGTGGTGGGCGAGGTCAACGGTGGCATCAAGCGCGCTGAGCGCATCCTCAAGGCGCTGGGAATGACGGCGCGTAAGGACGATACCGCGCGCCGTTGCCAGTTATGGTCATCTGCCACGCGTGAGTTGACGGCCGAACAGGCCGCCAACAGTGAATCGCCACTGGCAGTGGCTGGGCAATGGACAGAAGGCTGGGGCGAATTCGAGGCGCTGGAGATGCGACTGACCAGTCATCCGGGACTGTATGGCAATGCCAAGCTGGACCCGGGGACTGCGCTGCTGCTGGAAAACCTGCCGACCCGTGGCTACAAACGCGCGCTGGATATCGGGGCGGGTGACGGCATCATCAGCTGCTGGCTGGCGCGCCACGGGGCGCGCGTGATGGCAGGCGACGTCAGTGCCTTCGCGGTGGAGGCGTCCCGTCGCAGCCTGGCGCTCAACGGGCTTGAGGCGGACGTACGCCTGAGTGATGTGTTCGCGGCGTTCGAGGGGGAGCGGTTCGAGGCCATCGTGGCCAATCCGCCGTTCCATCATGAGCGCGATATCGATTACGGACCGGCGGCGCGCCTGATCAGCCAGGCACCGGATCACCTGATGCCCGGCGGCACCCTGACGCTGGTCGCCAATGCCTTCCTGCCGTATCCCGATCTGTTGCAGGCGGCCTTCGGCGAGTTTGAAGTGCTCGCGGAAACGCGCCAGTTCAAGGTCTATCGTGCACGCAAGGCGCGCTGATTCCCTGCGTCCTGAGCCTCTGCAGCCTGATGCCCAGCTCGCCGCTTACGCCTCCGACGACTGATAGCGGATGGCCGTGATGATGTAGGTCGTCTCGCCACCCGGCGCAGCTACGCTCACCTCGTCATCCAGCCCCTTGCCCAGCAATGCCTGGGCAAGGGGCGCATCGACGCTGATCCAGCGGCGCGGATTGTCGGTCTCATCAGGGCCGACGATGCGGATCTCCATCTCCTCTCCCTGCTCGTCCTCCAGCGTCACGAAGGCCGCGAAATAGACGCGCTCCAGATCCGCGGGCAGGCGATCGACCACCGTCAGCTCATCCAGGCGTTTCTCCAGATAGGCGATCTTGGCGATGGTCTGATTGAGCGCCTTCTTGTTGTAGGTGTAATCCGCATTCTCGCTGCGATCCCCCATGGCGGCGGCCTCGCCCGTCTTGCGCGAAAGCTCCGGGCGCCTCACGCGCCTCAGGTGGTCGGCCAGCCCCTTCATCTTCGCGTGGCCTTGCGGGGTAATCACGTTGCTCTTCTTTTCCTGGCGCGGGTCCGTCTTGGGGTCGCGCCAGCGTGTCATGTTGCGACCTTGCATGGTCTGCTCCGCTGGTTCTGTGGGTAAGGCTCAAGGCGTCGTGTGTGATGTTCGCTAGCGTTGAGACCTGCGACCAAGGGTGATTGGCGGCCGATTCAAACGTTCGTTACAGTCAGTGTGTGCTCGCCGGAACACTTGCACGTCACCCATGCCGAATCTGCCAACAATAACGAAAATCAGGGAGCTGTCCATGCCCATGCTGCCATCTTCACACCCGTCTTTTCGTGTCATATCCCGTTGCTGTCGCGTATTGCTCTCCGGGGGCATGGCGCTGGGCATCACGCTGGCCGGCATGACCGGAGTCCATGCTGCCCCGGGCGATGATGACGTCTTCCCGCTCTCCAAGCGCTGGGCGCAGATCAATTATCAGGTCTCCGGTGATGCTCAGGAAAAGGGCATGGAGGCCCTGGGCAAGGAGGTGCGGGCGCTGGCGGATCAGTATCCGGGCAATGCCCATGTGCTGACATGGGAAGGCATCATTCTGGCCTCATGGGCCAAGGCGCGCGGTGGCCTTGGAGCGCTGGATCTGGCCAAGGAAGCCAAGGCCACGCTCGAGAAGGCGATCTCGCTCGACCCCAAGGGCGACAATGCCTCCGCCTATGTGACGCTTGGCGCGCTCTATGACAAGGCGCCCGGCTGGCCGGTGGGCTTCGGGGATGATGAGAAGGCGGGAGAAGTGCTACGCAAGGGGCTTGAGGTCAACCCGACGGGCATGGATACCAATTATTATTACGCCGATTATCTGGCCTCAGAAGGCCGAGATGAGGAAGCGCTCAAGCATGCGCGCCTCGCTCAGGACGGGCCGCCGCGTCCCAACCGTGAGCTGGCCGATCAGGAATTGCAGAAAGAGATCGCCGCGCTGATCAAGCGTCTGCAGTGAGTCTCTGGCACCCGTATCGCTTGCATGGCTGTCAGAAGCGGAGACTGGCTGGAGCGACATCAGTGAGCCCTGCAAGTGAACGGCAGCGCTGGCGTCAGGCGCTGTTCTAACAGCCTCGAATGAATTCCCGATTCCCTGAACGACTGAGTCCTTGAGCCCCACGGCCCGAGCGGAGATCCCGCTCGGGCCGTGTCGTTTATCGCTCTGCGGGTGATAAGTCGCCCAGGTGTCTTCAGATGGCGCTGATGGCTGACTCGGCGCGGCGCAACTAACAAGTTTGCAGGTGACGGGCTGGCCTGTCTCGCGGCAGGACAGGATAATGCCTGCTCAGCCAAGGAGGATGCATGAGCGAGCAACAAGAGCACGTCGCAGGGCAACAGGCCTTCGCACATGATGATGTCGAACTGGTCGAGGCCAGGGTGTTGCAGGACGGCTTCTTTCGCCTCGAGCAGCGCGAATTCCGCCACCAGCGTTTCAACGGTGGCTGGAGCGATGTGATCCATCGCGAGGTGCATGTCCGTCACGATGCGGTAGGCGTATTGCCTTATGACCCGGTCAACGACCGCGTGGTCTTCGTCGAGCAGATTCGCGCCGGCATGCTGGAAGATGCACGCACGCCCTGGAGTCTGGAGCCGATTGCAGGGCTGGTGGACAAGGACGAACAGGCCCATGAGGTCGCGCGCCGTGAGGCGATCGAGGAGGCGGGGTGTGAGCTGACCGACCTGATCGAACTGTACCGCTACTATCCGAGCCCCGGCGCCTGTACCGAGGAGGTCACGCTGTTCATCGGTCTGTGTGACAGCAGTGGGCTGGGTGGCGTGCATGGTCTGGCCGAGGAGAATGAAGACATCCGTGTGCATGTGCTCGATTTCCAGGCGGCCCTCACGCTGCTGGAACAAGGGCGGTTGGGCAACGCGATGGCCATCATGGCCATGCAATGGCTGCTGCGTGAACGTGCCTCGTTGCGCGTCATGCATGCCTGAGGCAGTGAAGGCGAAGCTTGGCAATCCCCCGTGTCTCACGCAGGCTTCCTCAACCTGCGCGTCAGAGCTGCTATTCTAGAGGCTTGCTGAAAACCGGCAGCCAGCAATGATCACTGTCTGCGCCAGTGTCCGTATCAGTCTCGGTTTTCGTCTCAGCTTCAGTCCCGAGAGCTGGACTCGAGAGTCGATAGCCGAGAGTTGATAACCGAGAGCTGATCGCCGACAGCCTGAGCGCTGGCGCAGCGCTTGATTTATCGTCCGTTGCCCGCATCTTGCCTCGCACGATAGCGGGCGTGCTTTGACAGACAACATGCAATGTTCTGAGATTCGCAAGGAGATCGCCCATGCAGGTCAAGAAAGCCTATGTGGCTGACCTAAAAGCACTCCATGCCGAGTGCGGGTCCAATTATCTGCGCCTCACGCGCATCCTCGGCAAGGCCGAGGCCGGTGACAGCTTCGCCTTCCCGCTGGCGGGCAATCAGGGCCACTTCGGCACGCTGCTGCTCGAGGTGGTCGAATGCGCGCCCTATACCACCATGGTCACGGTCGCCCAGACCGGCGTGCTGGACCACATCATCGATTCGCCGCGCATGAGTGTGCACCTGTACCACGATGTGCGCATGGCGGAGGTCACCGACTTTCAGCGCCAGCGTCACTTCTCAGGGCGCAATCGTTACCCGAATCCGCGCATGCACCAGCCGGACGAAAAGCTTCAGCTCAATCGCTTTCTCGGCGAATGGCTGACCCATGCCCGCGCCTTCGGGCAGGCGGATGTGCCGGAGTTGCCGTGACGCTCAAGGCTGGCATGGCGCACAGGCGCTGACACCCGATGGATTTCCCGTCTTGATTGACAGAACCGCGATGGCCCGGCCGTCGCGGTTCTGTTCATTTCCCTGCTGCTCGAGAGACCGATGCGACTGATTCAGATAAGTGATTGCCATCTGCGCGCCGACCCTGATGCGCGTTCACGGCTGGGCTTCCCCTGGCGTCAGCTGGAGGCGGTGATGGCGCATGCCTCGCGCCTGCGGCCTGATATCCTGCTGGTGACCGGTGATGTCAGCCAGGATGAGAGCCCTGCCTCCTATCGCATGGCGGCAGAGCTGTTCGATGGCCTGGGCTGCCCCTGGTTCTGGTTCGCGGGCAACCACGATCACCCTGAATTCATGCAGGAGCTGCGTCCCTTCCATCACGAGCTGGATCTGGGCGACTGGCGACTGCTGTGTCTGGATTCGCGCGTCACCGGGCAGGCGGGGGGAGAGCTTGGCGAGGAGCAGTTGAGCGAGCTTGCGCAGTCACTGGCGCTTTCCGTCGAGCTGGACCCGCGCCCGATCCTGCTGGCCATGCATCATCATCCGCTGCCGATCGGCTCGGACTGGATGGATGCACTGGGCCTTGCCGACCGCGATGCGCTGTGGGAAACGTTGCGCCCGTACCCGCAGGTGCGGGCCGTGCTGTGTGGGCATATCCATCAGGCCTTCACGCAACTCATGCCGTGTGGGCAAGGCAGTGTGGCCGTCTATGGCGTTCCCTCCACCTCCGATCAGTTCGCTCCGCTCAGCCATGATTTCGCCGTGGATGAGGCGGCGCGCCCCGGCCTGCGCGTGGTGGATCTCGATGGCGAGCATCTCGAGACCTGGGTGGAGCGGGTCACGCTCTAGCCAGGTTCGCAAGGAAGGGCGGGCAAGCTCGCCCCATGCACTGGCGCTGCCTCGGCGTCAGCATGAATGTTCTGGGCGTCAGCGATAATGCCCTGGGCGTCAGCATGAATGCCCTCGGTGTCATCAGTGCGGTGCAAGGCCCACAGGTATCAGGTATGCCTTTTTGGTCTTAAAAGATAGTTTCTGATTCTTTGACGTTATCAAGGCGGGGCGAGTACCGTGTAACCATTCGGCGTGCTCCCTCGGGGCATCCATCTGTCGCTGACAGAGCGCGCCACTGACTTCACGGGCCGCCTCTCGGGGCGTGTCCCAACGCTCACGAGGTTGCCGCACGCGATGCTTACCCCCGAACGTCAGACCCACCTCAAGCAGCTTGAGGCCGAATCCATTCACATCATCCGTGAAGTGGCAGCGGAATTTGCCAATCCGGTCATGCTGTACTCCATCGGCAAGGATTCCGCCGTCATGCTGCACCTGGCGCGCAAGGCCTTTGCGCCGGGCGTGCCGCCGTTCCCGCTGATGCACGTCAACACCACCTGGAAATTCCAGGAAATGATCAAGTTCCGCGACGAGATGGCCGCGGAAGTCGGCATGGAGTTGATCGAGCACATCAACCAGGAAGGCGTCGAGGCGGGCATCAACCCGTTCGATCACGGCAGTGCCAAGTACACCGACATCATGAAGACCGCCGGTCTCAAGCAGGCACTCGACAAGCACGGCTTCGATGCCGCCTTCGGTGGCGCACGTCGTGATGAGGAAGCCTCGCGGGCCAAGGAGCGTGTCTACTCCTTCCGTGATCAGTACCACCGTTGGGACCCCAAGAATCAGCGTCCGGAGCTGTGGAACATCTACAACTCCAAGATCAACAAGGGTGAGTCCATCCGCGTCTTCCCGCTCTCCAACTGGACCGAGCTGGACATCTGGCAGTACATCTATCTCGAGTCCATCAAGATCGTGCCGCTTTACTACTCCGCCGTGCGTCCGGTGGTGAAGCGTGACGGCCTCGACATCATGGTCGACGACGACCGTCTGCCGCTCAAGGAAGGCGAAGTGCCGGAAATGAAGTCCGTGCGCTTCCGTACCCTGGGTTGCTACCCGCTGACCGGCGCCGTGGAATCCACCGCCGCGACCCTGCCGGAAATCATCCAGGAAATGCTGCTGACGCGTACCAGTGAGCGCTCCGGTCGTGCCATCGATCACGACCAGGCAGGCTCGATGGAGAAGAAGAAGCGCGAAGGTTACTTCTAAGGTCGCCCCAGCACATTGCCTGCAGGCGCCGCCACGCGGCGCTTGATGACCCGAACGAACAATTCGCCTGATGAGACGGCTCGCAGCCTCACGAGACACTGGTTCGCGACACTGGCTCGCCACCTCATCAGGCCCATGACAGCGGCAAGGAGAAGAGTGTGTCCCACGCGTCAGACAAGATTTCCGCGGATATCGAAGCTTACCTGCAAGAACACGAGCGCAAGGACCTGCTGCGCTTCATCACCTGCGGTAGCGTCGATGATGGCAAGTCGACCCTGATCGGTCGTCTGCTGTTCGATTCCAAGCTGATCTATGAAGATCAACTGGCCTCCATCACCCAGGCCTCCAAGACCAGCGGCACCACCGGTGACGAGGTCGATCTGGCCCTGCTGGTCGATGGCCTGCAGTCCGAGCGTGAGCAGGGCATCACCATCGATGTCGCCTATCGCTTCTTCTCGACCGACAAGCGCAAGTTCATCATCGCCGACACGCCGGGGCACGAGCAGTACACCCGCAACATGGCCACTGGCGCCTCGTCCGCGAGCCTGGCGATCATCCTGATCGACGCGCGCTACGGCGTGCAGACCCAGACCCGTCGCCACAGCTTCATCGCCGACCTGCTGGGCATCCAGCACCTGGTGATCGCGGTCAACAAGATGGACCTGGTCGATTACTCCGAGACGCGCTTCAACGAGATCGTCGCCGAGTATCAGGAATTCGCCAACAAGCTGAATGCGCCGGACATCCGCTTCGTGCCGATGTCCGCGCTCAAGGGCGACAACGTCGTCAATCGCAGCCCGGCACTGGACTGGTACACCGTCGATGGCGAAGCGGGCCCGTCACTGCTTGAAGTGCTGGAAACCGTCGAGCTGACCCACGACCAGAACCTCAGCGATCTGCGCTTCCCGGTGCAGTACGTCAATCGTCCCAACCTCGATTTCCGCGGTTACTGCGGCACTTTGGCGGCCGGTGTCGTGCGTCCGGGTGACAGCGTCA
This sequence comes from Cobetia sp. 29-18-1, assembly GCF_029846405.1. Lineage (NCBI taxonomy): Bacteria > Pseudomonadati > Pseudomonadota > Gammaproteobacteria > Oceanospirillales > Halomonadaceae > Cobetia > Cobetia sp. 29-18-1. Next base: position 13,255 of record NZ_JARWKS010000014.1, read on the forward strand.
AGGTGCTGCCGTCCGGCAAGACCTCGACCATCGAGCGCATCGTCACCTTCGATGGTGATCTCGAGATCGCCTATCCGGGGCAGGCCATCACTCTGACGCTCGACGATGAGATCGATATCTCGCGTGGCGACTGGCTGGTGGCGGCGGATGCCGAACTGCCGCTCTCCAATGCACTGGAAGCGGATGTCGTCTGGATGCACGAGAAGCCGCTGCAGCCGGGCCGTCAGTACGATATCAAGCTGGCGACCCGTGACCTGACCGGCCAGGTCAGCGCCATCGACTACCTCTACGACGTCAACACGCTGGAGCATCACGAGGGCGACAGTCTGGCGCTGAACGCCATCGGCCGCGTCCAGCTCGAGCTGACCCAGGCGGTGCCGGTGGATGACTACCGCTCAAGCCCGGGGACCGGCAGCTTCATCGTCATCGATCGTCTGAGCAACGTGACCGTCGGCGCGGGCATGATTCGCGGCGTGGGTCGCTCCGGCACCCAGGCCACCACCCAGCAGACCGATTGGGCCGCGTTTGAAGCCGACCTCAACGCGCTGGTGCGCAAGCACTTCCCGCACTGGGAAGCCCGCGACGTGCGCGAGCTGCTCGGCCGCACCAACTGATTCCATCCTGTAGCGACAGCAGAATGGAAGTCAGCGAGATACCAACAACAACGCTGGACACGCAATAACAACACGGCCTGCTGGAATGAAGCCGGAGAACGCAAAAGCCCCCATGGCCGCAAGGCGATGGGGGCTTTTTGCATGGCGCGGCTCACGCCTGGCGCATCAGGCGACAGCAGTGTCGATGGCGAGTGGGGCGGAGGGACCGAAATGCTCGTGATGACACTGGGCGAGCGGTACGCCGATACGGCTGAGGTGCTGGATCATGCTTTGCATGAAGCCATGCGGGCCGATCACGAAGGCCTGCAGCGACTCGGCGCTGGCACCGGTCGCGGCGATCTGCTGCGCCAGCCAGTCGCGCTCGATGATGCCCAATTGCGCATGGGCTGGCAGCGTCTCGGCCTGTTCGTAGCAGACCTGATAATGCAGCTGCCTTGGATACTGCGCGACCAGTGCCTTGAGGGTGGCGTCGAAGGCATGCACCTCGGGATTGCGCGCCGCATGCAGGTAGATCACCTGGCGGCCCGCCGCCAGCGCCGCCGTCAGCAGCGGCAGCATCGGTGTCTGGCCGACACCGGCCGACAGCAACAGCACCGGGGCATCGGCGCTCTGCGGGGCAGCATGCTCGAAGGTCAGCTCGCCGGCCGGCGGCAGCAGTTCGATCTCGTCACCTGCCTTCAGCGCATGCAGGTACTGGCTGGACTGGCCGTGGGCCTCACGCTTGACCGAGATGCGGCAGAAGCGCTCGTCCGGCGCGTGGGACAGGCTGTAATGGCGGTGGATCACGCCCTGCGGTGTCGTCAGGCGCATGCCGATGTACTGGCCCGGCAGGAAGGAGAACATCGGGCCTTCCACCGGCGCCAGGTACAGCGAGCGAATCTCGCGGCTCTCGTCCTGCGTGCGCACGATGCGGAAGCGGCGCAGCCCCTGCCAGCCGCCGCGGGTAGCGGCGAAGCTGTCGTAGCGGCCCTGCTCGGCGGCGATCAGCACAGCGGCCAGTTCCCCGTAGAGGGCGCCCCAGGCATCGGCGATCTCCGGCGTGACGGCGTCCCCCAGCACCTCACCGATGGCGGCCATCAGGCATTCGCCGACGATGGGGTAGTGTTCCGGCAGGATATTGAGCGAGACATGCTTGCTGACCACGGGCGCCAGCAGGCGGTCCACCGCCTCACGCGAGTGGCGGGCGCCGACATAGGCGAGTACGGCGCCGGCCAGCGCACGGGCCTGGCCGCCGCTGGCCTGGTGGGTCTGGTTGAACAGCGGCTTCACCTCGGGATAGCGCTCGAACATCAGCGGATAGAAGCGCGCCGTGATGGCATTGAGATGCTCGGCGACGACGGGAGCGGTGGCGGCGATCAGGTCTTCCTGGGCGTTGGTCAGCATGACGATACCTCTGATTGATGTCCCTCCCTCTATGGCAAGGGGCGTGCCAACTCTCGAGGCCAGTCGTCATGCGCCCTGCAGGCCTGTGATGTCAAAATGACATGGTCATGTGGCGTGTTCTAGTGACATCAAGCGTGTCATGATGACATCAATCTTCAGCCCTCTCACTCCCGATACCCGCAAGGATGACCGCATGCCCGATGCCCACTTGCCCCTGAACGATACGCCGGTCGCGGCCGTGAATGCCTGGCTCGCCGCCTGGTTGTCCCGCGAGGAGGGCGGCGAGCGGCGCGCGCTGCCATGGACGCGTCTGCTGGCCGCGATCATGCAGCAGCTGCCCGGTGAGGCGGCGACCCTGATGCGCTACCTGCCTGAGCGTGACGAGCTGTTGCCACTGGCCACCTACGGCCTGCCTGCCGAGGTGCGCGGGCGACGCTTCGCGCTGGCGGAGCACCCGCGGCTCAAGGCGATCGCCGAGCACACGGGGGTACATCGTTTCGCGTTGGACAGCGACCTGCCGGACCCCTTCGATGGCCTGCTGGGGGACGTGCATGGGCCGGATCTGCTGGTGCATGACTGCGCCGGTATCGCGCTGCGCGAGGGCGATACCCTGCTGGGGGTGATGACCTTCGATGCGCTGACGCCGGGGGTGCTGGCCCCGCTGGAATCGCTGTGCGCCTTTGCGAGTACGGACGAGCTGGCACTTCCGCTTCAGGAGTTGCAGTCCTGGTTGTCACTCCCCGCACACTGTCTGTCGCTGTCACTGCGACAGGAGTGGGCCGCGGGAGCCACGGTCGGCAGGTCAGGGCTTTCGGCACCGATGGTGGTGTCGCCGACAGGCATGGCGTCACAGAGCGCCATGGCCTGTCCGCAGCGTGGCCCGGCGATGGCCAGGCTCGAGGCGCAGCTGGAGGCGGTCGCCGATACCGAGATGACGGTGCTGGTGCAGGGCGAGACCGGCGTGGGCAAGGAGGGCGTGGTCCAGCGTCTGCATGACGCCTCTCGGCGGGCTGCGCGGCCGCTGGTACGCATCAACTGCGCCGCCTTGTCGCCGGACCTGGTCGAGAGTGCTCTGTTCGGGCATCGGCGTGGCGCCTTCTCGGGCGCGACCCATGATCACCGTGGCCACTTCGTGATGGCGGATGGCGGCACCCTGCTGCTGGATGAGATCGGCGAGCTGCCGCTGGCGCTGCAGCCCAAACTGCTGCGGGTGTTGCAGGAAGGCGAGCTGCAGCCGCTGGGCAGCGATCGCGTGGTCAAAGTCGATGTGCGCGTCATCGCGGCCACCAATCGTGATCTCGAGGCGGAGGTCGCCGCCGGGCATTTCCGTGAAGACCTCTATCACCGCCTGAGCGTCTATCCGCTCAGGGTGCCGCCGCTGCGTGAGCGCGGACGTGCGGACCTGCTGGCGTTGGCCGGCACCTTTCTTGAGCACAACCGTACGCGCCTCGGGCTGGGCAATCTGCGCCTGACGCCAGCGGCGGAGCGCCTGCTGTGCGAGTACCCCTGGCCCGGCAACGTGCGTGAGCTGGAGCACTGCCTGAGCCGCGCGGCCCTGCATGCCCGGCTCGCGCATGGTGCCCACTCGACTCGCCTGCGCGCCGATGGGCGCCAGCTGGTGGTTATAACGCTGGAACTGCTGGGGCTGGAGGTCAATACCGAGGTGTCACTTGAACGGGCCACCGGCGTGGCGCAGGAGGTTCAGGGCGCGCAGGTGGGGCTGGTGGGTCAGGCGGGAAGAGCGAGTCAGGCGGCGGAAGCGAGTCAGACAGGAGGAGCAAGCTCTGCACAGCGCACCGCCTGGCAGGACGGCGATGAGACGCTGGGACTGCGCGATGCCACCGAGGCGTTTCAGCGTGAGCACATCTCGCGGGTCTGGCAGGCGAGTGATCGCAACTGGGCGGAGGCGGCGCGCAGGCTCAAGGTCGATCGCGGCAACCTGTACCGGCAGGCGCAGCGTCTGGGAATTGTCTGAGGCGCGAGGCAGTGTCTGGGGCGAGATGAAGTGTCTGATATGAGAATACAAGAACGGCGATGCTCATGGAGCATCGCCGTTCTTGTATCTCTGCCGCCACCGGCCCTGGCGCGACGAGAAGTTCGTGTCTCGAACGCGCGTTCAGGCGCCCGCTCAGACGCCAGTTCAGGCGCGAGTGGCGATCAGTACCGCACGCCGCGGCGCCGGGTGGCCTTCGCGGGTCAGGCTCGGGTCAGCGGGATCGAGGAAGTCGCTCAGCGAGTGGTAGGTCATCCAGTCGGTGGCACGCTGCTCGTCCAGGGTGGTCACGGCTTCATCGACGATGCGCACGTCCTTGAAGCCGGCGCGCTCGCACCAGTGGGCCAGCGCCTGCGAGGAGGGCAGGAAGTAGACGTTGGGCATCGCGGCGTAGCGCTCGCCAGGCATCAGTACCGTCGTCACGTCACCTTCCACCACCAGGGTTTCCAGCACCAGTTCGCCGCCGGGACGCAGGGTGTCACGCAGCTGGAAGAGGTGGTCCATCGGCGAGGGGCGATGATAGAGCACGCCCATCGAGAATACGGTATCGAAGGCGCCCATCTTCGCTGGCACATCCTCGATGCCCACCGGCAGGAAGTGCAGGTTGCGGCCCTGGGGGTGGTCCGCGCCGATGAAGTGGCGCACGGCATGGAACTGGCAGTAGAAGCGCGGCGAAGGGTCGATCACCAGCGTGAAGGCCGCGCCTGCACCGACCATGCGCCAGCCGTGGTAGCCATTGCCGCCGCCGACATCCAGCACGCGGCGATGGGTGAGATCCGACAGGTGCGGCGCGAGACGCTGCCACTTCCAGTCGGAGCGCCATTCGGTGTCGATATGGATCTCGTCGAGCTGATAGGGGCCCTTGCGCCACGGCATCATCGCACGCAGCAGGTTCTCGCTCTGGCGCAGCTGGCCGCTAGTCAGGCCAGTCGGAAAGCGTGCACCGACCCGGTCGGCATCCAGCTGCACATCGCGCGCGTCGGGCAGGGCGGGCAGCTTTTCCAGCGCGCCATGCCAGGCCTTGAGGTCGGCGTGACGCTTGCGGTCCAGGCCATTGGCCAGTTGCTCGGGCAGGGCGCCCAGCCAGCGGGCGAAGCCGTCGCCGACGGCGCCTGGCTCACAGGCAAGCTCGGTGAAGGCGCGGTAAAGGTCGCGGTCATACGGGGAAATGCTCATGCGCTGGGTCGGGTCCGTGCAGGCGTAGCGGTCATTCGGCGGCTTTGAAGGCGACCATCGATGCGAAATTCAGGTATTGCAGCCAGGTGTGGCTGCGCTGGAAGCCGGCGCGCGCCAGGCGCTCGTGATGCGTGTTCAGGCTGTCGGGCTTCATCACGTCCTCGAGGGCCTCACGTTTCTGGGAGATTTCCAGATCGGAGTAGCCGTTGGCGCGCTTGAAGTCATGATACCGTTCGATCAGCCAGGCATTCTCGACCGGATCATCGCTGATGATCTTCTCGGAGAGGATCAGCACGCCGCCGGGTTCCAGCGCCGCGAACAGCTTGTCGATCACGGCGTCGCGGTCTTCCGGCGGCAGGAACTGCAGCGTCAGATTGACCACGATCATGCCGGCCGGCTGATAGTCGAGGGTGCGAATGTCGGCTTCGGTGACGTTGATGCGATGGTCGGGGAAGGCCTCGGCGAGTTCGCGGCTGGCGCGCTCGACCATCGGTCTGGACAGATCGACGGCTTCGATCTCGATATCCTCGGCGGCCATCTCGCGGGCCAGCGCCATGCTGGCAGCGCCCAGTGAGCAGCCCAGATCATAGACCCGCGCACCGGGGCGCAGGTGAGCGCGGGCCATCAGGCCCAGCATGGCGATGATCTGACCGTAACCCGGCACCGAGCGGCGCAGCATGTCCGGAAAGCAGCTGACGACCTGCTCGTCGAAGGAGAAGCTGGCGACACGGTCAAGGGGTGTCGTAAATATCGCGTCACGGTAAGATGCATCACTCATGGATCAAGGCTTCATCGGGCAGTGGGCCAGGGCGACATGCCTGTGGCCGAGGACCGGCCGGGCAGAGCGCCCCGTCGGGCCCGCCATTCTACGCATTCGGCGCCCGTGACGCACCCGTCACGGCTGGCGGGTGATGCCTCCATCAATCGATTTCAGGCCGGGCCATGCAGGGCCGGTCATTACACTTCAAGGAGAGAGGTGGCCATGTCCACTCAATCAGCGGCACGTTCTGCGCGTCGTAATACCCAGGCCTGGCAGGCTCTCGCGCGCCATCATCAAGAGCAGATGGCCGATGTGCATCTGAAGGACCTGTTCGCCGAGGATGCGGCGCAAGGGCGTGACCGAGTGGCGACCTTCACACGCTCTGCCGCGGGGCTGCGTCTGGATCTCTCCAAGCAGCGCCTCAAGGGCGAGACCCTGGAGCTGCTGCTGGATCTGGCGCGCGAAACCGGCGTCGAGCAGGGCATCAAGCGCCTGCTGGCCGGTGAGCATGTCAATCGCTCCGAAGACCGTCCGGCGCTGCACGCCGCGCTGCGTCTGCCGCGCTCCGCCAGCCTCGAGGTGGACGGCGAGGATATCGTGCCGGCCATCCACGAGAGCCTCGAGCACCTGGCCGAGATGGTCGACACCTTCCACAGCGGCCAGTGGCGCGGCGCCACCGGCAAGCCGATCACCGATGTGGTCAACCTCGGTGTCGGTGGCTCGGACCTGGGCCCGCTGATGGTCTCCAGCGCCCTGAGCGATTGCCGTCCCAAGGACATCCACGAGATCGGCGTGCACTTCGCCTCGACCATGGATGGCTCCCAGCTGGCGGATTATCTGGAATCCTTCAGCCCGGAAACCACGCTGTTCATCCTGTCCTCCAAGTCATTCTCGACCATCGACACGCTGTCCAATGCCCGCACCGCGCGCGACTGGCTCAAATCACGCCTCGACCCGGAAGGGCGCCTCGAGGCGCTGATCAACCGCCAGCACTTCATCGGCGCTTCCGCCAAGCCGGAGAAGATGACCGAGTGGGGCATCGCACCGGAACATCAGCTGCTGTTCTGGGATTGGGTCGGCGGTCGCTATTCGCTGTGGGGCACCATCGGTCTGCCCATCGCGCTCAATGTCGGCATGGACAACTTCCGTCGCCTGCTGGCCGGGGCGCATGAGCTGGATGAGCACTTCCGCACCGCGCCGCTGGAAGACAACCTGCCGGTGCTGCTGGCGCTGGCCGGGATCTGGAACAACAACTTCCTCGACATCCGCGCCCACTCCATCCTGCCCTACGACGGTCGCCTGGAGTACTTCGCAAGCTACCTCGAGCAGCTGGAGATGGAATCCAATGGCAAGTCGGTGACCAACGATGGCGAGATGATCGACTACTCGACCTGTCCGGTGCTGTGGGGCCAGCTGGGGCCGAACGCCCAGCACGCCTTCTATCAGCTGCTGCACCAGGGCACCCAGGCGGTCGAGTGTGACTTCATCGCGCCGATGTGCCGTTATGACCATGTCGAGGACGCCGAGACACGCGCCCACCTCAAGGCACAGCACCGCCTGACGCTGGCCAACTGCTTCGCCCAGTCACGTGTGCTGATGCTGGGTGATGACGCCATCCCCGGTGATGAGGCGCAGCCGAACCACAAGCGCTACCGTGGCAATCAGCCGTCGACCACGCTGCTGCTGGAGACGCTCACACCGGAAACGCTGGGTGCGTTGATTGCGCTCTACGAGCAGAAGGTCTTCGTTCAGGCCACCATCTGGGATATCAACCCGTTCGATCAGTGGGGCGTGGAGCTGGGCAAGCAGATCGCCACCGCCACCGAAGCGACCATGACCACCGGCGAAGGCTTCGACACACTGGATGCCTCCAGCCGTGCGCTGATCGAAGCGGTGTGGGCAGCCCAGGATCAGGACCCGCGCTGAGCCCACGGCGGATGTGAGTGAGAGTGAGTGTGTGAGTGAGTGAGGGCATGCTGATATGCCATGCAAGACGAGCGGCGACGTCAGTCGTCGCTCTCTGTTGATTTATACAGTATTCTCGCTATCCTATAAGCGAATCAATCGTTTACACTAGACAGCACGACGCGGACCGTCGAAAACCCTGCTTCCAGCGTATCAACGCTTGAGAGATGCCCAGCCATCTTGGGGCGTGGGAGGGGAGGTTTCGCGGTCTGGCGTGTTGTCGGGAGTGCTGATGGCCAATTCCCCCTTTCCGTCAGATACGGCAGCGATGCACGCCACCGCGCCCGTCAAGGGTCTGCTGTATCTGCACGGCTTCAATTCGGCCAGTTGTTCGCCCAAGGCACGCTTGATGCAGCGCGCGGCAGAGCAGTTCGGCCTGCCGTGCGTGATGCCGGACATCCCCCCGGAGCCCGGCGCGGGTCAGGCGGCGGTCAACGCGGCCTATCTCACGTTGTGTGAGCGTCTGGCGCTGGACCCCGCAGACCCCGCCTGTGATGACGCCATCATGGTGATCGGCAGTTCCATGGGCGGCTTTCTGGCCACCTGGCTGGTCGCGCGTGAGGCCGCACGCCTCGAGGGGCCGGCAGGCCCTTCTCAGAGCGTCTGGCGTCAAGGGCCGCGCAGCGTGCTGATCAATCCGGCCGTGCGTCCCGCGCGACTGGTCAGCGAATGGCTCGGTTCGGTGCATGCCAACCCCTATACCGGCGTGACGTTCACCGTCACCGAGGATTTCGGGCCCGGGCTGCTCGCATTGGAAGCGGAACCGGTCACGGCGCAGCGCACCCTGGTGCTGTTGGCGACGGCCGATGAGACATTGGATGTCAATGATGCCGCAGGGCTCTATCAGGGAAGTCGCTTGATCATCACACCGGGTGGCGATCACGGCTTTGCGCAGCTGGCGGAATATCTGCCGGCGATCATGGCGCATGGCGGGCACCGGCTGGCCCCCGCCACCGCAGCGGCGATGCATGTCGCGCCGGACTAGCAGGTCATGTGCGTGGTGCTTTCTGCTACGAGACACCACGACCTGGCTGGGCACGGCACCTCTTGGCACGACATGGATTGGCACGACTTGGCAGGGCGTTTGATGCTGAACGCCAGGCGCCGGTCTCTCATTTTTCAGGAATCCGTTGTCCGTCTCGCGCACGTGAAATGGCGAGTCGGATGGCGGACGTCAACACCAAGGACACAAGGCTGCGATGAGTCAGTACAGCGCCAGTTCCATTGAGGTCCTCTCCGGCCTCGAACCGGTCCGCAAGCGGCCCGGCATGTATACCGACACTTCTCGGCCCAACCATCTGGCGCAGGAAGTCATCGACAACTCCGTCGATGAGGCGCTGGCGGGGCACGCGAAGGAAATCCGCGTGCGCCTGCTCGAGAATGGCGGTATCGAGGTCGGCGATGACGGTCGTGGCATGCCCACCGACATCCACCCCGAGCATGGCGTGACCGGCATCGAGCTGATCCTCACCAAGCTGCACGCGGGGGGCAAGTTCTCCCAGGACAGCTATCGCTTCTCCGGCGGCCTGCACGGCGTGGGCGTCTCGGTGGTCAATGCGCTGTCGACGCGTCTGGAAGTGGAAGTGTGCCGCGATGGCCTGCGTCAGCGCATCGCCTTCGAGAATGGCGAGAAGGCCGAGGAGCTGACCCAGATCGGCACCGTCGGCAAGCGCAATACCGGCACCCTGGTGCGCTTCTGGCCGGACGAGAGCTACTTCGACAGCCCGCGCCTGGCGATGCCGCGTCTGCGCCACCTGCTGCGTGCCAAGGCCGTGCTGTGTCCGGGCCTCAAGGTCGTGCTCATCGAGACCGATGGCAGCGAGACGACCTGGCACTACGAGGATGGCCTGCGCGATTACCTGCTCGGCGCCACCGATGGCTACGAGCGCCTGCCGGAATCGCCGTTCGTCGGCCATTTCGAGGACGAGGAGCACGGGGTCGACTGGGCGATCCAGTGGCTGCCGGAAGGCGGTGAGCTGGTGCAGGAACCCTACGTCAACCTGATCCCCACGCCGCTGGGCGGCACCCACGTCAATGGCCTGCGCTCCGGTCTGCTCGAGGCGCTCAAGGAATTCTGCGACTACCGCAGCCTGCTGCCGCGTGGCGTCAAGCTGAGCGCGGATGACCTGTGGGAGCGCGCAGCCTTCGTGCTGTCGGTGAAGATGCTCGATCCGCAGTTCGCCGGCCAGACCAAGGAGCGTCTGTCCTCACGCAGCGTCGCCGCCTTCGTCTCCGGCGTGGTCAAGGACGCCTTCTCGCTGTGGCTCAACCACCATGTCGATCAGGCCGAAGCGCTGGCGGAGCTGGTGATCTCGGCGGCCCAACGCCGTCTGAAGAGCGCCAAGAAGGTCGCGCGCAAGAAGGTCACCTCCGGGCCTGCGCTGCCGGGCAAGCTCTCGGACTGCTCAAGCTCCGACCCTGCCGACAGCGAGCTGTTTCTGGTCGAGGGTGACTCCGCCGGCGGCAGCGCCAAGCAGGGCCGCAACCGCGAGACTCAGGCGATCCTGCCGCTGCGTGGCAAGATCCTCAATACCTGGGAAGTCGAGTCGCATGACATCTACTCCTCCCAGGAAGTCCACGACATTGCGGTCGCCATCGGCCTGGACCCGGGCTCGGACGACCTCACCAAGCTGCGCTATCACAAGGTCTGCATCCTGGCGGATGCCGACTCCGATGGTCTGCACATCGCCACGCTGCTGTGCGCGCTGTTCGTGCGTCACTTCCCGGCGCTGGTGGATGCCGGGCGCGTCTTCGTCGCCATGCCGCCGCTGTACCGCATCGACCTGGGCAAGGAAGTGCATTACGCCCTGGACGAGAGCGAGAAGGCGCACATCCTCAAGCAGCTCGAGAGCAAGCGTGGCACGCCCAATGTGCAGCGCTTCAAGGGTCTGGGTGAGATGAATCCGCTGCAGCTGCGGGAAACGACCATGGCGCCGGACACCCGCCGTCTGGTGCAGCTGACGCGCAGTGCGGATGACGGCACCCACGAGATGCTCGACATGCTGCTGGCCAAGAAGCGCGCCAGTGATCGCAAGAGCTGGCTCGAGGACTACGGCAACATGGCCGACATCGAGGTCTGATCATCGTGAGCTTCGAGCGCAGCTGAACTTCGAAAGCCAGACAATCTGCGCGACAGCATTCTTTCGGGAGCGCCACAGTCAGGCGCTCCCCGGTTTTACGCTCGTAATCAAGGTCAAGCGCCCATGAGCATGGATATCCAGGTCGCGGAGGGTGACGTCGAACGTCTGGCCCTGCGCGACTACACCGAAAAGGCGTACCTCGACTACTCGATGTACGTGATTCTCGACCGCGCCTTGCCGCATGTCGGCGATGGCATGAAGCCGGTACAGCGCCGCATCGTCTACGCCATGCGCGAACTGTCCCTGACGGCCAACGCCAAGTACAAGAAGTCGGCGCGTACCGTCGGCGACGTGCTGGGCAAGTTCCACCCCCACGGCGACAGCGCCTGTTACGAGGCGATGGTGCTGATGGCGCAGCCGTTCAGCTATCGCTACCCGCTGGTGGATGGCCAGGGCAACTGGGGTAGCCAGGATGACCCCAAGTCCTTCGCGGCGATGCGTTACACCGAATCGCGGCTGTCGAAGTACTCCGAGGTGCTGCTGTCCGAGCTCTCCCAGGGTACCGTCGACTGGGTGCCCAACTTCGATGGCACCATGAACGAGCCCAAGGTGCTGCCGGCGCGTCTGCCCAATGTGCTGCTCAACGGCACTACCGGTATCGCGGTGGGCATGGCGACCGACATCCCGCCGCACAACGTGCATGAAGTCGTGGCCGCCACCCGCCATCTGCTGCGTCATCCGGACTCCGACAGCGATCAGTTGATGGAGTACCTGCCGGCACCGGACTTCCCCACCGAGGCGGAGATCATCACGCCGCGCACCGACCTCGCCAAGCTCTACCGCACCGGTCGTGGCAGCGTGAAGATGCGCGCCCGCTACGTGCTGGAAGAGGGCGATATCGTGATCACGGCGCTGCCGTATCAGGTCTCCGGCGCCAAGGTGATCGAGCAGATCGCCGCCCAGATGCAGGCCAAGAAGCTGCCGATGGTCGCGGACCTGCGTGATGAGTCCGACCACGAGAACCCGACGCGCCTGCTGATTCAGCCGCGCTCCAATCGTGTCGATATCGAAGGCCTGATGGCGCACCTGTTCGCCACCACGGACCTCGAGAAGAACGCACGCGTCAACATGAACGTCATCGACCTCAAGGGGCGCCCGCGGGTGATGGCGCTGCACGAGATGCTCGCCGAGTGGCTGCGCTATCGTCGCGCCACCGTGCGTCGTCGCCTCGAGCATCGTCTGGCCAAGGTTGAGGACCGCCTGCATATCCTCGAGGGTCTGCTGACGGCTTATCTGAATCTCGACGAGGTGATTCGCATCATCCGCGAGGAAGAAGACCCCAAGGCCAGCCTGATCGAGACCTTCCAGCTCTCCGAGCGTCAGGCCGAGGCGATCCTCGAGCTGCGTCTGCGTCACCTGGCGCGTCTTGAAGAGATGAAGCTGCGTGGCGAGCAGGACGAGCTCAAGCGCGAGCGCAAGCACCTCAAGCATCTGCTGGGCAATGACGAGGCACTGACGGACCTGATCGACAGTGAGCTTGAGCAGGCCGCCACCGACTTCGGTGATGCACGTCGCTCGCCGCTGGTCGAGCGCGGCGAAGCCAAGGCGCTGTCGGAAGTCGAGCTGATGGGCGCCGACCCGATCACCGTCGCGCTGTCCGAGAAGGGCTGGATCCGTGCCGCCAAGGGGCATGATATCGACCCCGAAGGCCTGTCCTACAAGGCCGGCGACCGCTTCCATCTGGCGGCGCGCGGCAAGACCAATCAGCCGCTGGTGCTGTTGGATGACACCGGGCGTGCCTACACCCTGGCCGCGCACAATCTGCCCAGTGCACGCGGGCAGGGCGAACCGATCACCGGGCGCATGAACCCGGCGGCGGGGGCGGCGATGGTCGGACTGCTGCTCGATGCGCCTTCCGCGCGCTATCTGCTGGCCTCCGATGGCGGCTATGGCTTCGTGACCACGCTCGAGCAGCTCACCGGCAAGAACAAGTCCGGCAAGGCAGCGCTGACCTTGCCGCGCGGCTGTGCGGTGCTGCCACCGGTCGAGGTGCCGACAGTGCCGGAGGCTGCCGATGGCGCGCCCGCGGCCTTGGAAGTGGCGGTGGTGTCCAACGAAGGGCGTCTGCTGGTCTTCCCGCTCTCCGAGCTGCCCGAGATGTCCAAGGGCAAGGGTAACAAGATGCTGTCGATTCCGGGCGAACGCGCCGCCAACCGCGAGGAGTTCGTGCGCTCGCTGGTGGTCTTGCCCGCCGGCGCGACCCTGGTGGTGCATGCCGGCAAGCGCAAGACCCTGCTCAAGGGGGCGGATCTCGATTATTATCGTGGCGAGCGTGGCCGCCGCGGCAGCAAGCTGCCCAAGGGCTTCCAGAAGGTCGACCGTCTGGCCGTCGATAGTTGAATCCGGGCCGGATGGCCTGGCTTGTTAGCTGAGGTGCGTCGGCGTTGACGCCGACATGCCCCGTGGGCGACACCTTGATGATTCATTGCTCAGGAATGATTTTCCAATGACACAACGTATCTTGATCCGTGCCACCGGTACGGCTCGTCCAGGACAGCTGGCAGGGCTTGGTCAGGCGCTGGCGCGCAGCGGCGCACGACTGCTGGACATCAATCAGAGCGTGACCTTCGGGCTGGTGTCGCTGGAAGCGCTGGTGGCTCTCGGCGCGGAGTCCGATCTGGAGGCCGCGCTGGCCGCCGCCGGTGAACAGCTGGGGCTGGATGTGCAGGCCGTGCAGGTCGGTGCTGAGGAATATGCGCGCTGGAGCCATCAGGCGGAGCGCCCGCGCTGGATTCTGACGCTGCTGGCGCCGTGTCTGCCGGCCGGCATTCTGGCCGAGGTCGGTGGCCTGACAGCCGAATTCGGCATCACCGTCGAGCTGATGCATCGTCTGTCGGGGCGTGAGCCGCTGGATGGCGAGTCACCGGCCGAAGGCGCCTGTGTCGAGTGCTGGCTGCGCCTGCCGGAGAGTGACACCGACATCAATGCCCTGCGCGAGAAGGCGCTGGCGCTGGGCGCGCTGCACGGTGTCGATATCGCGATCCAGGAAGACGATATCTGGCGTCGTCATCGTCGCCTGATCTGCTTCGACATGGATTCGACGCTGATCCAGACCGAGGTGATCGACGAGCTGGCGCGCCGTCACGGTGTCGGCGAGGAAGTCTCGGAAGTCACCGAGCGTGCCATGCGGGGCGAGCTGGACTTCAAGGAAAGCTTCCGCGAACGCATGAGCAAGCTGGAAGGCCTGGATGAGTCGGTGCTGGCCGATATCGCCGCCAATCTGCCGCTGATGGATGGGGTCGAGCGCCTGATGGCCAACCTCAAGGCGCTGGGCTATCGCACCGCGATCCTGTCCGGCGGCTTCACCTACTTCGCGCGTCATCTTCAGCAGCTGCTGGGTTTCGATGAGATCCACGCCAATGAGCTGGTGATCGTCAATGGCAAGGTCACCGGTGAAGTGCGCGAGCCGATCGTCGATGCCGAGCGCAAGGCGCTGCTGCTGCGCGAGATCGCCGAGCGTCATGGCCTGCATATGGAGCAGACCATCGCCGTCGGTGACGGTGCCAATGACCTCAAGATGCTGGCCGAGGCGGGGCTGGGCATCGCCTTCCGCGCCAAGCCGCTGGTGCGTGAACAGGCGCGCCAGTCGATCTCGACCCTGGGCCTGGATGCCGTGCTCTACCTGATGGGCTATCGCCAGCAGGATCTCGAGCACTGATCCGTGATTCAGCCGCTGAACGCCTGCGCTGAGTGACAAGCCAGTGTGTGAGTGACAACGCCCCCATCGCCGCCGCGATGGGGGCGTTGTCGTCTGGTCATCAGGTCGCAGAATAGTCCCAAAGCAGCAATGCGCTTTCGGGTGTAAGGGCTAGACTGGAGGGGAAGCGCCGACGACTCGTCGCTCGTCAGTTGACGCCATACTGAAACGCCACTCGCCACGCCGTCAGGAGTTTGCCCATGCCGTCACCCTATGACGATGAACTGCACCTGCTGTGCCTTTTTCCGCATGATGCCGCCCTCAAGGGTTTGAAGATTCGCCACGATGCCAGTCCCGACATGGTGGCCGCCGCCGAGCGTCTGCATGCCAAGGGGTTGACCACGCTGCCGGATGGCGGCTATCTGACGTCGGTGGGCCGTGAGGCCGCCGAGCACGCCCATCGTCTCAATGACCTGCTTCACGTCCCGATGGCCATGACGGGCACCTGAGTTCGCCTGTTGGCTGAATCGCTGATCATGAGAAGGAAAAACGCCCCGTGGCTTTCGGCCACGGGGCGTTTTCGTCTACGGCCTCAGGGGCGGTGAGTCACTTTTGCGCTCAGGCCTTGTGCTTGCGATAGGTCGCGCGGGTGATCTCGACGATCTCCACGCTGACTTCGCGGGCCGCCTCGCAGTGAGGCTTGAGGGCCTCCATCAGGATATCCGCCAGGCGCGACTTGTCGTCATCGCTGCGGCCTTCCAGCTGGTGGCAGTGCAGGTTGACGAAGCCGTGCTTGTGCGCCAGCGGTGCCTGATTGCCGGCCAGACGCCAGTGGCGCCAGCTTTCCGCGCGCACCTTGATGTCGGTTTCCTTGAACAGGCCACTTTGCATGGCAGCGGCATGCAGGTCATCCATGATCGCGTCCATGTCGAGGCTGGGGGCCAGACTGTCGGCATAATCAATGACGAGATGAGGCATGTGGTGGGCTCCTTGAGCATGGCCACGCCTCTCGGGGCGTGTGCCGATGATGAAATTGGCCAGCGATAGTAGCAAATTTTGCGCAGCACGCCGCCTGTTGTTGCCTCACGCTGCCAGTGCGCCATTCACGCGCTGGCGATGATACCCGTCAGGTTGAGCGAAGATGGCTCTCGCTCGTCACCCGCAGGGGAAGACGCCGAAGGGCCAGTGGTGGCGGCGTCGACTCCCGGATGTGTCTTGGACACTGTGGGCTTGGACAGAGGGGGCTTGGACAGAGGGGGCTTGGAAAGAGGTGTCTTGGAGCGTCGGCCGGGCACTTCACGTACCAGGCGCGGCATCAGGAAGCCGGGCAGATGCTCAAGCAGCGCTTCCATCAGGTTGCAGGCCTCTTCATCACTGACCGCGAAGTGGGCGGCACCCTGTACGGGGTCGAAGGCATGCAGGTAGTAGGGCAGTACGCCGCACTCGAAGAGTCGCTCGGCGAGGGCTGTCTGCACTTCCACGCTGTCATTGACGCCGCGCAGGATGACGCCCTGATTGAGCAAGGTGACGCCGGCGCTCTTGAGGCGAGTCATCGCGGCAGCGACGGCGTCGTCCAGCTCGTTGGCATGGTTGGTGTGAATGACCAGCACCTTCTGCAGACGCGTGGCACCCAGCCAGCCGAGCAGCTCGTCATTGACGCGGTCCGGAATCACCACTGGCAGGCGCGTGTGGATGCGCAGGCGCTTGAGGTGCGGAATCTCACCCAGCGACTCCACCAGCCACGCCAGGCGCTTGTCGGGCGAGACCAGCGGGTCGCCGCCGGACAGGATCACCTCGTGGATGCGCTCGTCAGCGCGCAGGTAGTCGAGGATATCCTGCCACTGCGCGCGGCTGGGCTGATGGTCGTCATAGGGGAAGTGACGGCGGAAGCAGTAGCGGCAGTTGATCGCGCAGCCGCCGCTGGCCATCAGCAGCACCCGATTGGTGTACTTGTGGATCAGCCCCGGCAGCGGCGTATGCTCGGCCTCTTCCAGCGGGTCGGTGACGTAGCCGTCGAGCACGTCGGTCTCGGCGTCCAGCGGCAGTACCTGGCGCAGCAGTGGGTCGTCGGGATCATTGGCGCGGATGCGGCTGGCATAGGCCTCGGGCACGCGGATCGCGAACAGCTCATGGCCGTCGCGGGCGCCCGGCAGCCACTCGCGCGCGAGCCCCAGGCGCTCCAGCAGAGCCTGTGGAGAGCGGATCACGTCGCGTAGCTGTGCACGCCAGTCATTCGGGGCAGACGGGGCTTCAGCGGCAGTTGAGAAGGCCTCTGAGGCACGACTTTCGTGGCTGGTGTGCGGGATGGTATGCAAGGATGCAGGGGTTCGGGTTATCATGCGCATCACTTCTAGTCATGATTGCAGCCAATTGACTGCAATCTGGAATTCATGGCGGGCAAGACCCGTTAACGAGTCGAGAGCGAGCAAGATGGCCAACTATTCTACCAACGAATTCAAGTCCGGTCTGAAAGTGATGCTGGACAATGATCCCTGTGCCATCGTCGATAACGAACTGGTCAAGCCGGGCAAGGGTCAGGCCTTCAACCGCGTCAAGCTGCGCAACCTGAAGACCGGTCGTGTATGGGAGCGTACTTTCAAGTCCGGCGAGAGCATCGAAGCCGCCGATGTCATGGAAGTCGACATGGAATACCTCTACACCGACGGTGAGATGTGGCACTTCATGCGTACCGATGGCTCCTTCGAGCAGTACGCTGTCGATGGCAAGGCGCTGGGCGACACGGTCAAGTGGCTGAAAGAGCAGGTCGTCTACACCATCACGCTGTGGAACGACAACGCGATCGCCGTCACCGCGCCGAACTTCATCGAGCTGGAAGTCGTCGAGACGGACCCGGGCCTCAAGGGCGACACCGCCAACGGTGGCTCCAAGCCGGCAACCCTGTCTTCCGGTGCAGTGGTGCGTGTGCCGCTGTTCATCAACCAGGGCGAAGTCCTCAAGGTTGATACCCGCAGCGCCGAGTACGTGTCTCGCGCCTGAGCCCTTTCGCTCACGTCGTGAACACCCTGATGCCTCGCCTCGTGCGGGGCATCATCGTTTGTGCTGGCCACTCATGCTGGTCATTCGTGCAGGGCGATCGTGTCGATCAGCCCTCCCGGTTGGCCAGCGCTCCCGCTGATCCCTTCCTCGAGCCTGTCCATGTCTGATGCCGATTCTTCCGCCGCTGCTTCACCTCTCTCAGCCGCTGCCGCGCCCGGCGCCGCCCTGGCAGAGGACTGGGCGCCCACTGCCACGCGCGAGCGGCTCGTCCAGCGCGCGCGTCTGATCAGTGAGGTGCGCACCTTCTTCGCCGAGCGTGAGGTGCTGGAGGTGGAAACGCCGGTGCTGGGGCAGGCCGGGTCGACGGATGTCGGTCTCGCGTCATTGTCACTGACCGCGCAGTTGCCGGGCGAGCGTGAGCGCGTGCCGCTGTGGCTGCAGACATCGCCGGAATTTCACATGAAGCGTCTGCTGGCGGCCGGCAGCGGGCCGATCTTCCAGATCGCGCGTGCCTTCCGTGATGGCGAGGTCAGCCGCCGCCACAATCCCGAGTTCTGCATGCTGGAGTGGTATCGCCCCGGCATGTGTCTTGAGGCGCTGATGACGGAGACCTGCGAGCTGATCCGGCGCGTGATGGCGCTCGGGGCACAGCTGACCGGTAAGCCGTCGCTGCTCAGTGAGTCTCAAGACGCCCAGATTGGGCCTGCCATCACGCCTTACCGTGCGCTGTTTCGCCGTGTGCTGGCGCTGGACCCCTTCACGGCCTCGCTCGAGGAGCTGCGAGCCGCCTGTGCGCGAGAATGTGAGGTCGCGGCTGACGACTGGTCGCATGAGACCTGCCTGGATGCGCTGATGAGCCTGGTGATCGAGCCGACTCTTGGCTCAGGGTCACAGGGCGCAGGAGCGCAGGGGCGAGGGGCACAGGGGATAGAAGCGCAGGGAAAAGCTACCGTGGAGCTGGTCACCGAGTACCCGGCCGCGCAGGCAGCCTTGGCGCGCAAGCATCAGGACAGTGAGGGTGATTGGGTGGCGTCGCGCTTCGAGGCCTACGTGGCGGGCATCGAGCTGGCCAACGGCTATGACGAGCTGACTGATGCCAGCGAGCAGGCGGCGCGCTTTGCCGAAGACAATGCCGCGCGAGTCGCCCAGGGCCTGCCTGAGGTAGCGGCGGACCAGCGTCTGGTGGCGGCCTTGCAGGCGGGAATGCCAGCGGGGAGCGGGGTGGCGCTGGGGCTGGATCGTCTGATCATGCTGGCGCTGGGGGAGCGCGATATCTCGGCGGTCATCGCTTTCCCGGCATCACGTGCTTGAGAGCCGGCATGAGAGGCAGCTTTTGATGTGATTTGCGTGAATCCCAGCGTTTATTACCAACACGCTTGCCGAGCGTGCGTCGACTAGACTGGAGAAGTCAGCGTGGAGGGTTGGCGCTTGCCTGCGAAGCCCGCAGACAAGGTGATGGCAGGACCAGGGCAATGGTCGCAGCGGGTCTTCTTTTATCGGGCATGGTGAAAGAAGGCGACAGATGATGGCTCGAACCCTCGGAGCCTTCGAGGCATCATCCGGCAATCGCGTCGTTAGAGCGCGACGCCCGTCATGGAGGACTCTGATCTGTTTGGGCACTGAAGGTAGTGATCACCCCGATGGCAACGTTCATCGCGGGGCAAGGCAAGAAGGCGAGGGGCGCGGTCAGTCTCCTGTCGTTAAAAAGGGAAGCCAGGGGCTTCCCTTTTTTTATGCCAGGGTTTCATGTGCGGGCTTTATGCACGAGTGTCGTGCTCGCGCTGCGCCAGGCCTGACCTTATTTCTCGTCTGTGGTCGGCGTGTCCTGCGCCGTCTCTGTCGCATGCTCTTCTGGCTCGGTCGGGGCCGGTGCTGTCGCAGACGGGCGCATGCCGAGTGACTGACCCATGCTGACCTTCTGGCCCGGTGTCAGGGCGTCATCGAACTCGACGCTGTCCGGGAAGCACATCACCACGGTGGAGCCGAGCTGGAAGCGGCCCATCTCGGCGCCATGCGCCAGCTCGATGAGTTGATCGAAACGGGTCGTCTCGACATCACCGGAAAGCGGCGTGACCTGACCACTCCAGACGGTCTTAATCGCCGCGACGATCATCGCGCCCACCAGCACCATGGCCATCGGGCCGTGTTCGGTCTCGAAGATGCACACCAGTCGCTCGTTGCGCGCGAAGAGGCCCGGCACGTGCTTGGCGGTGGCTTCGTTGACCGAGAACAGGCGTCCCGGAACATAGGCCATCTCAACTAGGCGACCGGCCACCGGCATATGGACGCGATGGTAGTCCTTCGGTGACAGATAGACGGTGGCGAAGCGACCGTTGCGGAAGGGCGCGGCGCGCTCTTCACTGCCACCCAGCAACTGGGTCAGCGAGAATGCCTGACCCTTGGCCTGTACGAGAGTGCCGTGTTCGATGTTGCCGAACTGGGACAGTACGCCATCGGCCGGTGACACCAGGCCTTCGCCGATGGGGCGGGCATCCGCCTTCAGGGCGCGGGTGAAGAAGTCATTGAAGCAGGCGTAGGCACGCGGATTCTCCTCGAGCGCCTCGTTCATGTTGACGCCGTAGGCCTTGATGAAGCGCTCGATGAAGGTGTTCTTGACCCACGGATTGGTGCAGGCGGCGACACGGCCGATGAGGCGTGAGATCAGGTGCTGGGGCAGTGGGTACTGGCTCAGGGAAAACAGCTTGGCGCGATCCACGATGGCGATCCTTGCAGGCACTTTCAGGAATGAAAAGCCCGCTCCTCGAGAGGGCGGGCGTTGGCCGGCAACAGCGGCGGCCAGCAGTTGGGCTGCACCTTAGCCCATCGTCAATAACGGCTCAAGCCTGCGAATTGCCGCAGCCGTGGGCCTGGCGACAGTTGCCAGGCAGGCCATGCGTGTCATCCCGGCATGGCCTGCCTTGGCGTGCTGGCGCCGGACAGGGGCGTTCCAGTCTGCGATCAAGCGCCTTCAGCGTTCGATGGGCGTATCGTCACGGTTGCCCCATTCCTTCCAGGAGCCCGGATAGGCGCGCACATCGCTGAAGCCCAGCGCCTGACCCACCAGCCAGGTCAGACCGGAGCGGTGATGGCTCTGGCAGTGCGTCACGATGTGCTGTTCGGGGTTGAGGCCGCGAGCGCCCAGTTCCGTCACCAGCTCCGCATAGTCGCGGATGCGCAGGTTGCGCTCACGGTCCATGGCCTCGGTCCACTCGAAATGCACGGCGCCCGGGATATGGCCGAGGCGGGCGTTCTGGCCCTTCTCGCCACGATACTCTTCCGCGGAGCGCGCATCCCAGACCACGACGCTTTCCTGCGGGTCCTCGGTCGCCAGTCGATCGAGAATGTCTTCCCGCGTCGCCATCACGCTGGTGTCCATGTAGGCGGCGTGATACTCGCTGGGGCTCCAGTCGCTGGCGGTGTCACTCAGCGGCAGGCCATCGCCTTGCCATGCGTGCAGGCCACCATTGAGGTAGCTGTAGCGGGTATGACCGAGCAGCGCCAGGGTCCACAGCAGGCGTCCGGCCCAGCCGCCGCCTTCATCGTCATAGGCCACCACATGGCTGTCGCGGGTGATGCCAAGGGCTGACATCACGCCAGACAGTGCCTCGGGGCTCGGCACGCCGGGAATGTCGTCGTCATTGCTGCCGACCAGCTGCTTGAAGTCGAGCAGGCGAGCGCCGGGCACATGACGCGCATGGCTCTCGGCTTTCAGTGGCACGTCGACGATCACGATATCAGGATGGTCGAGCATCTCCGCGAGCTGCTGCGGTTCGACGATCAAGGGCAGCAGGTCGGCTTCCGAGGGGGAAGGGTGTGAAGAATCGTGAGACATGGCGTAATCCTTGCTTCTACGAAGAGAGTGATCTTTCCGGCATCATGGCACGTCGGCTGGCACTGTGGTCAAGTCACTGCGATCAAGAGATGCAATCAAGTGACTGCGGCGAGGCGAAGTGTCACCGCGCCAGATTCCTTGCCATCTTGTCCCCTGAAACGACATGTTTTCAGTATAATGCCGCGCGTCACATTCTGGGGCGAACGTGTGAATGCCCAGTACGGACGCATAACGGTACAGACGTGGACGACGCGTGTGCCAGCAGGGCACAGTGCGCGCCATGACCTGACCTTCTGGACAGCCTTCTGGACAGGCTTCTGATCAACTGGCGAGGCCAGCCAGCAGCCAGTAGATCCAGTAGGTCTTGTAGCCAGTAGGTCTTGTCGAAAGAAGCGCTTGTTTCAGTGCAGCGGGCCTGGGGCGAATGCCACATTCTGGCCCTCGGGAACCCCCTCTTCGCGGCCCCAGGCAATACACTGTCTGTCGCCAGTGGCGCTGCTGCACTCTTCGAGTGCGGTGCGGGCGCTCAACGTGTGTCATTTCGGTGCAGCATGTCGGCGTCTCGTCGACGCTGAGCTGCTACTCAATCGCTTCATCCTGAACGGGAGTCATCATCTTGCTCGAGCGCCTATTCTCACTGCGTGCCGAAGGCACCACGACGCGCACGGAAGTGCTGGCGGGCATCGCCACCTTCATGGCGTCGATGTACATCATCGTGGTCAATCCCGGCATCCTGTCAGCCGCCGGCGTGCCATTCAGTGCCGCCCTCACGGCGACCGTGCTGGTCAGCTTCTTCGGCAGCCTGATGATGGGCCTGTACGCGCGCAACCCGATCCTGGTCGCGCCGGGCATGGGCATCAATGCCCTGTTCGCCTACACCATGGTACTGGGCGGTGGCATGAGCTGGGAGGTCGCGCTGGGCTGCGTGTTCTGGGCCGGCGTCATCTTCGCGGTACTGGCCCTATTCAACGTGCGCCGCCTGGTGATCGATGCGATTCCCGCTCAGCTTCGCTACGCCATCGCCTGTGGTATCGGCCTGTTCATCACCTTGATCGGTCTGGTGAATGCCAAGCTGATCGTCTCCAACCCTGTCACCGTGGTCAGTGTCGCGCCGATGACGCCCTCACTGGTGGTCTTCCTGCTGGGGCTGGCGCTGACTGCCATCCTGGTCGCGAAGCGCATCCACGGCGCTCTGATCATCGGCATCATCGTCACGACCCTGATGGCGACCACCATCGGGCGTCTGTGGGGGGATGGCAGCGCCTACTTCCCGCCGGAGATCGCTCAGCCGACGCTGGTCAACTTCACCGGTATCTTCGCTGCGCCTGATTTCAGCGGCCTGCTGGCGCTGGACCTGCTCGGCTCGCTCAAGGTGGCCTATGCGCCATTCATCTTCGTCATCCTGTTCACGGTGTTCTTCGATGCGCTCTCGACCTTCATGGCAGTGGCCGAGGCGGGCAATCTGAAGGACGAGAATGGTGACCCGCGCAATATCCGTCGCTCGATGATGGTCGATGCCTTCTCGGCGCTGGTGTCCGCACCACTCGGCACCAGCCCGGCGAACGCCTACATTGAATCGGCGGCCGGTATCAGTCAGGGCGGACGCACCGGGCTGGTCGCGGTGGTGGTGGCGCTCTGCTTCCTGCCGTTCCTGTTCCTGGCGCCGCTGCTGTCGCTGGTGCCGTCCATCGCGACCGCTCCGGCGCTGATTCTGGTCGGCGTGTTCATGATGGAGCCGATCGGCAAGATCCACTGGCACCAGTTCGATGATGCGATTCCGGCCTTCATCGCCATGGTGATGATTCCGCTGACCTACTCCATCACCCACGGTATCGTGTTCGGTTTCCTGAGCTTCGTGGTCATCAAGCTCGGCGTCGGCAAGGCGCGCGAGATTCGCCCGACCATGTGGGTGCTGTTCGCGCTGTCACTGCTGCTGTTGCTGGAAGGCTAGGCTTCGAAAGCGGTGGTGATGTGTCTCGAGGCTGTGATGTAACTCGAGGGCCTCGAGCATGAAAAAGCCCCGCCAGGCAGTCACTGCCTGGCGGGGCTTTTTGTTGACGGCTTTTTTGATAGCGCCTGATCAGCTCTCGGTCAGCGAGAGCAGAATCTTCTTGTAGCTTTCGAAGCGCACGCGGCCGATCTCACCGTTGTCCACGGCCTGAAGCAGGGCGCAGCCCGGCTCCTTCTCATGCTTGCAGTCGCGGAAGCGGCAATAGCCGAGATAGTCGTGGAACTCGCGGAAGCCGTCGGTGACCTGCTCGGGGGTCAGGTGCACCAGGCCGAATTCACGAATGCCGGGCGAGTCGATCAGGTCACCGCCATCCGGCATATGATAGAGCCAGGCGGTGGTGGTGGTGTGCATGCCCTGGCGTGATTCGGCCGACAGCGGGCCGACACGAACCTCTTCCCTGGGCAGCAGCATGCCGATCAGGGACGACTTGCCGACGCCACTCTGGCCGACGAAGACCGAGGTGCGGTCGCTGAGCTGGGCCTTGAGGGCGTCAAGCCCCGACTCGCCACGCGTGGTACAGGCGACGACTTCGTAGCCGAGCGCTTCATAGCGCGCCAGCAGGTCGCGCAGCTCACCGCCGCTTTCCGGCAGCAGGTCGACCTTGTTGAGCACCAGCACCGGCGTGATGCCGGTGGCTTCCGCGGCGATCAGATAGCGGTCGATCAGGTTGGGCTGCGGGGCGGGTTCGGCGGCGAACACGATCAGGATCTGGTCGATGTTGGCCGCCACCGGCTTGAGCACGCCGCGCATGTCGGGGCGTTCAAGCTCGGTGGTGCGTGCGCCACGCGCGACGACGACGCCGCTGGCATCGCTGGCTTCGCGCCAGATGACCCGGTCACCGGTGACCAGCGTCTCGAGGTTGGCGCGCAGGTGGCAGCGGTGCAGGCTGCCGGATTCGCTCTCGACTTCCAGGCTGCGCCCGAAGTGGGCGATGACACGGCCATGCTGCTCCGGGCCATATTCGCCGGCGTCGAGCTTGTCACGGTCCTGCGTCTCGCGCTTTTCGGCGCGCTTGGTACGCTCGGCCTGCACCTTCTCGATTCGCCATTGCTGCTGGCGGCTTAGCTTGCGTTTACTCATGCTTGGCTGGTGACTCCGGTCGCCGTTCGTTCGCCAGGGATGGGAGAGTCTTCCCCCCTTTGCGGCGCGATTGTACCCTTTGCGCCCTCGGGTGTCGTGCGACGCCCCGGGATGGCGTGTGATACTGCTGTCATCGACTGGCGTCCCGCGCCATTCCATCATCTGCTCAGCAAGGAGTGACCCATGGCAAATCCCACCGCGCAGGCCGACCGCCTCATCTGGATCGACCTGGAAATGACCGGTCTCGACCCGGCGCGTGAGCGCATCATCGAGGTGGCCACGCTGGTCACCGACGGCGACCTCAACCTGATCGCCGAAGGCCCGGTGCTGGCCGTGCATCAGCCGGACAGCCTGCTGGAGGCGATGGATGAGTGGAATACGCGCACCCATGGTGAGTCCGGGCTGGTGAAGCGCGTCAAGGAAAGTCAGATAGATACCGCCGAAGCCGAACGCCAGACCCTCGAGTTCCTGGCCCGGCACGTGGCGGCAGGCGCCTCGCCGATGTGTGGCAACAGCGTGCATCAGGACCGCCGCTTCCTGCAGCACGAGATGCCGTTGCTGGAAGAATTCTTCCACTACCGCAACATCGATGTCTCGACCCTGAAGGAGCTGGCCAAGCGCTGGAATCCGGCCGCGCTCGACGGTTTCAAGAAGCGTGCGACCCACCAGGCGATGGACGATATCCGTGAGTCACTGGCGGAGCTTGCGCATTACCGCAAGACCTTCCTCAAGCTGACCCAGCAGGGCATCGTCTAAGCATCGTTCCTCTAGGCAAGGGCGCTCGAAGCGAAAGCCCTGGAGGCAACGCCTCTCAAAGCGCGGTGGCCAGGCGGGCGCCGCGCTTGAGGGCCTGCTCCTTCAGCGCCCAGCGCACATGCTCGCGCAGCGGCTCGCTGGGGTAGGCCAGACGGGCGCGCAGCACATGCTCGACCTGCTCCGACCAGGGCGCGTTGCCCAGCCCGATGGCGATGTTGGAGAGCCACTTCTCGTAGCCGATGCGTCGAATCGGGCTGCCTTCCGTCTTGCTGAGGAATTCCTGCTCCCCCCAACAGAACAGGCGGATCAACTCGATGCGATCCAGATCATGGCGCGGCGAGAAGTCAGTCTCCTGGGTCGCCTTGGCGAAGCGCGTGAAGGGGCAGAACAGCTGACAGTCATCGCAGCCGTAGATGCGGTTGCCCATCGGGCGACGGAATTCCTCGGGGATGGCGCCATCGAGCTCGATGGTCAGGTAGGAAATGCAGCGCCGCGCATCGACGACCTTGTCCTCGACGATGGCATCCGTCGGGCAGGCGACCTTGCAGGCGTTGCAGCTGCCGCAGTGTTCCTTTTCAAAGGGGGCGTCCACCGGCAGGGGCAGGTCGGTGTAGAGTTCGCCCAGAAAGAACAGGCAGCCGGCCTGCTGATTCATCAGCATGGCGTTCTTGCCGAACCAGCCGATGCCGGCCTTCTGTGCCAGGGCGCGCTCCATCACCGGGGCGGAGTCGACGAAGGCGCGATAGCCGAACTTGCCGACTTCCTTCTCGATCTGCTTGGCCAGATTGGCCAGTCGCTTGCGCATCAGCTTGTGGTAATCACGCCCCAGCGCGTAGCGTGACACATAGGCGCGTTCGGGTTGGCTGAGCACCTGAGTGGTCTCGACCTCAGGCGGCAGGTAATCGAGACGCACGCTGATGACGCGCAGTGTCCCGGGCACCAGCTCTTCAGGGCGAGTGCGCTTGGTGCCGTGCTTGGCCATGAAGTTCATCTCGCCGTGATGGCCGTTGGCCAGCCAGCGCTCCAGATAGGCCTCGTGGGCCGAGAGATCCACATCGGTGATGCCGACCTGCTGAAAACCCAGCTCGCGCCCCCATGTCTTGATGCGCGTCGCCAGTTCCGCCATGGCCTGTTCATCGGCGGCGGGGCTCCCGGTGTCGGCAGGTGAAGCGGCGGCGGTGGATGAGTGCGGAGCAGACATGGGGGTTCCAGCGAGATCGAGGGCAGAGGCGCGCCACCTTAGCGCAACTTGCCGGTCAGCCCAAGCGTGCTGCCTGACGGCGTGGGCACGGCAGGTAAGGTGCAGTAGAAAGGAAGGTGGCATGCAGCGCCATGCCTCACGATAGGCAACGCATATCCAGGCAGGCAACGAGCGTCCAGACAGGCAACGAACATCCAGTCAGGCAATGGATATCCAGACAAGGAGTGTAGGCATGACAGCGCACGAATCGACCTCTGACCAGACCTGCCCCCCGGCATCTTCGGCAACCATGACGCTGTGGCGTTCGGTCAACTGTCTGTGGCCGTTGGCGGCGCTGCGTGATCTGGAGCATTGGATGCTCGCGGAGGAGACCGTCGCCGCTGACAGTGGCCAGAGCGAGGCGCCGGTGGAGAAGCGGCTGATGGGGCGCGCCGCGCAATCGGCGTTCGATCTGCTGCGTCAGCGTTGGCCGGAGACGCGCAGGCTGTGCGTGCTGTGTGGCGGCGGCAACAATGGCGGCGATGGCTATCTGCTGGCGCGCTTGGCATTGCTGGCGGGCTTCGAGGTGCGAGTCATCGCCTTGACGCCGGAGGATGCCTTGACCGGTGATGCGCAGCTGGCCGCGATCGCGGCGCGCGAGGCTGGTGTCGAGACGCTGGCATGGCCGAAGGCCGATGAGGAGGCGGCGGATGCGCTGCTCAAGGGCTGGCCCTTGCTGGTGGATGCGCTGACCGGCATCGGCCTGCGCGATGCGCCGCGCGGCAGCGTGGTCGAAGCCATCGAGCGCATCAATCACGCTCATCAGCAGGGCGTGCATGTCATGGCGCTGGATGTGCCCTCAGGCTTGAACGCCGCGACGGGCGCGGTCGCGGGTGTCGCCGTGGAAGCGGATGTGACGCTGACGTTTCTGGTCGACAAGCCGGGCCTGCACACCGGCCGCGCCGAGCTGCACGCCGGGCACGTCAGTCTGGCGCGCCTGGGCGCGGCGCGCGTGTTGCCGGAGGTGGTCGCGCAGTCGCGAACCGCGGCCTTGCTGGCAGAGGACGCCGTGCAGCGGCTGACACCGCGCTGGCTGGAGTCCGAGCTGGTGCCGCGCTCGCCGCTGGCCCACAAGGGCGATACCGGCAGTGTGCTGGTCTTCGGCGGCGGGCCGGGGCTGGGGGGCTCGGTGTTGCTGGCCAGTGAGGCAGCGGCGCGGGCCGGTGCCGGCAAGGTCGCGCTGCTGACGGCGCCCGCGCATATCAGCGCCAGCCTGACGCGCTGCCCCGAGGTCATGGCGCGCGGCCTCAAGAGTGGCCCGGAGGGCAGCAGCCACGATGGCTTCGCCGTGCTGGAATCACAGTTGGCACAGGCCAGCGTGACGCTGGTCGGCCCGGGCATGGGTACCGAGAGTCTCGAGAGTATGCTGTGGGGCTGGGGCGGCATGTCGCGGGTGCTGGCGGCGGGGCAGCCGCTGGTCGTGGATGCCGATGGCCTGAGCCTGCTGGCCTGGCGCGCGAGCGAAGGCGACATCATCCCTCGCGACGACTGGGTGCTGACGCCGCATCCCGGCGAGGCCGCGCGTTTGCTCGATTGCAGTGTGGCGGACGTCGAACACGACCGGATCGCAGCCGCAAGAGCACTCCAGCAGCGTTTCGGCGGCAGCGTGGTGCTCAAGGGCGCGGGCAGTCTGGTGGCGAGTCCTGCGGGGGTACTCGAGGGGCCGGCGGTGGCGCTCTGCCCCTATGGCAATCCGGGCATGGCCAGTGGCGGCATGGGCGATGTGCTGGGTGGCATCATCGCCGGTCTGGCGGCGCAGGCGCTCAACGGCGGCTTCGATGCACGTCAGCCGCGTTCCTCCCTGGATGAGGCGGCGCAGGCCCGGCGAGTCACGCGCGCCATGGCGCAGGCGTCAAGGCTTGGGGTGCTGGTGCATGCCCTGGCGGCCGACCGGGCGGTGCAGGAGCGTGGTGAACGTGGCCTGCTCGCAGGTGATCTGGCATCCTATATGCATTTATTGCTCAATCCACGGGCCCGAGATGCGCATACTTCTGTCTGATGAAAACGCCCAGGTTGCCTTCGGCACTCAATTGGGAAATATCCTTGCCGGCCGCGGGCTGGTGTTCCTTGAGGGCGAGCTGGGGGCGGGCAAGACGACCCTGACCCGCGGTGTGCTGCGCGCCTATGGTCACCAGGGCGCGGTCAAGAGCCCGACCTACACCCTGGTGGAGCCCTACGTGCTGCCACGGGCCGAGGGTGGCGAGTGGTACATCAACCACTTCGACCTCTACCGTCTCGCCGACCCTGAAGAGCTCGAGTTCATCGGGGGGCGCGATCTGCTCGCCGCCGACAGCCTGGCGCTGATCGAGTGGCCGAGCTGTGGTCAGGGCTTTCTGCCCACGCCGGATCTGCGCATCACGCTGTTCGTCGCCGACGAAGGACGCGAGGCCGAATTGACTGCCCTGACACCGCGAGGTGAGGGTTGGTTGGCAACACTGGCCGAGCGCCGAACCTCTCAGGCATGATGACGTCGTTCCGCTTGCGTTGTCTGGCGGCGCAGTGTCCGATCATTCGTTATCTTCATTCATGTTCTTTCTGTCTGGGTCATCCTGTCTGATGCCTGAAATAGCGTCCAAAATCCCCCGTATGCGTCTGGCGCGCAGCTTCCGTCGCTGGCTGGCGGGTGGCGTCGTCTGCTCGCTTGCCAGTCTGGTGCTGGCGCCGCAGGCGCTGGCCGCCAAGGTCGAGAACCTGCGCCTGTGGACCGCACCGGACCACACGCGGCTGGTGTTCGATCTCGACAGTGCCGCCAAGGCCAAGGTCTTCGGCCTCGACAATCCGCGCCGTCTGGTGATCGACCTTGCCGGCAGTGAAGTGGCCAGTGCCGCCGTCGAGCGCAAGTTCGCCGCGCTGAATCTCGAAGGCAGCGCCATCAAGTCGATCCGCAGCGGGCGTCAAGGGGATGCCCTGCGTGTGGTGCTCGACCTGACGCGCCCGGTCAATCCCAAGGACTTCACGCTGGCGCCGAATGCCAAGTACGGCAATCGCCTGGTGGTGGATCTCGAGTTCCCCGGCGAATCGGCGGTCGAGAATCCCATCGACCCCATCGAGGCCCGTATCCGCGAGCAGGAACAGGCTGCGGCCAAGCGCAAGCTGAAGGGCGAGCCGGCGGAGCCTGTGGTCAATACCCAGGCGGCGGCACATCCCAAACGTGACATCATCATCGCGATCGACCCTGGCCACGGCGGGGAAGACCCGGGCGCCAGCGGCCCCAGCGGGACTCGAGAGAAGGATGTGGTGCTCAAGATCGGCAAGCGCCTCAAGCGCATGTTCGATGCCCAGCCCGGCTTCAAGGCCATCCTGACCCGCAACAGCGATTACTACATTCCGCTGCGCAAGCGCACCGAGATCGCGCGTGAGCAGAAGGCAGACTTCTTCGTCTCGATTCACGCCGATGCCTTCAACAGTCCGCGCCCGCATGGCAGCTCGGTCTTTGCGCTCTCAAGCCGCGGCGCTACGTCCGAGACAGCACGCTGGCTGGCCGCCACCGAAAACCGTGCTGACCTGATCGGGGGCGTGGATGGCAATCTCAGCCTGAATGACAAGGATGAGATGCTGCGTGGCGTGTTGCTCGACCTGACCATGACCGCGACGCTCAACGATTCGCTGGCGGCGGGTAGCGGCGTGCTGGCCAACCTCGGGCGCATGAATTCCCTGCACAAGCGTCAGGTGGAGCAGGCGGGCTTCGTGGTGCTCAAGTCGCCGGATATCCCCTCGCTGCTGGTGGAGACAGGCTTCATCTCCAACCCTCAGGAAGAGCGCAACCTCAATAGCGGCCCCTATCAGGAGAAGCTGGCGCGCTCGATCTTCTCGGGAATCCAGAGCCACTTCGAGCGCAATCCGCCGCCCGCGAGTCTGCTGGCATGGCAGCGCAGCCAGGCACGCGGTGGCAACGGCGGCGAATATCGCGTCAAGAGTGGCGATACGCTGTCGGAAGTGGCCCAGCGCCACAACGTGAGCATGGCGGCCCTCAAGCAGGCCAACAACATGAGTGGCGACACGGTGCGCGTGGGCCAGCTGCTCAAGATTCCGCGCAGCTGAACCTGACGTCATGAAGTCGCCCTGACCGCACCTTGCGTTGGCGGGGCGCAGACACTGTCCGCTGATGCAGTTCCGGCATGCGTTGCTTGCCGTGACTGGGTCGGCGGACAGTATCGTTTTCAGAGAAGCGGCGTTTTTCGCTCGTGTATCCAGGAGTCTATCGATGTCTGACGAGCTGACCGACATGCAGCCCGCTCGCCCTGGCGAGCGACGGATCCGTATCCTCAATCCGCGCCTTGCCAACCAGATCGCGGCGGGTGAGGTCGTGGAGCGGCCGGCTTCCGTGGTCAAGGAGCTGGTCGAGAACGCCATCGATGCCGGCAGCACCCGCATCGAGCTGGAGCTGGAAGGTGGCGGTGCGCGGCTGATTCGCGTGCGCGACAACGGCTGCGGCATCACCGAGGAAGACCTGCCGCTGGCGCTGTCACGGCATGCGACCAGCAAGATCGAGAGCCTGGATGACCTCGAGGGCGTGGCGAGCCTCGGTTTCCGGGGCGAGGCACTGGCCTCGATCAGTTCGGTCTCGCGGCTGGAGCTGTTCTCGAATGTCTCGGAGGAGCCGGCCAATGGCTGGCGCGTGGTGGCGGAAGGGCGCGAGATGGCGCCGCGTGTCTCCCCGGCGCCGCATCCGCGTGGCACCAGCGTCGCGGTGCGTGATCTGTTCTTCAATACGCCGGCGCGCCGCAAGTTCATGCGCACCGAGAAGACCGAGTTCGGTCATGTCGAGGAAAGCTTCCGGCGGCTGGCATTGTCACGCCACGATATCGGCTGGACGCTGCGCCACAACCAGAAGGTGGTGCATCAGCTGCGCGCCGGTGAAGACACCCTGACGGTGGAGCGGCGCATCGGTGCGCTGCTCGGGCGCAACTTCCTCGAGCATGCGTTGCACCTGGATATCGAGGCCTCCGGGCTGCGTCTGTCCGGTTGGGTGGGCTTGCCGACGCATTCGCGTGCCCAGGCCGATCAGCAGTACTTCTTCGTCAATGGCCGCGTGGTGCGCGACCGCCTCGTCGCGCATGCCGTTCGTCAGGCCTATCGCGATGTGCTGTTCCATGGTCGGCATCCGGTGTTCGTGCTCTATCTGGAGCTCGACCCGACGGTGGTGGATGTCAACGTTCACCCGACCAAGCATGAAGTGCGCTTCCGGGACGGGCGCCTGGTGCATGACTTCCTGTTCTCGAGCCTGCACAAGGCGCTGGCCGAGGTGCGCCCCGGTGACAACAGCGCCGCGCCTACCGGCATCGACGGGCAGGAGAAAGAAGAGGACCCCGGTTGGCAGCAGCAGGGCATGCGTCTCGGTCGTCAGGAACAGGATGCCCAGCAAAGTGCCGCCACTGAACAGCAACCGTCATCGGCCGGCCCGCAGGCCGGGGGCGACTCGTCGGCCTCGCCAAGCGCGTCTGCCGGCGCTGCGGCCCCCTGGCAGCCTTCCTCGCAGCTGCCGCCTGCCGGTGATGGACGCTCCAGCGAACGCCTGAGCGCCGAGCGTGTGCGTCAGTTCATGGCCGGCTATCGGGCACTGCATCCCAGCGAAGATCATCTGCTGACGCCGGGTGGCGGCGCAGGCGGCGCGGGCGTGGCCAATGATCCGGCGGCGATCGCCAGTGCCGAACGTGAGGCGCGGCGTGCGCCACGTGTCACGCTGGGCGAAGGTGGCCGCGAGGGTGACGGGCCAGGGCAGGGCGCAGGACAGGGCGCAGGACAGGGGAGTGCGCAGGCCGGTGTCGGGGAAGCTGCGCCCGGCTGGCGGATCGACTCGGCGCCGGCGGGCGCGCCTTCCAGCGACGCAGGGCCTGGCATGTCGGCGCCGTCTGGCCCTAGTGGCTCGGGCTCAGGCAGTTCGGTTCCGGGTAGTTCGGTCTCGGCTGGTTCGGTCTCAGGCAACTCGGCAGTAGTGATGCG
This sequence comes from Cobetia sp. 29-18-1, assembly GCF_029846405.1. Taxonomy (NCBI): domain Bacteria; kingdom Pseudomonadati; phylum Pseudomonadota; class Gammaproteobacteria; order Oceanospirillales; family Halomonadaceae; genus Cobetia; species Cobetia sp. 29-18-1. The sequence goes on from NZ_JARWKS010000014.1 coordinate 45,782, forward strand.
TGGTCTGCCGGCGCAGAGTGACGACGATGACACCCCGCCGCTGGGCTACGCCGTGGCGCAGCTGCATGGCGTCTACATCCTGTCGCAGACCTCGCGCGGACTGGTGATGGTCGACATGCATGCCGCTCATGAGCGCATCACCTATGAGCGCATGAAGCAGCATGTTCACGGTGGCGGCCATCTGGAGGCCCAGCCGCTGCTGGTGCCGGTGTCGCTGGCGGTCAGTGCGCGCGAGATGGGCACCTTCGAGCGCGAGTCCGAGGCATTCACCCGTCTGGGCGTCGAGCTGGACGCTGCCGGGCCGGAAACGCTGCTGGTGCGTCAGGTGCCGGTCGTACTCGGCAATGCCGATGTGGAGCCCCTGGTGCGCGGCATGCTGGAAGACCTTGAGCGCTATGGGCGCAGTGACCGCATGGAGGCGCACATGAATGAACTGCTCGCCGACATGGCGTGTCGCGGCAGCGTGCGCGCCAACCGCCGACTGACGATTCCGGAAATGAATGCCCTGCTGCGTGACATGGAGCGCACCGAGCGCTCCGGGCAATGCAATCATGGCCGGCCGACCTGGACCGAGCTTTCGATGCATGAGCTCGACAAGCTGTTCCTGCGCGGCCAGTAGATGATGCCCCATGTCGTCGCGGTTCACCCCTGATTCACCTCCCAGCCCAGACAATAGGCCATGACCCAGATTCAACCCCCTGAAGATTCCCGATACCACGCGCCTGAGGTGGCTGACAAGCCGCCTGTCGTGTTGTTGATGGGGCCGACGGCCTCCGGCAAGACCGACCTCGCCATTCGCTGGCACGAGGAGCAGGGCGCGGAGCTGGTCAGTGTCGATTCGGCGCTGATCTATCGCGGCATGGATATCGGCACGGCCAAGCCGAGCGCGGCAGAGCTGGCCCGAGCGCCACACCGCCTGATCGACTTTCTCGACCCGCTGGAGAGCTATTCCGCCGCCGAGTTTCGTCGCGATGCGCTGGCGCATATCGCCGAGATCCAGTCCCGCGGCAAGATGCCGCTGCTGGTCGGTGGCACCATGATGTATTTCAAGCGTCTGCTGGAAGGCGTGGCGGAGCTGCCGGCAGCGGATGCCGAGCTGCGCGCGGAGCTCGAGGCGCGTATCCAGTCCGAGGGTCTGCCGGCGCTGCATGCGCAGCTGGCGCGGCTTGATCCGGCCACGGCACAGCGCATTCGGGCCACCGACCCTCAGCGGCTGACACGCGCGCTGGAGGTCTGTCTGATCAGCGGGCGCCCGATGAGCGAGCTGCTCGCGGAGCAGCCAGAGGCGGAACTTCCGTTCCGGCCGATAGCGATCGCACTGGCGCCCCACGATAGAGCCGTGTTACATGAACGTATCGAGACGCGTTTTGATCAGATGTTGGAACAGGGCTTCATTGCCGAGGTCGAAGCGCTGAAGGCACGTCCGGAGCTGCATGCGGGCCTGCCCTCGATACGTTGTGTCGGCTACCGTCAGGTGTGGGATTTTCTCGATGGCCATCTGAGCCGGGATGAGATGCGCGAACGCGGCATCATCGCGACGCGTCAACTCGCCAAGCGACAGTTGACCTGGTTGCGGAGCTGGCAGGGGATTCACCCGGTGGATTCCATGGGTGTAGATCCTTACAGTGAAACCTTGAAAATCGTGCGCCAGACCTGCACTTAGCGTAACATGAGCGGTCACGACCCGCGCCCGTGAAGCCCCCTCAAGAGGGCAACCCGGAGCGCTGGCGAACATAACCATACTTACCTCGAACGAGACATTTTTACGGAGAGTCACATGTCCAAAGGTCAATCACTCCAGGACCCGTACCTGAACATCCTGCGCAAGGAACGTATCCCGGTCTCGATCTTCCTGGTCAACGGCATCAAGCTGCAGGGCCAGATCGAATCCTTCGATCAGTTCGTGATCCTGCTGCGCAATACTGTCTCCCAGATGGTTTACAAGCACGCTATCTCGACCGTGGTGCCGTCGCGCAATGTGCGCCTGCCGGCCCAGGATCCGAGCGTGCCGTCCACAGAAAGCTGAAGTTAGAGGCGCTGATTGTTCTTCGAACGACCCGAAGCCGGTGAAACGGCCGTCCTGGTGCATGTCAATTTCCGGGACGAAAAAGAACGCGAGGATGCCGGTGAGCTCCTCGAACTCGTACGTTCGGCAGGCGCCGTGCCGGCGACCCTCATCGAGGGTAGCCGGCCCCGCCCCGACTCCCGTACGTTCATCGGAGAAGGCAAGCTTGAGGAAGTGCAAGAGGCCCTGGCCGTGCACGAAGCCGAGCTGGTCATTTTCAACCATTCATTGAGTCCTTCCCAGCAGCGTAACCTCGAAGCCACGCTCAAGTGTCGCGTCATCGACCGTACCGGTCTGATTCTCGACATCTTTGCCCAGCGTGCGCGGACCCATGAGGGCAAGCTGCAGGTGGAACTCGCACAGCTCGAGTACATGTCCACCCGCCTGGTGCGGGGTTGGACCCACCTTGAGCGTCAGAAAGGCGGTATCGGTCTGCGAGGCCCGGGGGAAACCCAGCTCGAGACTGACCGTCGCCTGTTGCGCGCCCGCATCAAGTCGATCCACAAGCGACTCGAGAAGGTGCACAAGCAGCGCGATCAGAACCGCCGTGCGCGTGCGCGTGCCGAGATCCCGAGTCTGTCGCTGGTCGGCTATACCAACGCCGGCAAGTCGACGCTGTTCAACGCGCTGACCACCTCCGAGGTGTACGCCGCCGATCAGCTGTTCGCGACGCTGGACCCGACGCTGCGTCGTCTGGAGCTCGAGGATGTCGGTCCGGCAGTCCTGGCCGATACCGTCGGCTTCATTCGTCATCTACCGCACAAGCTGGTGGAAGCCTTCCAGGCGACCCTGCAGGAAGCGGCGGAAGCGGATCTGCTGGTACATGTCATCGACGCTGCAGATCCGGAGAATGACCGCAATACCGAGCAGGTCAATCACGTCCTGAGCGAGATCGATGCCGGTGATGTGCCGCGTCTGTTGGTCATGAACAAGATCGACCGACTCGACATGGCGCCGCGCATCGAGCGTGATGGCTTCGGTCGTCCGCTGGCGGTGTGGCTGTCGGCACGCGACGGCAAGGGGCTGGATCTGCTGATGCAGGCCTTCGCCGAGCTGCTGTCCGACAACGTCATCTCCATGCAGCTGACGCTGGGGCCTGAGAAGTCCCGTCTGCGGGCAGGCCTGCATGAGCTGGACGCGGTCAAGGACGAGCAATATGACGAGCAGGGCAATGCGCTGCTGGACATTCGTCTCGAGAAACGCGACTTTCTGCAGTTGTTGTCGCATCTTGGTGAATCGCCTGAAGATTATCTCGGCGGTGAGCATGACGACCGCGAAGCCTGGCAGCGTGAGCTGTCCGCCGAACGCGCGGAAAAGCATCGCGTGTCGGTCACGCACAAGTCCTGATACCGTCTGGTAACGAGACTTGTGCCGGTGCGCTGCGCAGCAGCTCGATGAGAAGTGGCGAACGACGCAGCATCGCACCGTTGTCGCAACGCAGTGGCAAGCATTACCCGGCATCCATCGCCGCGCACGAATGACGATGGATGCCCTCGCGCAGGGCATGACCTGCGCGTCAGAGCAGCGGGCATTCAGCAGGATTGGCTGGATGCCGTCCGACGGACGATGGCCGTCGGGCAGGGCCATGGCCTTCTCCCGCAAGGGACGCGTCGCCATGCCGTACGAGAGAATCGGTCGCCGGAGGCCATCAGGCTCAAGGCACGGAACCGGTCGCAGCTGGCAGGGCGGCGTCATCATAATGACGAGCGGAACATCGACTGAGTGGAGACGACGTATGGCTTGGAATGAGCCGGGTGGCGGCAACCAGCATGACCCGTGGAGCGGCGGTGGTCGCAACGGGGACAAGAAGGGGGGCGGGGGTAACGGCGGTGGCAATGGTGGACCGCCCGACCTCGACGAAGCGCTGAAGAAATTCCAGGACAAGCTCAACGGCATGCTCGGCAATGGCCGCAAGCGTCGTGGCGGTGCCGGTGGCAATGGCGGCAACGGTGGCAGCACCAATGCCTTCGCACTGCCGGGTATCATCGGTGTCATCCTGGTCGCCATCTGGGCGGCTTCCGGTTTCTATCTGGTCGATCAGTCAGAGCGTGGCGTCGTGCTGCGTTTCGGCAAGTACAACGACATCGTCGGTCCGGGCCTGCACTGGAATCCGCCGATCATCGACGACGTGCGTGAGGTCAACGTCACCAAGGTGCGTTCGCTCTCCCAGACCAAGTCGATGCTGACTCAGGACGAGAACATCGTCGAAGTCCAGATGTCCGTGCAGTATCAGGTGTCCAACCCGCGTGACTTCCTGCTCAACGTCCGTGCGCCCGAGATCAGTCTCGAGAACGCCATGGACTCTGCGCTGCGTCACGAAGTCGGCAGTGCCGACATGAACGACATCCTGACCTCCGGTCGTGAACTGCTGGCCAGCAACGTCAAGTCGCGCCTGCAGTCCTATCTGGACAATTACGGTGTCGGCCTGACGCTGCAGACCATCAACGTCGAGTCCACTTCTGCGCCGGCAGCGGTCCAGGACTCCTTCGATGACGTCATCAAGGCGCGTGAGGATCGTCAGCGCACGATCAACCAGGCACTGGCCTACGAGAACTCGATTCTCCCGGAAGCCCAGGGTCAGGCGCAGCGCATCATCGAGGAAGCCGAGGGTTACAAGGAGTCCGTGGTCGCGAAGTCCCAGGGTGAGGCCAACCGCTTCACGTCCCTGCTGACCGAGTACCAGAAGGCGCCGGAAATCATCCGCGAGCGCATGTATCTGGAAACCATGGGCGAAGTGCTCGGCAAGACCAACAAGGTGCTGGTGGATGTCGAGAACGGCAATTCCCTCATGTACCTGCCGTTGGACAAGCTGGCCAACAAGTCCAGTGCTGCCGCCGAAGACAGCAGTGGCATGAGTCGTAGCGAGCTGGACCGTGTGTCCCGACAGGCGAGTGATGCCCTGAGCCGCAGCCAGAGCACTGACAGCAGCAACAGCATCCGTCGGGAGGGTCGTTAATGATCAACAATCGCTCACTGATGGCCGTCGCCGGTCTGGCCGTAGTGGCCTGGCTTGGTAGCAACAGCCTCTACACGGTTGATGAGACCCAGCGCGCCATCAAGCTCAAGTTTGGTGAAGTGGTGGAAGACAACATCCAGCCCGGCCTGCATTTCAAGCTGCCGGTCTACAACACGATCCGTACCTTCGATACGCGCGTGTTGACGCTGGATGCCCAGGCAAGCCGTTATCTGACCCGCGAGAAGAAGGCCGTCATCGTTGATTCCTTCGTCAAGTGGAAGATCGTCGATCCGAAGCGCTATTACGAAGCGACCTCCGGCGACGAGCAGATGGCCGAGCGCCTGATCGCGCCGCGTGTCGACGAGAGTCTGCGTAACGAGTTCGGCAAGCTCGAACTGGTGCAGATCATCTCCGAGCAGCGTGACGCGCTGATGAAGAAGCCCACCGAAGAGCTCGACGAGGTGATGCGCAAGGAACTGGGGGTGTCGATTCTCGATATCCGCGTCAAGCGTATCGACCTGCCGGACGAAGTCTCCCAGGCGGTCTACGAGCGCATGAAGACCGAGCGTCAGCGTGAGGCACGTGAGTATCGTGCCCAGGGTCAGGAGCAGGCCGAGAAGATCCAGGCCAATGCCGATCGTCGCCGTTCCGTCCTGCTCGCGCAGGCCGAAGAGCAGGCGCAGACCCTGCGCGGTGAGGGCGATGCCTCCGCCGCCGCCATCTATGCCGGTGCCTACGGGGCGGATACCGAGTTCTTCCGCTTCTACCGCTCACTGCAGGCCTATCGCGACAGCTTCAAGGGCGATGGCAACATGATGGTCATGCAGCCGGACAGCGAGTTCTTCCGCTTCTTCAAGGACCCGCAGGGTGGTAGCAAGTAAGCAGCATCATCAAGCCCGAAGGCTTGCTTTCGGGGATGTTGCGCGCGGCCTCTGGCAGCATCAGAGGCCGCGCAGTGGATGAACGTCGCTCGAGAGGTTCGCGGGGTTCATCCCACAAGGATTCATGCTAGACTCCTGCAACCGGGCACCGCCCGGTTTTTTTGTGGCCGCTTTTCATGCACAGGCGCAAGGCCGACAGGAAAGCGTCGAGCAGGACCTTGCTTCACGGGTCTCGGTCGGCTGCTGTGAAATCCCCCGCAGGCGTCGCGTTTGTCACGCACGCCAGCCGGGTGAATTTCCTCGCGTCACGAGTCACCCCTTGTCATAAATCTCTCGCAGGATAGCGCAATGACCATCGCAGATCGCTGGCTCCTCCCGGATGGCATGGATGAGGTATTGCCCCCTCAGGCAACCCGTATGGAGGCGCTGCGCCGCGCGCTGCTCGACCTCTATCATCGCTTCGGCTATGACCTGGTGCTGCCGCCGCCCGTCGAATTTCTCGATTCGCTGCTGACCGGCACCGGTACCGAGCTTGATCTGCAGACCTTCAAGCTGACCGACCAGATGACCGGTCGCATGATGGGCGCCAGCGCCGACGTCACCCCGCAGGTGGCGCGCATGGATGCTCACTCCCTGCACCGCGAAGGTCCGGTACGTCTGTGCTACTGCGCCAACGTGCTGCGCACCAAGGCGGACAAGCACCAGGGCGGTCGCAGCCCGGTGCAGGTCGGTGCTGAGCTGTTCGGTCACGCCGGCCTCGAGGCCGACCACGAGATCCTGCACCTGGCACTGACCAGTCTCGAGCAGGCCGGCGCCGGTGAACTGCATCTGGCACTGGGCCATATCGGCATCTATCGTGCCTTGATCGCCGAAGCCGGCATGAATGACGAGCACGAGCGTGAGCTGTTCGCCGCCATCGAGCGTAAACAGTATTCCGCTCTCGATGCATTGATCGATCGCGTGGTGGGTGACAAGGTAGTGGCGGGCATGCTCAAGGCGCTGCCGCACCTGCACGGTGATGACGAGATTCTTGCCCAGGCGCGTACCGCCTTCGCCGGCGCACCTGCGGCAGTCGCCAGCGCTCTGGATCAGCTGACGGCGCTGAGCTGCGCGGTCCGCGAGCGTCATCCGCAGGTCACGCTCTATTTCGATCTCGCCGAGCTGCGCGGTTACGAGTATCACACCGGCATGGTGTTCGCGGCCTACGTCCCGGGTTACGGTCAGGCGCTGGCCAAGGGTGGCCGCTACGACGATACTGGACGTGCCTTCGGTCGTGCGCGTCCTGCCACCGGCTTCTCGATGGACCTCAAGCAACTGGCCTCGCTGGCCGTGCAGGCTCCGGCCTGCGACGGCATCTGGGCGCCGGCACTCAACGACAGCGCGCTGCGTGAGTGTGTCGACCAGCTGCGTGCCGCTGGCGAGCGTGTCATCGAAGCGCTGCCGGGCCAGACCACCGGCGCGGATGCACACCGTTGCAACCGTGAGCTGGTCAATGGCGACGGCGGCTGGCAGGTCGTCACACTCGATGCCTGAGCTTGTATGACTGAGCTTGAATGATTGAGCTTCGGTGATCCGAGAGCGATGGCAGCGAGTGACAGATAGCAGAACAGCTGGGGCCACTGGGTCCCGAGGTGCAGCTGCCGACAGGGCAGCTGCACTTGTGAGTGGGTTTTCACCGACGGTTATTCACCGAAAGAGATAGGAACCATGGGCAAGAATGTAGTCGTGCTCGGCACCCAATGGGGTGATGAAGGCAAGGGCAAGGTCGTCGACCTGCTGACCGAATCCGCCAGCGCCGTCGTGCGTTTCCAGGGTGGCCACAATGCGGGTCACACCCTGGTGCTGGACGGCAAGAAGACCGTCCTCCACCTGATCCCGTCCGGCATCCTCCACCCGGGCAAGACCTGCGTCATCGGCAACGGTGTCGTGCTGTCTCCGGAAGCGCTGATCAAGGAAATCCGTGAGCTTGAAGCCAACGACGTGCCGGTGCGTGATCGCCTGCGCCTATCGCCGGCCTGCCCGCTGATCCTGTCCTACCACGTGCGTCTGGACCAGGCGCGCGAGAAGGCCCGTGGCGTCGCCAAGATCGGTACTACCGGTCGCGGCATCGGCCCGGCCTACGAAGACAAGGTCGCGCGTCGTGGCCTGCGTCTGGGTGACATGCTCCACCGTGAGCGTTTCGCCTCCAAGCTGGGCGAAGTGCTGGATTACCACAACTTCGTGCTGCAGCACTATCACGGTGAAGCGCCGGTCGACTTCCAGCAGGTGCTGGACGAAGCCATGGAAATGGCCGAAGAGCTGCGCCCGATGGTCTGCGACACCGTGGATCTGGTCCACTCCGTGCGCAAGGCCAACGAGAACATCCTCTTCGAAGGTGCTCAGGGCTCACTGCTCGACATCGACCACGGTACCTACCCGTACGTCACCAGCTCCAACACCACTGCCGGCGGCACCGCCACCGGTTCCGGCGTCGGCCCGCTGTATCTCGACTACGTGCTGGGCATCACCAAGGCCTACACCACGCGTGTCGGCTCCGGTCCGTTCCCGACCGAGCTGTTCGATGAGTTCGGCCGTCACCTGGCCGAGCGTGGCCACGAATTCGGTGCCACCACCGGTCGTGCGCGTCGTTGTGGTTGGTTCGATGCCGTCGCTCTGCGTCACGCCGTGCAGATCAACTCGGTCAGCGGCATCTGCCTGACCAAGCTGGACGTGCTGGACGGTCTCGAGAACATCCGTGTCTGCATCGGCTATCGCAGCAAGGATGGCGACGTGCTGGACAACCCGGTGGATTCCGAAGGCTACGAAGCCATCGAACCGCTGTACCAGGACCTGCCGGGCTGGAGCGATTCCACCATCGGCGTGCGCGAAGTCGACAAGCTGCCGGCCAACGCCCGCGCTTACATCAGCTTCCTGGAAGAGCAGGTCGGCGTGCCGATCGACATCATCTCCACTGGCCCGGACCGCAACGAGACCATCGTGCTGCGCAACCCGTTCCACGGCTGATCATCACGCATGGCTCACATGAGCCTTGCATGACGGCATGATGGCGTGACCAAGACACCCCGTCGGGATTCTCCCGGCGGGGTGTCTTGCGTTGTGGAGGGGGCGCGCATTGTAGAGAGGGCTTGCGTTGTAGAGAGGGCTTGCGTTGTAGAGAGGGTGGGGCAGCCGTCATCGATCTCCCGCTGCGTGCGGGATTGTTGTACAGAGCGCCTGGGGCTTCGGGCGTGGCTGGTAGATATTTTAAATGGGAATGATTGTTATTTTTGTTGTGATCGGCGGCTATCTTGTCGGCAAACTGGTTGCCCAGGTCGCAATTCGACGTTTTCGGTGGGGTCCCCGCTTCACATCGTTCTGATACAGGACTAAAATGGTCCCCAATTAATCTTCCCGTGGTGGAGGCCAGCATGCTGAAGCTTTCCAAGATGACCGATTATGCCGCTGTCGTGATGGCGCGCATCGCCCGCGAGCCGGACTCGGCCCATGCGGCGATCGATCTGGCCGAAAGCGTGCAGCTGCCGCATCCCACCGTGAGCAAGACGCTCAAGGCGCTGGTGCGGGCAGGGCTGCTTGAGTCGCGGCGCGGTGCGCTGGGCGGTTATCGCCTGGCACGCCCGGCCAGTCAGATCACGGCCAGCGACATCATCAGCGCCATCGAAGGTCCGGTGGCCGTGACCGAGTGCAGTCACGCCGACGGCGATTGCGAGCTGGTCAACACCTGCGGGGTGGCCGACAACTGGCAGCGCGTCTCGTACGCCATCAGTGAGCTGCTGGGCAGCGTGACGCTGGCGCATCTGGCGTCATCCGCGCCACTGCGCATGCCGGTGCAACTGCCGATTCAGGCCATCAGCCTGTACGGGGATGACGAACCGCCCCCCGTGGCCAGGGCAGCCAATAGCACTGGCAAACGCTAGAACCGGCAAACGCTGAATCCGTTGCCGCGCGACATACGTCGCCGTGGCAACACGAACATTCGAACTTCGCTGCGATTCGGGCGGGGTGATCAGGCATCTGAACAGACCCGGAGCTCTCCGGGAGAGGAGACCAGCATGGCGAGCCAGGAGATGGAGCAGCTTGTACAGCGCGAGTACAAGCAGGGCTTCGTGACCGATATCGAGAGCGACACCATTCCGCCGGGACTGGATGAAAGCGTGATTCGCTTCATCTCGGCCAAGAAGGGTGAGCCGGAGTGGATGCTGGAGTGGCGTCTGGATGCATATCAGCAGTGGCTGAAGATGAAGGCGCCGTCCTGGGCCCACCTGGATTATCCGGAGATCGACTACCAGGCGATTTCCTACTTCAGCGCCCCGAAGAAGCCGGAAGACCGCCCGCAGAGTCTGGATGAGGTCGACCCCAAGCTGCTCGAGACCTACGAGAAGCTGGGTATCCCGCTGCACGAGCGTGCCGCACTGGCGGGTGTCGCGGTCGACGCGGTCTTCGACTCCGTGTCCGTGACCACCACCTTCAAGAAGGAGCTGTCCGAGGCGGGCGTCATCTTCTGCTCCATCTCGGAAGCCATCCAGGACTACCCGGAGCTGATCAAGCAGTATCTCGGTACCGTGGTGCCCAAGGCAGACAACTACTTCACCGCGCTGAACGCGGCCGTCTTCACCGATGGTTCCTTCGTGTTCGTGCCGGAAGGCGTCACCTGCCCGATGGAGCTTTCCACCTACTTCCGCATCAACGCCGCCAACACCGGCCAGTTCGAGCGCACCCTGATCATCTGCGAGAAGCAGGCTCAGGTCTCGTATCTGGAAGGCTGTACCGCGCCGCAGCGTGATGACAACCAGCTGCACGCCGCCGTGGTCGAGCTGGTGGCACTGGAAGACGCCTACATCAAGTACTCCACCGTCCAGAACTGGTATCCGGGCGATGAAGACGGCAAGGGTGGCATCTACAACTTCGTCACCAAGCGTGCCGACTGCCGTGGTGACCGCTCCAAGGTCTCCTGGACCCAGGTCGAGACCGGCTCCGCGATCACCTGGAAGTACCCGTCGTGCATCCTGCGTGGCAAGGACAGTGTCGGGGAGTTCTACTCCGTCGCCGTCACCAATGGCCGTCAGCAGGCGGACACCGGTACCAAGATGATCCACATCGGTGAGGGCACCAAGTCCACCATCGTCTCCAAGGGCATCTCGGCCGGTAATTCCGAGCAGTCCTATCGTGGTCTGGTCAAGATAGGCCCGCGGGCCAAGGGCGCGCGCAACTTCACCCAGTGTGACTCGCTGTTGATCGGCGACCGCTGTGGTGCGCACACCTTCCCGTATCAGGAAATCGGCAACGCGACGGCTACCGTCGAGCACGAGGCGACGACCTCCAAGATCGGCGAAGATCAGCTGTTCTACTGCCGTCAGCGCGGCATCAGCGAGGAAGATGCGGTCAACATGATCGTCAATGGCTTCTGCAAGGACGTCTTCCAGGAGCTGCCGATGGAGTTCGCCGTCGAGGCCGAGGCGCTGCTCAACGTCACCCTTGAAGGCGCCGTCGGCTGATCCCGCCGTCCCTTTCGCATTCACCCCATTCTTGAGGGCCGCTCGCGGGCGGCCTGTCAGCAAAAGGTATCAACATGCTCGTAGTCAAAGATCTGCACGTTTCGGTGGAAGGCAAGGAAATCCTCAAGGGTCTCGATCTGACCATCAACAAGGGTGAAGTCCACGCCATCATGGGCCCGAACGGCGCAGGCAAGTCCACGCTGTCTTCCGTGATCGCCGGCAAGGACGGCTATGAAGTGACCTCGGGCACCATTACCTATGAAGGTGAGGATGTGCTGGAGATGGAAGTCGAAGAGCGTGCGCGTGCCGGCATGCTGCTGGGCTTCCAGTACCCGGTGGAAATCCCGGGGGTCAAGAACGTCTACCTGCTCAAGGCGGCGCTGAATGCCAAGCGTGAAGCCGAAGGCCTGGGCGAGATTCCGGCCCCGGAATTCATGAAGCTGATCCGCGAGAAGCTGGCCTTCATGCAGATGGACGCCAGCTTCCTGCAGCGCGCCGTCAACGAAGGCTTCTCCGGCGGTGAGAAGAAGCGCAACGAGATCCTGCAGATGCTGGTGCTGGAACCGAAGCTCGCCATGCTCGACGAGATCGACTCCGGCCTCGACATCGATGCTCTCAAGGTCGTCGCCAAGGGTGTCAACTCGCTGCGCAACGAAGACCGCGCCGTGCTGATGGTCACCCACTACCAGCGTCTGCTCGAGCACATCGTGCCGGACCAGATCCACGTGCTGATGGATGGCCGCATCGTCAAGTCCGGCGACAAGTCGCTGGCACTCGAACTCGAAGCCCAGGGCTATGACTGGCTGCAGGAGGAAACCGCGTAATGACAGCACTTGCTACCGCGTCCGTCCCCGGCAGCGAAGCCTTCGCCAGCGAATTCGCTGCCCGCAAGGCTCGCTTTGCGGCTGATCCGAGCTGGATGGCCGCCCGCCGTCAGGCCGGCATCGCCCGCTTTGAAGCCCTCGGCCTGCCGACCCGCAAGGTCGAGGCCTGGAAGTACACCGACACCCAGGCACTGGGGCGTCAGCAATATCGTCTCGCCGACGATGCAAGCCTCGCGCCGGCCGTGAAGGATGCGCTGGCTCTCGACGTCGACGCCTACCGTCTGGTGTTCGTCGATGGCCTCTACAATGCCGAGCTGTCCGATGTGGCAGGCCTGCCCGACACCGTGCGTGTCGTGCCGCTGTCTGACGCCATCGTCAATCAGCCGGAAGTCATCGGTGGCTCGCTGAACCGCCTGACCGGCATCGATTTCACGCCCTTCGTGGCGCTGAACTCCGCCTTCACCGAAGAGGGTGCGGTGATTCAGGTCGGCCCGCGCACGGTGCTCGACAAGCCGGTCTACGTGCTGTTCCTGTCGCGTGCCGCCGTCGAAGGCCAGCCCGTGACCATGAGCCACCCGCGTCTGCTGGTGCAGCTGGGCAGCCGCGCCGAAGCCAGCGTGATCGAGCATCACATCGGTGAAAGCGGCGCGACCAACTTCACCAACATGGTCAGCGAAGTGATGCTGGAGCGCGGCGCCGTGCTCAATCATTACAAGCTGGGCGAAGCCGCCACCGGCGAGACGCATATCGCCTCGCTGCAGGTCGAGCAGCCGCGTGACAGCCAGTATCGCTCCATCAACCTGAACACCGGTGGTGGTCTGGTGCGCAACGACATCGTCTGCGACCTGAACGGCAACAACGCCCATGCACGTCTCGATGGCCTGTTCTTCGGTCGTGATCGCCAGCACGTGGACACCCACTCGCTGGTCAATCACAACGAGGCACTGACGTTCTCCGACGAGAACTACAAGGGCATCCTGGCCGACCGCGCCCGCGGCGTCTTCAATGGCCGCGTGCTGGTCAAGCGCGACAGCCAGCAGATCGAGGCGCATCAGAACAACGCCAACCTGCTGCTGTCGGACCGCGCCGAGATCAACACCAAGCCGGAACTCGAGATCTACGCCGACGACGTCAAGTGCTCCCACGGCACCACGACCGGTCAGCTCGACGAGACCGCCGTGTTCGCGCTGCGCGCCCGTGGCATCGATGAGCAGACCGCCCGTGGCCTTTTGACCCTGGCCTTCGCCAACGAAGTCATGACCGGTCTGGGCATCGACGCCATCGCCGAGCGCATCGAGCGCAGTGTCGCGGGACGCCTGCCGTCACGCTTCCACCTCGATGAGCTGGTCGATCTCAGCGTCGAGCTGGGCGGTGGCGCCGTGGCGGTGGCACGTGATGAGGACTTTGCATGAGCGCACTCGACAACCTGATGCTCGACGTCGTGCGGGTACGCGAGGATTTTCCGATCCTCGAGCGTCGCGTGCATGGTGATGTGCCGCTGATCTATCTGGACAGCGCCGCCACCAGCCAGACGCCGACCGCCGTCATCGACGCGATGAGCGACTATTATCGCAAGACCAATGCCAACATCCACCGCGGCCTGCATACCCTGGCGGATGAGGCGACGGCGGCCTTCGAAGGTACGCGTGAGAAGGTGCGCAGCTTCATCAATGCGCGTCTGACGCGGGAAGTTATCTTCACGCGTGGCACCACCGAGGCGATCAATCTGGTCGCCAACAGCTGGGGGGCCAACTGGCTGAATGCCGGCGATGAAGTGCTGATCTCGGTGATGGAGCATCACGCCAACATCGTGCCGTGGCAGCTTCTGGCCGAGCGTCTCGATATCGTCATCAAGGTCATCCCGTGTGACGACGATGGCGTGCTCGACATGGCGGCCTACCGCGACCTGCTGGGCGAGAAGACGCGTCTGGTCTGCGTCAATCAGGTCTCCAACGCCCTGGGCAGCATCAACCCGGTGGCCGAGATGGCGAAGCTGGCGCACGCTCACGACGCGCTGATTCTGGTCGATGGCGCCCAGGCGGTACCGCATCAGCAGGTCGATGTGCGCGAGATCGATGCTGACTTCTATGTCTTCTCGGGCCACAAGATGTACGGCCCGACCGGCATCGGTGTGCTCTACGGCAAGGAAGCGCTGCTGGAGGCGATGCCGCCGTGGCAGGGTGGCGGTGAGATGATCCGCACGGTGTCGTTCGAGAATGGCACCCTGTTCGCGGACCTGCCGCACAAGTTCGAGGCCGGCACGCCGCCCATCGCCGAGGTCATCGGACTGGGCAAGGCCATCGACTGGCTGGGCTGCACCCACATGGCGCTGATCACGCGCTGGGAACAGCAGCTGATGCGCCATGCCAGCGAGCGCATGCGCGAAGTGGACGGCCTGCGCATCATCGGCAACTCGCCCGACAAGGCGGGCGCGATCTCCTTCGTGGTCGATGGTGCCCACGCCCAGGATATCGGTCTGCTGATCGACCAGCTGGGGGTCGCCATCCGTACCGGCCACCACTGCGCGCAGCCGGTGCTGCGTCGCTTCGGTGTCGACGCCACCTGTCGGGCCTCCTTCGCGGCCTACAACACGCCGGAAGAGATCGACATGTTCGTCGATGCCCTGCAGCGTGTGCTGACCATGGTGCGCTGAGCACCACCCTGCGGTGGCCCTGACGGGCGCTGATCAATGAGGCTCGCGCATGGCGGGCCTCATTGGTATCGGCACTTGCCAGGGGATGTTGTCACCCGCACGTCTTGAGTGAACCAACAGAATTCACGATCCGCATGCCTGTCATGCGGCTCGGCAAGGAGAGGGCATGAGCCACACTGAAGACCAGCTGGCCAGCCTCGGCAAGGGCCAGAAGATGCCGTTGCAGCGGGACGTGGAGGGCATCTCGGTACCGTTCGGCAAGTCGGTGACCCTGCACGAGGACTCGGTGGTCGAAGTCATGCAGGCCAAGGGCGGCACCGTCAGCGTTGCCTTCGAGGGTCGCATGTACCTGATCGAGAGCTTCAGCCTCGATGCGCTGGGGCTGGACGCCGTGCCGCGTCCGCATCTGCCGGCCGGCCAGAGCGATGCCGATATCGAGGCCTTCGTCTGGGCCCAGCTGCGCACCTGCTTCGACCCCGAGATCCCGGTCGACATCGTCGAGCTGGGGCTGGTCTATGGCTGTCGTATCGACACCCTGATCAGCGGCGAGAAGATGGTCAATCTCAAGATGACGTTGACCGCGCCGGGCTGCGGCATGGGCAACGTCATCGCCGAGGATGCCAAGCGCAAGATTCTCGGCGCCGAGGATGTCTCCAAGGTCCACGTCGAGATCGTGTTCTCGCCTGCCTGGTCGCGCGAGATGATGAGTGAGGATGCCCGCCTGGAACTGGGCATGTTCTGAACATCATCAGCGCCCCTTAGTCGTCTGCTGTTGTCGCCCTTTATTGTCTGCGGCCCCCTGGAGGCCTTGCATGGCCGTCAGTCGCAGTATCACTTGGGTGAGATGCAGCAAACGCAACCGGATGGGCGGGAACCTCTCGTCCATCCGGCTATCCAATTCACGTTGCTGAGCGTCCGGGCAAGTTGCTGCCTCGGGCCGCGTCGGCACGTCCGTTTGACGGTTTCCCGTATCACCTGCCTCAAGGAAGACTCCCCAATGCGATTCCAGACTGCGCTGCGCACCCTGACCGCCACCCTGATCCTGAGTACCGCTGCCAGCGCGCAGGCCGCCTGGAAGCTGGATGGCGACGTCTCACAGCTGAGCTTCCAGACCACCAAGATGGCCAAGTCGGGCGCCAGCACCGTCGAGACGGATGCTTTCACCTCCTGGCGGGCGCGCGTCAATGACGCCGGCCAGCTGTCGGTGGAGATCGACCTCGACTCCGCCAGTACCGGCATCGACATTCGTGACCAGCGCGTCAGCGAGAAGCTGTTCGAGTCCGGCACCTATCCGTTGGCCGTGATGACCGCCAGTCTCGACATGCCGACCCTCAAGGTGATGGAGCCGGGTGATACTCAGAAAGTGGATGTCGAAGGCCAGCTGACGCTGCACGACAACACCCAGAACCTGCCGATGAGCCTGCAGGTGACGCGCCTGCGCGGCGATCGCTGGCTGGTGCAGACCCTCACGCCTGTGATGGTCGACGCTGAGCAGTTCGCGCTGGTCGATGGCATTCGCACCCTGCGTGACCTGGCCGGGCTTGGCAACATCGCGACCCAGGTGCCGGTCAACGTCAAGGCCGTGATGGTGCAGGAAGACTGAGCGGAGTCACCCGCATGCGTGGCCGGGGAACAGTCAGTGCTGGCAGAGCCTCGGCCGCTTGGGTAGGCTGGGCGCTCATGCCTGCACGATGTGACGGTAACGGCAGGAAAGACAGGCAGGGATGGGCGTGAGGAAGAGATGCAGCGAGTGATCATGCGGGCTGGCTGGACCATCGTCGGTCTGCTGGCCGCCGGTGCAATGACGGTGGTCGGGCTCAACCTCTGGGTCGTGATGGCAACGCACGATCGCATTGCCACGTCACCGCTGACCTGTCAGAGCCGTGAGGTGGGGATCGTGTTCGGCACCTCCCACGGCCTGGTGGGCGGGGGCAGCAATCCGCACTATCAGGCGCGCCTCGATACCGCCGCCCAGCTCTACCGCCTGCGCCGCGTCTCCAACCTGCTGCTCTCGGGAGACAACCGCACGCGTTACTACAATGAGCCGATGACCATGTGGCGTGATCTGCGAGCGCGCAACGTGCCGCAGGAGTTCATGACGCTCGATTACGCGGGCTTCTCCACCTTCGATACCCTCGTACGAGCGCACAAGGTCTTCGGTGTCGACGAGGCGGTGCTGGTCACCCAGCCGTGGCATTTGCCACGTGCGCTGTTCATCGCCGATGCGCTGGGCCTGGAGGCGGTGGGCTGTCCGGCCATCTCCGAGCGCCAGCCGCCGGGGCTCAAGCTGATGCTGCGCGAGTGGCTGGCCCGTGCGGCGACAGTGGGTGATCTCTACCTGTGGGGGCGCAAGCCGCGCTTCCTCGGACCGCAGGAGTCGCTGCCGACGCCGGTGTTGTCATCGCACTCATCTTCGCAGCCCTCAGCATCTCACTCCTCAGACAAGCACGTGATGTCGCCGGCGGAGGGCTCCGTGACAGCCGGAGCAGGGCAGCAGGCCGCTGTCAGTCGTGATATGGCGGATGGAGTGGAAGTGGCGAATGGAGTGGATGTGACGGATGAAGAGAACGCTGCCGACACGCCGGACCCGCATGCCCTCGCGCGTCAGGCGCAGGCAAGCCTGCTGGCCAGTCTGCCCAGGGTGAAGCAGGCATTGCTCCAGTGGCTGCCTGTCAGGTCTGATACGAACTAGCCGCGCACTGGTCTCGCCAGACGCACAGGGTCAATACGAAGACGCCCCGCACTTCCTTTGGAAGGCGGGGCGTCTTGCGTTCACGGCCTGGCGGCGGGCAGGTGGCTAGCCGGCGCGGCGGCGGGCGGCCTGACCTGTCTGGTGACGGTACAGCTCGCGAATCAGATGGCGGCAGTTGTGGAAGATGCCTTCCAGTACCTTTTCCATGCTGTCAGGCAGCGGATGCGTAAAGGCGGTCGAGCAGGCCTGCATCAGGACGCGTTCCTGTTCGAGCAACTCGTTGATCAGCACCTGATTGTCATTGCCGACGATGCTCTTCAGGCGACTCCACAGCCACATGTAGTCATCGCGCTCGACATCGGCGTCGCGCGGCATCAGGCTCAGATGCTTGCGTGTCTCGACTTCCAGGGCCTGTTTGAGCTCGACACGGCTCGCATAGAAGGGCTCGAAGGCCTTCAGGAGCGCGGGACGCAGCCGTTCGGCGTTATCCTCGAAATAATCAAGACTGTCTGCCAGGGCTTCCTGGACGCTATCCATCGCCACCTGGCGATTGTCGAGAAACATGGGCGGTCACCTCCTCCGTCAGAAGAGATTGTGCGGGTGAAAACAGTGTTTTTCTACCCCTGAAGGGCAGAAAGTCAGGATATTTATTCCCGCACTGTCAATCCCTGCAGTTTACGACAATACAATGACGTTCTGGTGACGATCATCGTTGCCTTTCAGGCGCTGTCCTTGCCCTGTTTCCATCGCTCACGCTTGTACACGCGCGGCCATCTGACCCAGAAACGCCAAGGGTGCAGTCATGACGACCTGCACCCTTGATCAAGCGTTGCGCAGTAGCCTCAGCCCTCAGCCCTCAGCCCTCAGCCCTTGGGCTTGGGCGGAATCTTCTTGGCCGGCGCGGCGGACTTGGCGATGTGATCGATGATCAGGCCGGCGATGTCCTTGCCGGTGGCCGTCTCGATGCCCTGCAGGCCCGGCGAGGAGTTCACTTCCATGATCACCGGGCCATGATTGGCGCGCAGCAGGTCGACACCGGCGACGGACAGGCCCATGGCCTTGGCGGCGCGGATGGCGGTGGAGCGCTCTTCCGGCGTGATGCGGATCTCGCTCGCGGTGCCGCCACGGTGCAGGTTGGAGCGGAACTCGCCATCGGCCGCCTGACGCTTCATTGACGCCACCACCTTGTCACCCACCACCAGGCAGCGGATGTCGGCGCCACGCGCTTCCTTGATGTATTCCTGCACCATGATGTTGGCTTTCATGCCCATGAAGGCCTGGATCACGCTCTCGGCGGCCTGGTTGGTCTCGGCGAGTACCACGCCGATGCCCTGGGTGCCTTCCAGCAGCTTGATGACCAGCGGCGCGCCCTTGACCATGGTGATCAGGTCGGGGATGTCATCCGGCGAATGCGCGAAGCCGGTGACCGGCAGGCCCAGCCCCTTGCGCGACAGCAGCTGCAGGGAGCGCAGTTTGTCGCGTGAGCGGGAGATGGCCACGGAATCATTGACCACGTAGGTGCCCATCATCTCGAACTGACGCAGCACGGCGCAGCCATAGAAGGTGACGGAGGCACCGATGCGCGGCACGACGGCATCGAAGTGCTCGATCTCGGCACCCTTGTAATGGATGGAGGGGCGGTGCGAGGCGATGTTCATGTAGCAACGCAGCGTGTCCACCACGCGCGCGGTGTGGCCACGTGCCTCGGCGGCCTCGATCAGGCGACGGGTGGAGTAGAGGCGTGAGTTACGCGACAGGATACCGATATGCATGAAATCCTCCGGAGCCGAATGGGCCAGACAGAGATAGGAATGAATCAGAAGAAGACTGACGTGATGCCCGTCATGAGGCGTGGTATTCGCCGGTGAAGCCTTTGTCGAATCGAGGCGTCACGTGATGCAGATGGCAGCGGGGCCAGCGTCTTGAGGCGAGATGCCGAGGCATGCCGCCGCGCGCCTGGCTGGTGCCGTCAGGGTTCACCGTGCAGATAGGCGGCGCCCGGTGCGACCAGCAGACGACGCAGGGCACGGCGCCCCAGCAGAATGGGGTGACGCATCTGGGAGCGGTCCACCAGCGTCATGTCGATATCGTAGTCGAGCCCGGCCAGCTTCATGCGCGAGCGAATCGCGTAGCGCCATTCGGCCTGACCATTGGATGAGCGCACGCGGCGGCGATCATGCACCGGCGTCTCGACCGTATGCGGCGGGGAGTCGCTACCGCCGGTCCGGGTGATGAAGCGAACCCACAGATCATCGTTGTGTTCGAAGACCTCGATGCTCTCGGCATGCAGCGCACTGGAATGCGCACCGGTGTCGATCTTGGCATTGAGGTGCAGCTTGAGCTCCGGCAGCTCGATCAGTTCACGCCGACCCACCACGCCGCGCGGACGAAAGCCCAGCAGGTCATGATTCAGTGTCTTGAGATCGAGGGGCGGTGCCTTGTCGATGTGATGACGCGAAGTGTTCTTGTGATGCGACATGTTTCATCCTGAATCAGAGGGCGTGAGCGAAGCGGGCAGCGGCTCACGGCATGAAGACACCGGGCAGGCGCGGCACAGCATAATGTGCGTTGCCGGCATGGCGGGGTAATGGCCAGGCGGGCGCGCAGCATAGTCACTTAACGTACTGACAGCAATCCTTGCTGAAGCCTCTTTTTTCGCGTCACGAATCGGGGATGACGGTGGCGGTGACAACGCCCGGCAAAACCGCCCCGGGCACGCGGTCATGGCACGCGGTCATGGCGCGCTTTCATCGCCGCCGGACGCCTCGCTTGCGGGCGCTGGGCAAGTCACCCACGGCCACAGGCGCGGGTGACGTCGTGCCGGTGGCGCGTTGCCGCGCGCCCTGTTCACCGGTGCCGATCAGCCCCGATTCCATGCCTTGAGCAAGTGTCCGATCGAGTGTCTGTTCAAGTGTCCGATCAAGTGTCGTGGGTTATGCGCATGATCTCAAGCACTGTCACCTGTGGGCATGCCCGGCGTCAATGACGCGGGGCAGGATTGCCGGTATCGGCCTGGCGAGTCAGGGCGGCGAGCGCCTGACCCAGCGGGCTGTCCGCGCTTGCATTGCGCAGCGTCATCAGCACCGGCAGACGCAGACGCGGAATCAGGGCGAGGTCGCGGGCCAGGGCAGCGAAGTTGGCCTGCGGGCAGCTGGCCAGGCGGGTCAGGAAGGCCGGCAGACGTTCGGCATCTTCCAGGTGGGCGTAGCCGCGCGCGGCGATCGCGACCAGCACGTCGACATTGACGGCCTCGTCGTCGGCCAGCAGGGCATCGATCCACTCCGCCGCCGCAGGGCGTGGGCTGGCACCGGCAGCCCGCAGGCAGGCGCACAGCGTCTCCAGATCCCCCAGGTCACGTGCAGCCTGACCACGCGCGATCAGGGCGGTGAGCAGCTCGGTCTCGTATTCCTCCGGCAGCTGGCCAGCCAGCTGGGCATGGGCGGGCGGCGCCTGCTCCAGACACAGCGCGATGGCGCGCAGCGGCGTATCCGGCAGGTCAGCCAGACGCTGCACGAAGGCGGCGGCAAGCTCGCCGGACAACTCGCCGC
Source organism: Cobetia sp. 29-18-1 (assembly GCF_029846405.1). Lineage (NCBI taxonomy): Bacteria > Pseudomonadati > Pseudomonadota > Gammaproteobacteria > Oceanospirillales > Halomonadaceae > Cobetia > Cobetia sp. 29-18-1. Next base: position 66,893 of record NZ_JARWKS010000014.1, read on the forward strand.
GTCGTGTCAGCACGTCGGCAATGCCCTGCAGGCCCAGTGACGGCCAGTCATCCAGCGGTAGCTGGGCGGTGAGATACTGCTCGGCGAGCTCGTAGTACTGGCTGGCAGGGCGGTCGCAATCGAGACTGGCGCGGGCGTGCAGCATGGCGCGCAGGCTGTCGTCCGGCGTGAAGGCCAGCGGGTTGTCCTGCATCAGGTTGTCGATCTTGCCTGCCTCGGCCTGCTGGAGATCAGGCCGGCCGACGGTCAGCGCCGTCTGACCCAGCGTCGTGATCAGGCGTTCGAGGAAGGCGTCGCGTTGCGCGGGAGACAGACGGCCTTCCTCATCCAGCGGCAGGGCCAGAAACCACACCAGCGGATCGTCGAGCCCGGCCGGACGGAACACGCATGCCAGGCGCGCCTGACCCTTGAAGGGCTGCTCCCACGGCTGCTGTTCGGTCTCGAAGGCCTCGAGTTGCTCAAGACTGAGCGGCGCCAGGGTGCGACCCAGGTGATAAAGGTGCAGCTCGGCGCCGGTGCGTGTGAAGAAGTTGCTCAAGGAAGAGAGAGGGGTCATGAGGCTCACCACGGCTGTGTCTCCGCCACGCCTTGGCTTGGCGTGCGGAAGAACGGAAGAAAAGAGTCTTGTCGAGCATCATTGCCAGGCGTGGCATGTGTCGTTGAGTGACAGCTGCCGGCGCGTGACATGTGCCTGAGCATGTCTGGAATGGCAGCGACTTTAGCGATTCACCGGCTGTCATGCCACCCGCTGGCGTGTGATGGCGGCCAGAGGGAAGAGGGCGACCTGATCCTATTATGGCCGCTCTTTCGGCCCGTGATGGCTTGACAGATGACGCGGCACCTCAAGTCCCGATGAGCGTTTTGCAGGTTGATGATTTTTTGATCAATTTTCGTCATCCCACGGCTGGCGCGGCTTGCAGCGTGACCGAGACGGGTTATCCACAGCATCGTCCACGGATGGCGTGAATAACTGTCATCCACTTGTCGTCAGGCTGACATCTAACGCTGCAGGTAGCCCAGACGGCGTCACTGGCCCGCCATGACAGGCATGCTAGAATCGCGCTCATTGACAGGAATGCTGTCTTATTCCTTCTGGTTATGACCTTAAGGGATGAAATGATTGGGAATGCGGGGCAGTCCCGTTATCCTATACAACCAAATCACATATAAAAGGCTGTGCTTATACCTGTTCTGTTGGCTCGACATCCGCGATCAGCCGAATGTCAGCGACCGTCCAGCGCCAATGGCCCAGTCTTGCGATCCACGAGGAATCCCGATGCGCCAATCACGTTCGCTCGCAGCTGTCTTCTCTTCTACCGCTCTCAAGGGCGCCGTGATGGCTGCCGCGCTGGGCGCGACCACCCTGGGCAGCCTGGCGGCACAGGCTGACACCCTCAAGGTCGGCATGTCGGGCGGCTACTTCCCGTTCACCTTCGTCAAGCAGGACAAGCTGCAGGGCTTTGAAGTGGATGTCCTCAACGCCGTCGGCGAGATCACCGGCGACGACATCGAATTCGTGACCATGAGCTTCTCCGGCCTGATCGGCTCACTGGAAACCGGCCGCATCGACACCGTGGCCAACCAGATCACCATCACCGATGCACGCCAGGCCAAGTTCGCCTTCACCCAGCCCTACGTCTATGACGGGGCCCAGGTGGTCAAGCGTCGCGGCAATGACGAGATCACCGGCGTCGAGTCCCTCAAGGGCCACAGCGTGGCGGTCAACCTGGGCTCCAACTACGAAGCGCTGATGAAAGAGCTGCCCTACGCCGACCAGATCGACATCAAGACCTATGAGTCCAACATCGAGCAGGACACCGCCCTGGGCCGTGTCGATGCCTTCGTGATGGACCGCGTCAGCGCAAGTCAAGTGATCCAGAAGACGCCGCTGCCGCTGGAACTGGCTGGCAAGCCGTTCTCGCGCCTGGAGAACGCACTGCCGTTCCGCAAGGACGCCGAAGGCGAGGCCAAGCGTGACGAGGTGGATGCCGCGCTGACCGAGCTCAAGGAAAATGGCCGCCTGGCCGAGATTTCCAACAAGTGGTTCGGCAACGACATCACCACGCCTTGAACATTGCCCGCTGCGCCCTGATACAAGGGCGCATGCCAGGATGTCATGTGCAAACGGGGTGACGGCTTGACCGTCGCCCCGTTGTCGTCATGTCGACGGGTGTCTTTCCAGACCCTCAGCCAAGCCCCCAGCCTGTCCGGATAACGAATGGATACTCTCAATATCGATTACATGCTTGGCCTGTTGCCGGTCATGCTCAAATACCTGCCACTGACACTCAAGATGGCCTGTATCGGCATGGTGGCCGCGCTGGTGCTGGCCTCGCTGTTGGCGGTAGTGCGGGTGCTCAAGGTGCCGGTGCTGAATGCGCTGACCATCGTGTTCATCTCCTTCTTCCGCGGCACGCCGCTGCTGGTGCAGTTGTTCCTGTTCTACTACGGCCTGCCGCAGGTGATGGCGTTCCTGACCCAGATCGATGGCGTCACCGCGACGATTCTCGGCCTGACGCTGCACTTCTCGGCCTACATGGCCGAATCCATCCGCGCTGCCATCGTCGGGGTCGATCGCAGCCAGACCGAAGCGGCGCTCTCCATCGGCATGACCAATGTCCAGCTGATGCGGCGCATCGTGCTGCCACAGGCGGCCCGCGTGGCGGCCCCCACGCTGATGAACTACTTCGTGGACATGATCAAGTCCACGTCGCTGGCCTTCACGCTGGGGGTGACCGAGTTGATGGGCGCGACCCAGAAGGAAGCGGCCAGCAGCTTCCTGTACTTTGAATCCTTCATCATGGTGGCCATCGTCTACTGGGTGATGGTGGAAGGGCTGTCCTTCGTGCAGCGCTGGATGGAGAAACGTCTCAACAAGGCCTATCAGCGATGATTGCAGTCAGAAACCTGGTCAAGAAATTCGGCGGGCAGGCCGTACTCGATGGCATCACTCTGGAAGTGAAGCAGGGTGAGATCATCGTCGTCATCGGCCCGTCAGGCACCGGCAAGTCCACGCTGCTGCGCTGCATCAACTTCCTCGAGCAGCCCGATGGTGGCGAGATCCAGATCGGCGAGCGCAAGGTCGAGGCTACACGCGCCAGCCGTCACGACATTCTCGGTCTGCGTCGCAGCAGTGCCTTCGTGTTCCAGAACTATGCGCTGTTCGCCAACAAGACGGCGCTGGAGAACATTGCCGAGGGCCTGATCGTCGTCAACGGCTGGCCCAAGGCCAAGGCGCACCAGCGAGCGCGCGAGATTCTCGAGCGTATCGGCATGAGCGAGAAGGCGGACGCCTTCCCGGCGGCTCTGTCAGGCGGTCAGCAGCAGCGTATCGGCATCGGGCGCGCCATGGCCGCCCAGGCCGAGGTGATCCTGTTCGATGAGCCGACCTCGGCACTGGACCCGGAATGGGTCGATGAGGTGCTGGAGCTGATGAAGCAGCTGGCGGTCGAGCGCCAGACCATGATCGTGGTCACCCACGAGATGCAGTTCGCTCGGGAAGTCGCCGACCGCGTCATCTTCATGGAAGGCGGGCGTATCGTCGAGCAGGGGCCGCCGAGTCAGCTGTTCAGCGCGCCGAAGGATGACCGCACGCGCGCCTTCCTGCGCAAGGTGCTGGATGAAGTGCCGCCGCAGTGCGCCGAGGGCATCTGATACTGCCCGGTTGAGGTAATGCCCCTCAGGCCACCTGAGGTAAAGCCTCGGGCAGTACCTGCGACAGACACAACGGCCACCGCGATATCCATCGCGGTGGCCGTTGTCGTTTCGCTGGCGGTGATCATTGATCCGTTTCTGGTGTTGCAGGGCGCGTTCAGGGCGACGCTTCATGGGGCCGCAGCGTGTAGCTAGCCGTGGCGGGGCATCGAGCGCACCTTGTCGAAGGCTTCCTGAAGCGCCATCGAGACGCGCTCTTCCAGCAGCTCCTGCTCGGCGGGCGCCATGTAGAACGCCATGTCGACGTCGTGGCGGATATAGCGGGGCGCCAGCTGATTGAGCGCGATGCAGGCCACGTCTTCGCGGCTGTCGACATCCATGGCGTGGCTATCGGGATGCAAGCGCAGCTGGTCGAGCACCAGCTGCTCCATGTAGTTGTGTACGCCTGCGCTTTCCATGTGTATTGCCTCCTGGTGATGGGTGCTATCTCCCATGCAGGGCCGTGCCCCCTGACATGTCGATCCCTTCAGTGTGCTCATCAGTATGTTCATCCGAGCTGACTCTCTGTGACGCTCTCCCTCCCTGCCGCCAGCTCGGTTGCTGGCGGCAGGACAGCAGGCGGCGGAGTCTTTGGGTGTCGCCTGCCGCTCAAGGTCTTTCAGCCGGTCAGCAGGCGGGTTTCCGCCTCTTCAATATGATCAGCCAATCCCGATAATACCAGTGTATCGCCACACGCCAGCGTCAGGTCGCCGGTGGGTTCTTCCAGGTTCTCGCCACTGGCGCGCACCACGCGTGAGACGAGAATGCCGCACACTTCCGGCAGGGCGATGTCGTCCAGTCGCCGGCCACAGGCCCAGGCATCGGCGGTCAGCGTCAGCGGATGACGCCGCAGCAGCGGGTTGCCGCGTTTGTCGGTCAGCTGGGACTGCTGACCATGGAAATAGCCATGCAGCATGCTGTAGCGCGCCTCGCGCGCATTCTGGATCGAGCGCGCCACGCGGCGGAAGGGCACCTCGAGATTGACCAGTACATGCGAGACCAGCATCAGCGAGCCCTCGAGCACCTCGGGAATCACCTCGGTGGCCCCGGCGGCCTTGTAGGTCTCGAGGTCCGCGTCATCCTGGGTGCGCACCAGCACCTTGAGGTTCTCGAGTTCCAGCGGCTGGATGGCGCGCAGTATGGCCAGCGCGTGCGAGAGCTGATTGACGGTGATCACCACCTGACGGGCGCGCTCGATACCGAGTGCGCGCAGGATTTCCAGACGCTGCGCATCGCCGAACACCACCGGCTCACCGGCGCTGGCGGCCTCGTGGACGCGGATGGGGTCGGCATCGATGGCGATCCACTCAAGCTTTTCCTGAGTGAGAAATCGCCCCACTGTCTGGCCGACACGCCCGAAGCCGCACACGATGACATGGCCACTGAGCGGGGCGGTGGCGGCGCTCAGCTCCGCGGTGGTGTGCGGGTTCTCCTGGGTGGGCGTAGTGGAGCGACACAGGCGGCGCGTCAGTTGCTGGTTGTGGCGAATCAGGCTTGGCGTGACCACCAGCGAGCCGATGATGATCGCCACCACCAGGCCCACGGTCTCGTTGTCCATCAGGCGTTGCTGACTGGCCAGGGCCAGCAGCGCGAAGCCGAATTCGCCACCCTGGGACAGCACCAGGCCAGTGCGCAGCGCGCTGTCCAGCGGGCGGCCGGAGAGGCGCGCCAGCCCGGTGATCAGCAGTGCCTTGGTCGCCAGCAGGCAGGCCACGCCGATGACGACCCAATACCACTGGGCCAGCAACACCTGCGGGTCCAGCAACATGCCCACCGAGACGAAGAACAGCCCCAGCAGGATGTCGCGGAAGGGCCGGATATCGGCCTCGATCTGATGGCGGAAATGGCTCTCGCCGAGCATCATCCCGGCCAGGAAGGCGCCCAGCGCCATCGACAGATGCAGGCTGTGGGTCAGCCAGGCGGAGAACAGCGCCACCAGCAGCACGGTGAGGACGAACAGCTCTTCCGAGCGCGCGCGCGAGATTTCCTGAAACACGAACGGCAGCACCCACTTGCCGATCATCAGCATCACCGCCACCAGCCCGAGCCCCTTGATGAGCATCAGGCCCAGGTCACTGAGCAGCTGGCTGCCATCACCGGCCATGGCCGGAATCAGGATCAGGAACAGCAGGGCGGCGAGATCCTGGAACAGCAGCACGCCCACGGCGGCGTGGCCGTGGGGGCTGTCCAGTTCATTCCAGCGCGCCAGTTCCCGCGTGACGATGGCGGTGGAGGAAAGCCCCAGCGCGCCGGCTGCGACCAGCGCCGCCGCCGGTGACAGGCCCAGCGCCGAGCCCAGTGCCCAGAACAGGCCGCTGCATACCGCCACCTGACAGGCGCCCAGCCCGAATACCGTGGTCTTGAGCGCGCGCATGCGCGGCACCGAGAATTCGAGGCCGAGCGAGAAGAGCAGAAATACCAGTCCGAATTCCGACAGGAAGGCGAGTTCTTCCGGGCGACCGATCCAGCCCGCCAGATGAGGGCCGACCAGAAAGCCGACCGCCAGATAGGCCAGCACCGGCGGCAGATGCAGGCGGCGGAACAGCGCCGCGGCCACTACCGAGGCTCCCAGCAGTATCATCACATCATTGAACAGCGTGTCTGCCATGCGGCCTCCTGGCCTTCCGTGAGCATCATCGGGATAATAGCGTGAACGAACCATGCATGATTTGACGGAGGTCGCATGAATCTGACTGAACAACCCCAGGACGGCGAGATCGCCGGCAATCCCTACGACGAGCTGCGCGCGCTGCTGGCACGTCTGGAAGCGACCATGAAGGCAGCAGACCTGTGGCGCATGGACACGCCATCCCCGCAGGCCTTCATGAGTGTGGAGCCATTCTGTGTCGATCGCATGGACATGGGCCAGTGGCTGCGCTTCGTGTTCATCGCCCGCCTGCAAGCGCTGTGCGATGCCCGCGCGCCGTTCCCCGCCAAGTGTGAAGTGGCCCCGGCCATCGAGGCCTGGTTGAAGGATGCCCGCCCCGAGCGCCGCGTGGCGATGACGGAAGTGATCCGCGAGATCGACACGCTGATCACGACGCACTGATTGTCGGGCAGGCATCTCACCTCGCACTGAGCATCCTCTTACCCGACACCTCCCACTGAGCCCTTCGCGCGTGATGCCCTCGCATTGCGCCTCGAGACAACTGTCAGGAGCTTGCATGGCCTATTACTTCGCCTACGGCAGCAACATGAATCCGGCGCGTGTCGTGGCACGCATCGGCGAGACGCGACGGGCCGTGCATGGTTGGCTGCAAGAGCATCGCCTGAGTTTCGACAAGGCCTCTCGGGTCGATGGTATCGCGCATGCCAACGTGCAGCCTGCGCCGGGCGAGCGCGTCGAAGGCGTGCTGTACGAGCTGCTCGAGGCCGAGCAGATCACGCTGATGGACCCCTTCGAAGGCCGCCCGCATGAATATGAGCGTTTCCTACATCCCATCGTCACCCGTGAAGGCGTGATCGACGCCTGGGTGTATGTGGCGCTGCCCGAGCGCACCGCCGAGGGCCTCAAGCCGGCACGCGAATACCTGGAGCATCTGCTTGGCGGGCGTGACTTCCTGACGCCGGACTACTTCACGGCGCTGAGCGGCGTCGAGGCCGTGCATGCGCTGGATGACGCCACCCTGGCTCAGCTGGGCCTGTCGCGTAGTACGCCGCGCTGACGGTCGCCTGCTAGCGGACGGGTGCCTGTCATCTGTTTTCTGTCAGCTGTCGTGTGGCAACAAAAAGCCCGCCTCTCGTTGGAGAGGCGGGCTTTCGTGTTTCTGGTCACGCTGCGTGACTGATTGGCGTGAGCCTCAGTCCTGTGCGGCCAATGCCGGGTCCAGGTTCGTCTGGTCACGACGGCTGGCCAGCATGCCGATGATCAGCCCCGCCAGCGCCGGCGCCAGCCAGCCCAGATTCATCGAGGCCAGCGGCAGCAGCGGCTCGATGCGGTGCGAGATGGCCATCAGCGAGTCGATGCCACTGGCTTCGAAGCCATCCAGCAGGCTGACCAGCAGCGTCAGGCCCAGGGTCCAGGCGAACACGCGCGGCGCATCGTGCAGGCGCGGACGCAGGTAGGACAGCAGCGTCAGCACCAGCACCAGCGGATAGAGCGTCACCAGCACCGGAATCGAGACGCTGATCAGGGTCGAGAGGCCCAGGTTGGCGATCAACGCCGAGGCCACGGCCATCACGATCACCAGCAGGCGGTAGGGCACGCTCGGCAGCAGGCGATGGAAGAACTCGCCGCAGGAGGTCAACAGGCCCACCGCGGTGGTCAGGCACGCCAGGGTGATGACCAGCGCCAGGATCAGCTTGCCGGCATCGCCGAACAGCGCCTCGACGTAGACCGGGATCAGTTCGCCCTTGGCCGCTTCGCTGACCAGTGCATGGCTGGTAGCGCCCATGTAGGTCAGCGGCAGGTAGACGGCGGCCAGACAGATGGCGGCGATGGCGCCTGCCCACAGGGTGTAGCGGGTCACGTCAGCGGTCGCGGTGATGCCGCGTGCCTTGATCGCCGAGACGATCAGGATGCCGAACACCATCGAGGCCAGCGCATCCATGGTCAGGTAGCCCTGCTGGAAGCCGGTCATGAACGGCGCCTCGGCCCATTCGGGACTCACCGGCCCCAGCGGTCCCTGTGGGTCGATGATGGTGAACAGCGCGATCAGCGCCAGCAGCGCGATCAGCAGCGGCGTCAGCCACTTGCCGACCACATCCATCAACTTGCCCGGGCTCAGCGCGATCAGCGTGGCGATGCCGAAGAACACCACCGAATGCAGGGCCAGGCCGCTCTGTGCTGACATGTCGATGAAGGGGCGCATGCCCATCTCGAAGGCCACGGTGCCGGTGCGCGGAATCGCGAACATCGGCCCGATGGACAGGTAGATGGCGACGCCGAAGGCCGCGGCCGCCCACTTGGGCAACGGCGAGGTGATCTTGTCGAGGCCGCCGCCGATCACGGCCACCGCGACGATACCGGCCAGCGGCATGCCGACACCGGTGGCCAGAAAGCCCAGTGCCGCCGGCCAGAATTCGGCACCCGCGCCCTGACCCACCTGAGGCGGGAAGATGATATTGCCTGCGCCCAGAAAGAGGGCAAAGGTCATGAAGCCCAGCGCCACGATATCGAGGCTGGAAAGTCGTGTTTTCACTATGACGTCCTACGGATTCAGCAGATGCGTTGCAGCAGGCGTCATCAGGTGACCGATGAGGTGGTCGGTCAGGCAAGAAGACGTGCCGAGAAGCCGTTGGCTAGCGACAGGGGTGGGTCACCAGCAGACCCGGGAGCAGCGGGGTAGTGTTGCGCGCGGGCCGAATGGCGAGATCAGGCTGACGGATTGTCGCCACCCTGATCTGACGCGGCGCATTATCGTTGATTTCACGTAGCAAGACAAAGCCACCAGCAAGCCACGCGCCAGGCTCACTGCGCGGCAGGCGCCGAGGGCGGTAGTGGAATGAAGCTCGGCCAGTCATCTGGCACCACGAAGATCCGCCATTGCTGGCGAGGCGAGCTGGCGGTGGTCGGCTCGCCGTCAGGCGCCGCCACGCTGCGCTCCAGCCACAGCTGGCGGGGGTGTTGATGCGTGCGCTGGCGGCTGTGCTGCTGCGCCGCCGTGACTTGCAGAACTGGTTCGTCCGGCCTGAGGTCGTCAGCGGCGCCGGGGGGCGCGAAGTGATCGCGCAGCCAGCGGTCCAGTTCATGCCATGGTTGTAGCGACGCCACGGGCGGGGCGGCCAGCCAGGCAGGCTTTTCCCTGACGCAGCCCAGCAGCGGGCCGCCATGCATCGGGGAGGCCTCGAGGATCTGACAGAAGGCGGCAAACTGGCTGACGCTCATCCACCAGCCGGCTTGGCGCGCACTCTCGGGATGGCAATGGCGGGGCGGGGGCAGCCAGTCGGCGGGCGCCTGGTCTGGCTGCCAGGGGCGAAACAGGCAACCGGGCAATGCCAGTAGCTGGCCTGCAAGCAGCGGGGCAGACGGATCTTCTACCGACGGTGGGTTCGTCTCGCTCGCGTCTGCCTGTCTGGCCAGTGCTTGTCTGGTCAGTGCCTGGCGAATCGTCTGCTGCCCGCGCTCGGTATAGGCGAGGGGCAATTGATGCTCAAGGCTGCGCTGATACTTGATGGCGAGGCTATCGGCGCCACCGGGGCCTATCCAGCGTGCCGGGCTGTCAGCCGCTTCGGGGCCTTCGGGCAGGCCGAGATAGAACTTGATCGCGACCTCCAGGTGCGTGGGCGCCGTGTCCTGCGCCGCCAGATAGAGCATGTCCAGCTCGCCCAGCGTGATCTTGCCCTGGGAAATCCTGAGGTTGTTGACCAGCAGGCGACTGCCAGGCGCGTGTGCCAGCACGAATTGCCAGAGCAGCTCATGGTAGTGGCCCAGGCGATAGTGGCGGCGCTCATTCACGGCGGCCTCGAGCGCGTGGGGCGCCTGCTCCAGCGTCATCAGCCAGTGGTGGCGGACGCGGTCATCCTTTAGCCCGAGTGCCGCCAGGGACGGGCGTGGGTAACGCGCAAGCTGCAAGAGATCCGGGGCACTCAGAAGCCAGGCGATATCCCTGACGCGCGGGTGACTGTAGGGCGCGCAGTCGCGGCGCAGGTCGCAGCCGGTCGCACAGGGGGAGTCGGCCCATTGGGCAAAAGGGGGCGTTGACTCGGCTGCACCGGGCGATGCATGGGACGGGGCTTCGGGCTCGATAGGCATGACGCCAGTGTATCCCACGTCGGATGACGGTCGATAATGCGCGACGTCGTTCGGGGCTGGCTCTGTGTGAACCGAGCCGAGTGCTGCTTGCCGGCCGTGGTGTCCTGCTGCTCCTTTCCTCCCTCTATCTACTCCCTTCTCCTTTCCCTTCCTCCACTCCCACTCTCTGCTCCCTCTGTCTGCCCCCTCTGTCTTTTCGCTCCTTTTCCTCACTCGCCACTCTTACCCGACCCTTTGCGCCAGTCTTGCGCTGCTCACGCGACACTTTCTCGCCGCTTTCTTGACGCTCTTCCAACACGTTCTGCTGTCCGCCGCCGGTAATGCGACGGCCGTCCCCAGGCTGTCATCATTTTGACATCGTTGCGTGGGTCGCCTAAGCGATTGAAAACGTTGGGATTACTTCGCGTGGGTGAGTGAGGGTGCTTCAGTCCGGGTTGGAAGAGCGCTGAATTGATTCGCTGGGGGAATCAATCCTGTTCCGGTGCGGGGATATATCCCGCGGCTCGCGAGGTTCACAATGCACTCCATCAACGTTGCAGCAAATATGCAGGGCTGATGAGGCGGTATTGACCTCGAGCTCTTGGTTGTCGAGCGACATGAATCTTCTCGACATCAGTGGGCAAGGCGTCACCGATTGACAGTGTGAGGGGCAGGAACCACGCCCTGAACAATCGGTCAATGAATATTCGTAAAGATTGATGTGCACAATTTCTTGCTGTTGGACGCTGTTTTCAGGCGTCTCAGCCAAAGCAAAAAGAAAAATACGCATTTTCTTGTTTTTGTGGCATCCAGTTCTGCTGTGGCGACGTATAACTCATCAGCACAGCAAGACACACCCTGCAGTGTGCAGCATGTTCGACCAAGGTGGTGGGCGAGACACTGTCTTCCTCAACCAAAGTCGATAGTGATCTGCCAGGCCGAAGCGCCGCTCAAGGGGATGGGCCAGCACGCAAACAAGGAATTCTTGCACTCTCCATGTTGTACAAGTCTTTTTCAGAACCGCTGCAATACCTTTATGAGTGATGAGAGGGGCAGGAGGGTCAAGCGCTGGGAAAGGCCGTTCATTTCCAGTGGCGTTGCTCAAAGAGAAACAGTGAGCTTCCAGTTGCACGGCTAGTTTGAACGCAGCATAACCATTAGTCTGTTAATCATCGAAACGCAGCACGCACCACAGTCAGTGAAGGCCAGGACCCGGACAGGGGTCAGCAAACCACTCCTTCACTGACTGACAACGACTCAAAGCGGAAGCATCCGCACCAGGACCAGGAGATACACCATGAAAAACATTTCCCTCAAGACTCTGATCGGTACCGTCGCCATCGCCATCGCCACTGCCAGCACCTCCGTGTTCGCAGCCGATGATAGCCCTGCCGCCGTGCGCGTCCAGAACGCCATCAGCAGCCAGCAGATCATGGGCCAGACTCAGCCGGCTGCCACCAGCCAGCAGAGCTTCTCCGAAACGGGCATGAGCGTTGCTGCCGGTCGCGTTGAGCAGGCGCTCAATGCTGACCACATCCGCGGCGTCGATACCGCTGCCGTATCCCAGGCAAACGCCACCGTCAATGATCAGGGCAAGAGCGTCGCCGCTAGCCGCGTTCAGCAGCACATCAGCGACAACGCCTGAAGCAGAGTGGGTCACTCTGACAACTCGGTGACCCCCGAACATCGCTTCACCTGACATTCGACCTTGCCCATTTCTGGAGAATCATCATGAAAACCCTGACTTCCCTGATCGCCGCCGTTGCCCTGTCCGTGACGGCCACTGGCGTCGCCAATGCCGATAGCGTTGCCGACCAGCAGGTTCGCGCCAACATCAGTGAATCCGTGATCCACGGTCAGGCCCAGCAGGCAGCCACTCAGCAGCAGGCCATCACCGATGCAGGCAAGAGCGTTGCGGCCAGCCGTGTCGAGCAGGCGCTCAACAGCCAGACCATCAAGGGCCAGCAGGCGCAGGTCACTCGCGACACCCAGCAGTTCGTCAATGATTCCGGCAAGAGCGTTGCCGCGTCACGTGTCGAACATGCCCTGAACGACAACGCCTGATGCGTCGCGTCGTCACGCTGACGGCAGCGAACAAGGACTCTGCTTGCGACCTGGCTGACCTTTTTGACCCGGTTGGCCCGGTTGACCCGATAAAAGATTTCACTGGAGATATTTCATGAAAATGCTCAATACCCTCATCGCCGCCACCGCGCTTTCCGTTGCTGCCACCGGTGCTGCCTTTGCAGACAGCGTCGCTGACCTTCAGGTGCGCTCTACGCTCAGCGAATCCGGCATCCACGGCCAGGCCCAGTCCGCCGCCGCCGAGCAAGCCACCTTTGCCGATACTGGCATGAGCGTTGCCGCGGGCCGTGTCGAAAGCTCCTTGAACGATGCTGCGATCGAAGGTCAGCGCGAGACACTGGCATCCGACTCCCAGCAATTCGTCAACGATGCTGGCAAGAGCGTTTCCGCGACTCGCGTCCAGCATGCTCTGAGCGAAAGCGTCTGAGCCAGGTTGTCTGAGCCAGATTGTCCGATTCAGGTTGTCTGAGCCCCGCTCTGATTCGTGACTACGCATAGCAGCAACTGACTCAAGTGTCCCCGCAGCAAGTGTCGTCATGAGCAGCAGTCAGGCCTGAACAGAAGTAGCAATAGCTCGAAGTCCTAAAAGCGTGAACAAGCCAGTCGTAAAGCAGTGTCACTGACACTGATCGCCAGGTGATACCTCGTAGCGAAGTGAAACGACAGTCTGACCCTTCCTGAAATGGCCGGTATCTGTCGGGAGTCATCCCGCGCAGCGACGCCCCGTGCCTCATACGATGTCGTAGAAGGGCCCCGCCATGGGCAAGCCTGAACAGCGCGCCATCGTAAGCCGCATCCTTGTGGGTAGTGCTTGTTGATGGTCTTTGATAATTGTTCATGTGGGTGATGTCAGGTATCAACTCTGATAGATATCCCGCCTGGATATACGCAGTACATGAAGTGATCGATGATGTGTCACTCCATGGCAACTCGATAGTGAAAATGAACGGAGGATAGAAAGATGATCAAGTCATTCATGACTCACGGCCTGGCAGCGTTTGCCCTCGCCACCAGCGGTCTGGCCAGTGCCGATATCAGCACTGGTGACAGCAGTAACGCGCGATTCAATAGCGCTCAATCTCACGGCATTCACAGCGAAGTGCGTGATTATCAGAAGAGCGAAAAGCGCTACGCCGCAAATCCTGACATTCTGATCACCAGCCGTGGCAATGTGTTTGCCGATAGTGATGTGCATGGTGCAGTCGATATCGACGCCGATCATCGCTGAGCTTTCGATGCTGATGGTTCACACGACTCGGTTCACATGACACGCTTCACATGACTTCATGCCGCAAGTTGTCATTGCGAAACAATTGAAGCGCTGTGATTTGATTGCCGCTGCTTGAATCACCGCGCAGCGACGATTGAAGGCGTAGGCACTGATGCGCAAGCAAGTGACTACCGAAATTCAGGGAGAGCGAAAGGAAATATCCCAGACGTAGAGACACTTGGATAGTGAGCAGAACGCTTGAGCAAGGGCTTTGGGCCCCTCCACCAGCCTGCCTTGAGCGACCCGGTGGCAAAACCCTTTCTCAAACGCTTTCCTGTCCTGGGTGTCGCTGTCCCGACATTCATTGCCCGCCACCATGGCGGGTTTTTTTATGCCCGGATTCCAGAAGGGCGCAGCAAGTGGTTGGTCGACTCTGTACATGGCACCTTGCTTGATGCCCGCAATATGCTGAGGGTTATCCAGAGAATTCGTAAAGATTCATCGGCAGTTCACTGTGTGGATGTCATGATGCATCACGGTGATTAAACGTTGTTGATTGCCGGCCTGCATGTCGGATATCCCGAGGCAGGATGCCATGATATCAATCAAGTGGAGGCCCATGATGGTGCGCGGAAAACTCAAGAAAGTGGCGGGTTCATTGGTGTTGGGCGTTGGTCTGATGTCAGGGAGTGTGATGGCGGGTGATGTCGTCGAAAAGCCCAAGGTGCTGATCTTCGATGTCAATGAAACGCTGCTGGATCTTGCCTCGATGCGCAGTTCCGTCGGCGAGGCACTGGGGGGAAGAGAAGACCTGCTGCCCCTGTGGTTCTCGACCATGCTGCATTATTCTCTGGTGTCTACCGTGACTCGGGATTACCACGATTTCGGGCAGATCGGTGTCGCCTCGTTGCGGGTGGTCGCGCAGAACAACGGTGTCGAACTGACGGTTGAGCAGGCGAAGAAGGCCATCATCACCCCGTTGCTGACACTCCCGCCTCATCCTGATGTCAAGGAAGGTCTGGCCAGGCTGAAGGCTGAAGGCTACAAGATCGTCAGTCTGACCAACTCGTCCAACAAGGGCGTCCAGGCGCAGTTCGAAAACGCGGGATTGCTGCCGTATTTCGATGCGCGCTACAGCATTGAAGATATCCAGATCTACAAGCCGGACCTGCGTTCCTATGAATGGGTGCTGGACAAGCTTGATGTCGAACCCGAGGAAGCCATGATGGTCGCGGCACATGGCTGGGATGTCGCGGGCGCCAAGGACGCGGGCTTGCAGACCACGTTCATCGCCCGCCCGGGCAAGGCATTGTTCCCGCTGTCAAAGAAGCCCGATCATGTCGTGAAGGATGTGAACGAACTGGCCGACATTCTGCAATAGCACCAGAACCCTTGATTGACAGAACCCTTGATTGACGGGTGCTGAAGATATCCTGTCATCATGGCGTTTATGGCATTGGTGAGGCTGGCGGTCGTCGAGTGACAGGGCAATTTGCCTGTTCATGGTGAGATTGCCGGCCTCATCGCATGGCAGATGACGGCGTCAATGGTAGGCTGGGCGGCATTCCCCTTCTTACCGACCGGAGCTGAATATGAGTGACGCATCACAGCAGCATGGCCACCGTGCCCCTCAGATCATCGAGCCGAGCGCTCAGGCGGATGCCTGCGTGATCTGGCTGCACGGCCTGGGTGCTGACGGCAGTGATTTCGTGCCCGTGGTGCCTGCGTTGGGTCTGCCTGAGAATCACGGCGTGCGTTTCGTCTTCCCGCATGCACAGGAGCTGGCCGTGACCGTCAATGGCGGCATGCGCATGCCGGCCTGGTACGACATTCTCGAGATGAATCTCGGGCGGCGCGTCGATGAGGTGCAGCTGCGTGAATCCGCGGCCTACGTGCATGCCTTGATCGAGGAGCAGATCGCTCAGGGCATCGCCAGTGAGCGCATCATTCTGGCCGGCTTCTCCCAGGGCGGCGCGGTGGCCTATGAGGCGGCGTTGAGCTGCGAGCGTCCGCTGGGCGGCTTGCTGGCGCTCTCGACCTATTTCGCGACCAGCGCGACCATTGCGCCGAGCGCCGCCAATCAGGGCCTGGCCATCAGTGTCCATCACGGTACCCACGACGATATCGTACCGCTGGCACTGGGTGAGGCGGGCGCCGAGAGTGCGCGTGCACTGGGTCATCCGCTGGAATGGCAGACCTGGCCGATGGCGCACGCCGTGTGTCTCGAGGAAATCGAGGCGATCGGTGAGTGGTTCAAGGTGCGTCTGCTGGCCTGATCGGCCGCTAGGCAAAAACGCCGCTGACGGAGTGATCCGTCAGCGGCGTTTTCGTGTGCTGCCAGCGGCCCCGTCATGCGCCGACAGTCCTCATGTCAGATGCTGGTCGCGCTCAGCAGCGATAGCGGTAGGCGAGGTGTTCATCCTTGCGCGGGCCGGTGATGCGCCAGTCGAGATCAAAGCCCAGGGCATTGCCCGCCTCATCGCGCACGATGACCAGCGTGGCGGCGTAGAGGTCATCGATGCACAGATGCGCTTCACGACTGACGAAGTGGTCTTCGCCTCGAGCGCTGTCGGCCACCAGATCGAACAGGAAGACGGCGGCATCGCGTCCACGACGCTCATGACTGAGCGACAGCGCCTCGCCATCCGCGGCCAGCTGCCAGCGATAGCGGTTGTGGAAGTTGACGCTGGATGACTGGCCCTCGAGCTGGAACTGGCCCTGCTCGAGAAATACCACGCTTTCCGCCTCTTGCTGAGCCGCCTGCCGTGCCCCGTCGTGAGGGGGAGCAGTGGCTTCGCGGGTGACCGTCACCTCGCCGCTTCCCTGGCCAGACCAGGCATTGCGCGAGGCCGGGCCGGAGCGTGACGAAAAATCCAGCCGGTGGATCTGCGCGAGCAGCGCATAGAGGGTTACAATTGGTGTCAACTTCTTCTGGCTACCGGGTTTACTCGTCATGTCCTACCTGATTGGTGTCACGGCCCTCTGGGCCTTCTCGTTTTCCCTGATCGGCGTCTATCTGTCCGGTCAGGTCGATAGCTATCTGGCCGTACTGACGCGTATCGTGCTGGCGTGCCTGATCTTTGCGCCGTTCATGCGCCTGCGGGCGATCAGCGGTCGTCTGCGCTTCCAGTTGATGGCCATCGGCGCGATCCAGCTCGGCCTGATGTACATCTTCTTCTATCGCTCCTTCCTGCTGCTGCCCGTGCCGGAAGTGCTGCTGTTCACCATCTTCACGCCTATCTACATCACCTTGCTCGATGACCTGATGAATAAGCGCCTGTCGCCATTCTACCTGCTGACCGCCGCGATTGCGGTGTTGGGTGCGGCGATCATTCGCTACAACGGGGTCAGTGACGGCTTCTGGCTCGGCTTTGCGGTCGTGCAGGGCGCCAACCTGTGCTTTGCCATCGGGCAGGTGGCCTATCGTCAGGTCGCTCCGCAGCTGCCGGCGGATGTCGCCCATCGCCATGTGTTCGGCTGGTTCTATCTCGGCGCACTGGCGCTGGTGATCGTGATGTTCCTGCTGTTCGGCAGTACCGACAAGCTGCCGTCGCAGCCGGTGCACTTCGTGGTGCTGGGCTGGCTGGGCATCGTGGCCTCGGGGCTGGGCTACTTCCTGTGGAACAAGGGCGCGACCCGGGTCGATGCCGGCACGCTGGCGATCATGAACAATGCACTGGTGCCGGCGGGCCTGCTGGTCAATCTGCTGATCTGGAACCGCGACGCCGACCTGGCGCGTCTGGCGCTGGGTGGGGCGGTCATCGTGGCGGCACTGGTGATCAATCAGGTGTGGGCGCGTCGCCGCGAGCAGGCGCTGCGCATGGCCTGAAAGTCAGTGCCATAAGAAAATCCAGACATCGCATCTCAATCAGCCCTCGCCCTGTGCGAGGGCTTTTTGCAGGTGAGCGGTGAGGCGCGCCAGTATGTCCTGCTGGCGGGGAGCCGTGTCAGAGGGCCGCGCAGCGTTCTGCGTCACTTCCTCGCCAAGCTGGGCCGCATTCAGACGCAGGCCGGACTGTTCGGCATTGAACAGGCTGCCGGGCAGGGTGGCGATGCCTGCATTCAGCAGGTCCTGATGCAACTGCTCAAGCTGGTGTGCCTCAAGGCTGGGCAGACCACACCATTGCAGATAGCCGCCGCTCGGCGGCGGCAGCCAGACGCTGTCACCCAGCGCTGCGCTCAGGTGCGCACGCAGGCGCTCCAGGCGCCTCGCATAGCAGCGTCGCATGCGCTGCACATGGCGGCCGTAATCCCCGCTGGTGATCAGTTCGCTCAGGGCAGCATGCATCCACGGCATGTCGCCCATGCCATTGGCCCAGCGCGCCCGAATCATCGCCTGCAGCCCCAGTGGTGACTCCTGCTCGGGGCGTGACAGCCACAGCCAGCCGCAGCGGGTGCGGGGGTCCAGCGTCTTGGAAAATGATCCGAGACTGATCAGCGCAGGCATCGGCCTGTCGGCATGGCGATGGGCGAGGTCGGCCAGCCACGGCTGGCGGGTATCGAAGCTCAGCTCGGCAAAGGTGGCGTTCTCGACCAGCAGGATGGCGTGGCGTGCCGCCAGTGCCAGCAGGCGGTGGCGATCTGGCGTGCTCAGCTGTCCGCCCAGGGGATTGTGGCCATCCGCGGTCACGATCAGCGCATCCAGCGTCAGGGCGGGCGTCTTGTCATCATGACGTTCGAGCAGACGCTCGAGCGCCGCGACATCCAGTCCCTGGTGCGCGCGGGCAGGGATGGCGATCGCCTGATGGCCCTGGGCTTCGATGGCGGCCACGATGCCGAAATAGCCCGGCGCTTCGACGCCGACCCGACAGCGGCCCTTGGCGGCACGCAGCTGGCCGAGCAGCAGTGACATGCCATGCTGCGCCCCTTGACTGATCAATAGGGCATCGCTGTCGCAGGGATGACCGTGGTGGCTGAGGTGCTGGGCGATGGCGGTGCGCAGCGCGCTCGAGCCCGGTGGCAGGGCATAGGCGCTGGGATGCTGGGCATGCGCCCCGAGCTGAGTGCGCGCCAGACGATACAGGCGTCGCACGGCGGGGGCGTCCAGCTCCGGATGAGCGGCACCCAACGGCGCCAGGCGCGGATCACTGGCATTCGCCATCGCCTGCCAGGCCGGGTCACTGATGGTGAGCGTGGTGATGGCACGCGGCCTGTGATGTGACTCTTGTTGCCCGTGCTGCGACTCGCCGAAGTGGCGTGATGAAGCCGGGCTGGTCTGTGAGCCGGCATTCAGGGCGCCATTCAGGGCATCCGTGTCGTGAGCAGCCTGCGTCGATGGCGCGACCCGATAGCCGGCACGCGGTTCGGCGATGATCAGGCCCGCCGCCTCCAGCTCGCCATAGGCACGAATCACGCTGTTGAGGCCGAGCCCCGCCTGCGCCGCCTGCCGTCTGAGCGAAGGCAGGCGCTGTCCCGCGCTCAGTTTACCCGTCGCCATCTGGGTCTTGAGCCGCTCGACCAGCTGCTGATAGCGCGGCAGCGTCGCGGATGTGGCGCCTGAGCTGGCGCCTGAACTGGTGGTTGAGTTGCTGGCATCGCCGGCAAGCGAAGGGCGGCTGGCGGACGAAGCGTGCTCGGCGGATGACATGTCTGTCTGTACCCCTTGAATTGGTGATTATCTGTATCTTGTGCCCCCTTGAGGGTTCGCGGCAAGCTGAAGGCTCATGTCGTGGTCCCGGCGACGCACGTCCTGCACCTGCCTATGGGCCGACCGCTTGTCATTTCTCTCGCTGGAGTCTGCGTGATGTGGATGCCACTTTGCTTCGTGTTTCTGTTCGCCAGCGGCTTCATCGCCGCACGCTTCGGTACCCTGGACGCTGAACCCTTCACCTTGCTGCTAGTGCGCAGCCTGCTGGTGCTGCCGGTGCTGGGGTTGATTCTGTGGCTGCGCCGCAAGCCGCGTCAGTGGGGCCGGCGCAATGACCGTCTGGCGCAGATGGGCATCGGCATGCTGTTGCATGGCGCCTACCTGGGCGGCGTGTTCGCGGCGGTCAAGGCGGGGCTGCCGGCGGGCCTGACGGCGCTGCTGGTCAGTCTGCATCCGCTGGTGACGGCGGCCCTGTCACTGCCGCTGTTCGGCGTGCGGCTGGGCGCCAAGCAGTGGGCGGGGCTTGGCTGTGGCGCCATCGGCGTCAGCCTGGTGCTGGGGGCAGGGCTTGCCAAGGACGGCGCGGGCACTCTGGAGTGGCCGCTGATCGGGCTCGTCTGGTGCCTGGTGGCGCTGATCGGCGTGTCCAGCTCGACGCTGTGGCAGAAGCGGGTCTCCGGGCGCATGGGGCTGGTCGAGGGGCTGATGTTCCAGTATCTCGGTGCGGGCGCGGTGTTCGTCGTCGCCGCGACCAGTGTCGGCAGCTTTGTCTTTGACCCCACGCCGCGTCTGCTGCTGACCATGGCCTGGCTGGTGATCGCCATCTCGGTCGGTGCCATCTGGCTGCTGATGCTGATGCTGGAACGGGGCGAGGCCCATCAGGTCGCGCGCACTTTCTTCCTGGTGCCGCCGTGTGCCGCGCTGATGGCATGGTGGCTGTTCGATGAGCAGTGGACCGCGCTGATGGTGGCGGGCGCGGCACTGGTGGTGCTGGGACTGGTGCTGGACCGCCCGCGTCCGGGCAAGGTGAGCAAGGCGCCGGCAGAGGACGCCACGCCGCCTTCGCCTTCAATTCCCTCAACGCCCTCAGCGCCCTCAACCTCAAGAGCTTCAGCAACTTCCAAGGCTTCGGCAACGACGAACAGTGGGCAAGCCGCCTCGCGCTGATACGTGCCGAGCGCACAACTCACAATGCACAGCGCACCAGGTACAAAGCACAACGCCCCGCCGGCCCGAGATGGGCTGGCGGGGCGTTGTCGTTTCTGGCCAGTCAGAAGCGCTAGCCAGGAAGTGGCTGATCAGAAGCGGTAGCTGATCCCGGCCATGGTCACGATGGGGTCGATCTCGACCTTGTCGTTGACGCTGCCCGCCACGGTGACATCGGAATCGATATCCAGATACCAGGCGGCGACGTTGGCCGCCCAGTGCTCGTTGATCACCAGATCGACGCCGATCTGTGCGGCCGCGCCCCAGCTGTCATCCATCTCGAGTTTGGTGCCATCGTCGAGGGTTTCATCGGAGAAGTGGGTGTAATTGACCCCCGCGCCGATGTACGGCTGGATGCGCGATTCACGTCCGCCAAGCGGGTAGTACTGCAGTGTCAGGGTCGGCGGCAGGTGATCGACGGAACCGGCTTTCTGGCCATTGAGCGAGATGTCGTGGTCGAAATCCTGCGCCGCCAGCAGCTCGATACCGAAGGTGTCGGTGAAGCGATAGCCGAGAGTGAAGGCAAAGGCGCTGTCATCATCGACATCCACGTCGGCACCGATGGCATCGATGCGACCGTTGTCACTCTTCGGCGAGACCTTGGCGACCCCCGCACGCGTCCAGAACTGCCCGGCGCCGTAGTTGAGAGAGCTGAGCGAGCTGTGAGAGCTGTGAGAGCTGTGAGAGCTGGCATTCAGCGAGTCGGCGGCCATGGCCGGTGCGGCGCCGAGAGTCGCGAGGCCGGTGAGGCCTGCCAGTGCCAGAAGCTGCCACGGGCGTGCTGCAGAGCGCGGGCTACGCGAAGTCAGGTGCGCGGGGAGGGAGGCTGAGCGAGTGACGACGTCGGACATGATGGCTCCTGAAGGATGGCGGGAAACAATGCCCCCATTCTAGGTAGCCGAATTTCGAGAAATTTGATCTGGGGCAAGAGTTTACGGGCGTTCTTGCTTGGTCAGGGACGTGGTTGATCCAGGTCAATTTCTGCGCCGCGCCGGCGAAGATCGGCCATGTGGCCGTTGGCTGCCCACAACGAAAACGCCGCAGACCCGAAGGTCTGCGGCGTTTGTGTGTGATGCCCATCTGGCGCCTGGACGGCTCGGCGTTGCCGAGCTCCATCGCTGACGTTTTCATGACGCGGCATCACACGGCTTGCCAGGTACTCGCTGGAGGCATGTTCACGCCTCGTGCAAGAACTTAGAAGCGGTAGGTGACACCGGCACCGACAGTGACCGGGTCCAGCTCGGTGTCGTTCACGTCCTGACCGGCGATCTTGGTATCGGCCTTGACGTCGGCGTAACGAGCGAAGCCGTTGACGGCCCAGGCTTCGGTGATCTTGAGGTCCACACCCAGCTCGGCAGCGGCGCCGTAGCTGTCGTCGATGTCCATGCTCTGGCCACCGGCAGACTCACCGGAGAAGTGGGTGTAGTTCAGGCCGACACCAGCGTACGGCTGGACGCGGGCTTCAGTACCGCCCAGCGGGTAGTACTGCAGCATCAGGTTGATCGGCATCTGATCGAAACCACCGGCGCTGTTTTCCCAGTCAGTGCTGAATTCTTCAGTGGACTGCAGGGCGATGGCCAGGTTGTCGTGGAACATGTAGCCCATGGAACCGGCGAAGCCAGACTCGTCCTTGGCGATCAGACCGTTGCCGTTGTTGCTCTTGCCGTCGACCTTGGCAACGCCACCGCGCAGGAAGATATCACCCTTGCCATATGCCATGGCGGATTGTGCGCCCATTGCCATGGTGCCGGCGATAACAGTAGCGGTCAGGATCTTGATAGCTTTCATGTGTAGTTCTCCTTGAAGCTTGGCTTCGTGAGCTGCCTGTCAGCAGTGCCTCGCTACCCTACGGCTTGGGCCGTGTGCTCTGCGTGGCTGCGTCGATCAGGGGACGCTGCAAACTATAAAAAACAGCGTTCTGTTTGGCAAGCATTTTTTTAGAACGTTGTTTGAAAACTTGTTAGGCGTCCTGTTAGCGGATGTTACCGATTATTTCAGGGAAGTTTAATGTCTCACGAGTGAGACTTGTGCTGACGCATTTGAGCGACATCCCCATTCATCCTCGCGCAAGGTGACCAAGACCTTGGTCGCATGCCGTGCGCGAGGTTAGTACTCACTACGCCAAAGGCCGTCACCGGCCTCTGCAGGCTCAGCGACGCTTGCGTGCGGCGCGTGCTTCCAGCTCTTTCAGCCACTGACTGACCTCGGCGCTCTGCGCATCCGCATCGCGATAGACGGCAAGAAATTGTCGCCATTCATCGTGCTGCCAGCCCTTCAGGCGGCGCCACAGCACGTAGAGATCGCGCAGGCACTCGTGGCGGCGCAGCACGAAGCGGCGCGTCTTCTCGAGGTCGATGATGACGGCGTCCATCTGCCAGGTGCTGGCCGGCGACTCACTCGGCGGGCGACTCAGGAAGAGGTGCTTGGGGAACAGACAGCCATGCATCAGGCCAGCCTGATGAATCTCGCGCACGAGGCGGGCGCTGGCGGTGATGACCTGAGAGCGCATGCCGGCATCGAGTTCCGCCCAGCGTTCATGCCAGTGATCCAGATCATCGCGCCCGGCGAGATCGAAAGTGATCAGGATGGCGCGCCATTCCCGGCCAGCACGCCGCTCGCCGTACCAGCCGGCGTCCACTGCCGGTATTCCCAGCGCGTGATAGTGGCGGATGGCACGCCATTCGCGAGAGAAGGTCGGTTCGCCCAGCGGGCGCGCCAGGCTGCGGCCCAGGTGGTTGGTCTGGCGCTTGAGATAGAGGCGATGGCTGTTGCCGTCCTCATCCTCGAGCGTCAGCAGTGAGACCGTCGAGACGCCGCCGCGTTCACGATTCGGCGCGTCGACGTCGTGGGCTGCCACTTGCCACAGGGCATCGAAGCTATTGAGGTCGTGCTGCTCCAGCAGGCGGGCAAGCCCGGCTTCGCAGTAATCGCCGTGGCCGCGCGGCGCCGTGGCGCTGGGGCTGGTGGTGGCGGTGTGACCAGCAGAGGGATGAATGGGGGAGCGATGCGTCATGTCAGGTAGGAATCACGGTCTCGGGTGATAGGCGGTAAGCGTTCACTGGCAATCCTTGTCGGTGAGCGCTGCGATGACTGGCCATGATAGTTAGCCTGCTGGGGAAGTGACAGGCCTGCGGCACAAAACTCTCCATCCCACCGCGTCAATGGCGCGGGGCCGTGATGGCTTTCTGTGCGGCGGCTGGCGGCGCTTGGGTGCGCCAGTCGGTCGCAGCGTGGTGCAACGTCGCAGTGTGGTCGATGGTCGCAGCGCGCGCAGGGGTGCGCAGAGTCAGCGTTGAGATGGCGCCAGGGCAGCGAGGCCCGTCGCTCCAGCATCCATGCGGCTTGCAGCGGAGTTGTCCAGTGACAACAGGCACTTGACGGAGGTGGGGGGTGCGACATTCGCCCGGTGAGTGCGACAACCTGACATCTGGAGACTGGCGCGGGAGGGTAGACAATGTCGACCAAGGTCTCAGTGCCTGTGTGCTTGCCGGCGAGAGTCGGCCTGATGTGTCCGTCCGACGTCGGTGGCAAGCGCATGCAGGGACGGCAGCCTGACCGTCCGCCTTATCGCAAAGGGGTTAAGACATGATCTCCGATACCGTCGTGGAGCTGTCGCGGTTCCAGTTCGGCATGACCGCGCTCTACCACTTCCTGTTCGTACCATTGACCATCGGCATGGCCTTCCTGCTGGCCATCATGGAATCCCTGTATGTCATGACCGGCAAGCAGGTCTACCAGGACATGACCAGGTTCTGGGGCAAGCTGTTCGGTATCAACTTCGCTCTTGGCGTGGCCACTGGCCTGACGATGGAATTCCAGTTCGGCACCAACTGGGCCTACTACTCGCATTACGTCGGCGACATCTTCGGTGCGCCGCTGGCCATCGAGGGCCTGGTGGCCTTCTTCCTCGAGTCCACCTTCGTCGGCCTGTTCTTCTTCGGCTGGGACCGCCTGACCAAGCGTCAGCACCTGATGGTGACCTGGCTTGTGGCCTTCGGCTCCAACTTCTCGGCGCTGTGGATCCTGATCGCCAACGGCTGGATGCAGAATCCGGTCGGTGCGGCCTTCAATTTCGAGACCATGCGCATGGAGCTGACCAGCTTCGCGGATGTCATCTTCAACCCGGTCGCCCAGGCCAAGTTCGTGCATACCGTGTCGGCAGGCTATGTGACCGGCGCCATGTTCGTGCTCGGCATCAGCGCCTTCTACCTGCTCAAGGGGCGTGACCTGGGCTTTGCCAAGCGCAGCTTCGCCATCGCCGCCGCCTTCGGTCTGTTCTCGGTGGCTTCGGTGATCGTGCTGGGCGATGAGTCCGGTTATGAAGTCGGGGATGTCCAGAAGGCCAAGATGGCCGCCATCGAGGCGATGTGGGAAACCGAGCCGGCGCCGGCGTCCTTCACGCTGATCGGTCTGCCCAACGAGGAGACCCAGCACACCGATTACGGCATCCATATTCCCTATGTGATGGGCCTGATCGGCACGCGCTCGCTGGATACCGAGATTCCCGGCATCAAGGAGCTGACCGAGGAGCACCGCGGACGCATCCTCAATGGCATGCAGGCCTATGACCTGCTCCAGCAGCTGCGTGATGGCCAGGACGACATCGCGACCCGCAAGGCCTTCGATGCGGTCAAGGATGATCTCGGTTACGGCATGCTGCTCAAGCGCTACGTCGAGACTCCGTCAGATGCCACGCCGGAGATGATCGACAAGGCCGCCGCCGACTCGATTCCGCCGGTCGCGCCGATGTTCTTCTCGTTCCGCATCATGGTCGCCTGC
Organism: Cobetia sp. 29-18-1; assembly: GCF_029846405.1. Taxonomy (NCBI): domain Bacteria; kingdom Pseudomonadati; phylum Pseudomonadota; class Gammaproteobacteria; order Oceanospirillales; family Halomonadaceae; genus Cobetia; species Cobetia sp. 29-18-1. The sequence goes on from NZ_JARWKS010000014.1 coordinate 92,126, forward strand.
GGCATGGCGATGCTGGTGATCTTCATCGCGGCGGTGTGGATGACCGCCAAGCAGCGCTTCGACGTGCGGCCCTTCCTGTGGATCTGCCTGCTGTCGATCCCGCTGCCGTTCATCGCCGTGGAAACCGGCTGGTTCGTGGCCGAATTCGGGCGTCAGCCGTGGGCGGTGGGGGAGATCCTGCCGACCTTCATGGCGGCCTCGAGTCTGGATGAGTCCGACCTGTGGTGGTCCATCGGTGGCTTCCTGGCCTTCTACAGCCTGTTCTTCGTCATCGAGATGTGGCTGATGTTCCACTTCGCGCGCAAGGGGCCGTCTTCCCTGCACACCGGTCGCTATCACTTCGAGCGCAGCGGCATCCACCATGGCGCCATGTCCGAAGATGACGGCATGTCACTCAATCCTTCGCTGTCATTCAAGGAGTAACGGATCATGTGGGATTACGAGATCCTCAAGCTGTTCTGGTGGGTGGCGGTAGGGCTGCTGCTGATCGGCTTCGTCATCACCGATGGCATGGACATGGGCGCGGCGATGCTGATGCCGCTGGTCAGCCGCAATGACAGCGAGCGCCGTGTGGTGATCAATACCCTGGCCCCGCACTGGGATGGCAATCAGGTATGGCTGGTCACCGCCATCGGCGCGGTGTTCGCGGTGTGGCCGGTGGTCTACGGCGCCGTGTTCTCCAGTTTCTATTTCGCGATGCTGACCATCCTGTTCTCGCTGTTCTTCCGCCCGCTGGGCTTTGACTATCGCTCCAAGCTCGAGAACACCCAGTGGCGTGGCTGGTGGGACCGCGGCATCGTCGCCGGCAGCCTGATTCCCACCGCCTTCTTCGGGCTGATCTTCGGCAACCTGCTGCAGGGCGTGCCGCTGGAAGTCGATCAGTTCATGCGTGCCAGCTACGCCGGTAGCTACCTGGGCCTGTTCAACCCCTTCGCGCTGCTGTGCGCCGCGCTGTCCGTGGTGATGGTGATGCTGCATGGCGGTACCTGGCTGGTGGCGCGTGCCGATGAGACCGTCGCCGCACGCAGCGCGCGTCTGGTGCAGCCGCTGGGCCTTTTGACGCTGGGGCTGTTCGCGCTGGGCGGCCTGTGGGTGTGGCTGTCCGGCATGGGTTACAGCATCGATCAGATGGGCGATACCGCCTCGGCCTTGAAGCTGCTCGACAAGCAGGTCGGGCCGGGCAGCTGGCTGGATGTCTACGCACGTGAGCCGCTGACGCTGCTGGCACCGCTCAGCGCGGTGGTCGGTGTGCTGGCCGCGATGGTGCTGTCGGCCCGGCGCAAGGGCGGCGCGGCCTTCACGGCAAGCTCCGTCGGGGTGGGGGGCGTGGTCGCCACCGCGGGCATCAGCATGTTCCCGTTCATCGTGCCGTCCTCGCGCATGAGCGAGGCCAGCCTGACGCTGTGGGATTCCGTTTCCAGCGAGCTGACGCTCTCCATCGTCACCGTGGCGGGTCTGGTGATGGTGCCGACCATCATCCTCTACACCACCTGGTGCTACGTGAAGATGTGGCGTCGCGTCACCGTCGCGCATATCGAGCAGGACGGTCACAGCCTGTATTGAGTTGAGTTGAGCTAGCTGAGCCAATTGCTTCCATTTGCTATCAACAGGCGAGGGCACTGCCCTCGCCAGGAGACGACACCATGTGGTATTTCGCCTGGATTCTCGGTGTGTTGCTGGCCTGCTTCGCGGGCATCATCAATGCATTGTGGCTTGAGCAGACCCACACCTTTGACGATGATTGAGTGAGGCGGCCCCCAACGTTACTTCTGCGCCGCTGACCGTTCCGATCAAGGAGAGCTCGATGTCACGACCCTGGTACGCCTCACGACCACCGGCCTGGTGCCGAACTCGACCTGCCCACCTGGCCTCGCTGCTGCTGTCTGCCATGGTGGCCATCTGGATGCTGCTGGGGCCGGATGCGATTGCCTCGATGCAGACAGGGCCGCGCTATCTGATGTTGCTGGTCGCGCTGTGGGGGCTGGGAGCCGGCTTCACGCATGGCGTCGGCCTGGTGCCGCGCCATGCGACCCGCGCCTGGCTGCTGGGGGCGCCACTGAGCTGGTGTCTTTTGCTCATCACGCTGGTGACCCTCGCGTCCAGCCAGTAACGCGATTGCGCAGGCTCTATTCATTACATCAACAAACACGGCCGCTCCCTGGAGCGGCCGTGTTTGTTTAGGGCTAAGGGCATGGCTCAAGGGCATGGCTTGCGAGCCCTTGAGTGATTCAGGCTTTACTTGTTGAGGCCGCAGGCTCTATAACGCAGCGAGGTGGCGTCGCGCTCATTGACCCGCGCAGACCGCTCTCGCAAGCCCTCGCAGACCGTCGTAAACCCTCACAGGCTCTCGCAAGCCCTTGCCGATGGCTGGCGCTGTGCGGGGCTTTTCACGGATTCTTGCAGCTGGCAGACCGGTTCGCGCTGGTCACCGTCAGCATTGACGCTGCGTTGTATTCGTCGCCCTCGGCCCCAAGAGGTAATGGAGCGGAGGGAGGAGAGGCGCTGATCGAGAATGGGAGAGTGTCTGGTAAAGCGCTGATGCAGCACCTGTGTCCTCTTCACTCTCACCTTGTCAGATGATGATGCCCTGGCGTGCATGAATGACGGGGCTCTCGATGGAGGAAATACCATGCGGTCCTCAGCTGATGCATCCTGCGGCCAGGCGTCTGGCAGGCAGTCCTCGACCTCGTCGGGGCATATCCCCCGCGACATGTCGCGCCGCCTTTCCGGTGACTGGGTCTTGTCATTGGTGGTGCCGGTGATGAACGAGGAGGAGACCATCGGCCTCTTTCTGGAGGCCATCGAGAAGACCCTGGGCTCGCAGGTGCCACATCTTGAAGTGCTGTTCGTCGATGATGGCTCAACCGACGGCACCCTGGCGTGTCTGGAGGCCGCGGCGGCCGGCGATGCCCGCGTGCGCTACCTGAGTCTGACACGCAACTTCGGCAAGGAAGCTGCCATGTCCGCCGGCATCGAGCAGGCGCGTGGCGATGCCGTCGTGCCGATGGATGTCGATCTGCAGGACCCGCCGGAGGTGATCCTCGAGTTCATCAGCCAATGGCAGGCCGGCTACGACATGGTCTATGGCGTGCGCGCCGCGCGTAATGAAGACACCGCCACCAAGCGCAAGACAGCAGGCTGGTTCTACCGCGTCTTCAACCGCCTGACCTTCACCGAGATACCGCGCGATGCGGGTGACTTTCGCCTGCTGGACCGCCGCGTCGTCGAGGCGCTGCGGCGCCTGCCCGAGCGCAATCGCTTCATGAAGGGCCTGTTCTCGTGGCCCGGCTATCGCTCGGTGGGCGTCACCTACCAGCGCCCGTCGCGCACGGCCGGCACCACCAAGTTCAACTACTGGAAGCTGTGGAACTTCGCCCTCGATGGCGTGGTGAGCTTCTCGACCTGGCCGCTGCGGGTCTGGACCTATATCGGCAGTGTCGTCGCCGCTCTGTCCTTCCTCTATATCCTGGTGATCATCAGCAAGACGGTGCTGTTCGGCGCCGATGCACCGGGCTATGCCTCACTGATGGTCGCGATCCTGTTCTTCGGCGGCATGCAGCTGATCTCGATCGGCGTGCTGGGCGAATACCTCGGTCGTCTGTTCATGGAAACCAAGCAGCGTCCGCTTTACCTGATCGACCATGACAGCCTGCACGACAGCCCGCCGGGCAGCGTGTCACCGGACAGGGGCCTCGACAGCGGCCTGAGCACTGCGCGAGTCGTGCGCGGCGCGTCACGCGATGCGGCGCGAGGAGAATCACTTGAGCGCTGATCGTGAGGGCGTCAGCGAGTCCGACAGGCCAGTCACTGCGCGCGCCAGGGAGGAGGCGGGCACCGCGACCCGCTTCGGGCTGGTCGGGCTGGCCGCGACGGGCGTGCACCTGGGCGTCGCCGCCTTGCTGCTGTTCCTGTGGCCGCAGCTCAATGAGTTCATCGCCAACATCATTGCCTTCTGCGTCGCCTTTCAGGTCTCGCTGGTCGGCCATCGCCGGCTGACCTTCAAGCGCCAGGGCAGTGCCTGGCGTTTCGGGCTGGTCGCGGCGGGCGGCTTTGCGCTCAACAATGGCCTGTTGGCACTGCTGATGCAGGGGCTGGATCTGTCGGGCTTCGTCGCCATCGCGATCGCCACGCTCTCGGTGCCGATCGTGACCTATCTGGCCTCACGGCTGTGGGCCTTCAAGGAAGACCATGCATGAATGACAGCGTCACCGCAGGACCGCGCTCGACGCTGGGGGAGCGCCTCAAGACATTGGCAGCCGAGACGCCGCCCCCTGCCGAGGCACTCGCGCGGGCGCAGGCCGTGCGCATTCCCTGGGGGCATATCCTGCTGGCGCTGCTGGTGACGCGCGCCGTCTGGCTCGCCATCGCGCTGTGGGGCGATCACAGTTATCTGCACGCCATGGCGCAGTTCGACGGCAGCTGGTTCAAGGGCATCATGACGCGCGGCTACGATGTCGAGGCGCGCGGCATGAGCGATGGCGACGCCGCCAACTGGGCCTTCTTCCCGCTCTATCCGGCGCTACTGTGGCTGGTGACGCTGGGCGGTCAGCTGGACCCCGAGCTGATGGGCGTGCTCCTGAGCAATGCCTTGCTGGCCGTCGCGCTGGGGCTGGGCTGTCGCTATCTGGCCATCACGCGCCCCGGCGCGCCGTTGCTGCTGTTCGTGTGGCTGGCGGCCAGCATGCCGTACAGCTTCTATTTCAGCGCGCTCTATTCCGAGTCACTGTTCTGGCTGCTGTGTCTGGCGTCATTGATCGACTGGCGCTGTCAGCGTACCGGCCGCGTGATGCTCTGGACGCTGCTGTTGTCGATGACCCGCGCCACCGGGGTGTTCTGGGTCATCGCGATGGGAATCGAGCTTGTGGCGCGCCTGCGCCTGCGGGCTTTCGCCGAGCTGTGGCGGCGGCCCGATTGGCTGCTGATCGGCGTGGTGGGGCCCTTGGGGCTGTTCCTGTTCATGGCGCTGCTCTATCACCGGACGGGTGACGCGCTGGCCTTCAGTCATGTGCAGATTTCCTGGGGCCGTGAGATGGGCAATCCCATCACCAACCTCATTGAAGGGCTGAGCTACTGGCAGAGCGCGCCGGAGACGCTGCGCCCGGCGTGGCAGGCGAGCATGGCGCTGGTCGGTGTCGGCCTGATCGGCTGGCTGGGCGTGCAGCGGCGCTGGCTGGAGATGGGGCTGGCGGGCTTCACGCTGTTCGTACCGCTGGCGACCGGGCTGGACGCTATTCCGCGCTACATGATCGGCATGCCGGTGTTCGTGCTGGCCCTGCATGACCTGCTCACTCGTCTGCCACGCATGCTGGCCTGGGGCCTGGTCATGCTGGGCGCGCTCGCTAATCTCTGGCTGGTGGAGAACTGGTATGACACCGTCTTCTGGCTCGTCTGATGCCCTGTATGGCGCGCCACGGCCACGGCGCAGCCAGCGGGTCTGGTGGCTGCTGGCCACCGTGGTGGTGTTGGCCTTCGAACTCACCCTGCTGTGGCTGGCGCGCACGCCCAGGGTCGATGATCACTACCGGCGCTACTTCATCGAGCATGCCACCACCTGCTACCGGCCGATGGGCGAGGTGCCGGTACTGACGCCCGGTGAGCGCTACCCCATCCGCAAGGGCGAGCCGCTGGGCAATTGCGGCGTGCTGTGGGCCGGTTTCTACTCGCCCCAGCCAGACGTGCCGGTCAGTGCGCGGCTGGCGGAGGTCACCTTGCGCCTGCGGGTCGCGCCCGAGGTCTCGCCGGCAGGCTCGCAGGCGGTGGTCGTGGCGCTAGAGCTGTCACGTTTCCCGGATTCGGCCACCGCGCTGCCGGTGGAAGTCATGATCGGGGAGCAGACCGTCACGCGCTGGCCGGTGGGCGGCCGTTATGAGCGCTTCGAGGTCGAGGTGCCCGCCGCGCTGATCGCGAGCGACGGCAGCTTCAGCCTGACTCTCAAGGGGCCGCCGCCCATCGCGCCGCGTGATGCGGGCCTGGATGCCAACAAGTTTCCCGTGGGCCTGCGTCTGGACGCGCTGACGCTGCGCTCACCGCTGGGACTGACGCCCGCTCGGGCGCAGCCCTGACCTACGCCCTGAATTGAAGGGTGCCTTGAATTTAAGTGCGCCCTGAATTGAGGAATTGCGTGATGAATGGCGTGATGAGCGCAGAGCAGGGCACGCGGTCCCGAGCGCAAGAGCACTGACGTGACGCCGATAGTCAGGTAAATTGTGCGCGCGTGAATACCCAATGATCCGTTCGGCCGAGTGTCGGTGCGTCCCCGGCGCGCGCCTCGTGCCCTATAACGATAAAGCACCCGGTGGTCTGCTGACTGCCACGCAAGGGATGCTCAAGGAGTTGTCGTGGAATTTTTGAATGCCATTCCCATGGATACCAGTCGGCTGTTCGAGATAGGGCTGCAATGGGGCGGAACCCTGTTGTCGGCGCTGGCCGTGCTGGTCTTCGGCATGTGGGTCGCCAAGCGCCTGACCCAGTGGGCGACCTCGCTGCTGCACCGCAAGAGCATGGACGAGGCGGCGGCCGGTTTCGTCGGCCAGATCGCCTACGCCATCCTGGTGGTCATGGTGCTGCTGACCGCTCTGGACCAGCTCGGCGTCGATACCACCTCCATGATCGCCGCGCTGGGTGCGGCGGGTCTGGCGATCGGTCTGGCGCTGCAGAGCTCGCTGTCCAATCTGGCCTCCGGCTTCCTGCTGGTCACGCTGCGTCCGTTCAAGAAGGGCGATTACGTCGAAGCCGCCGGCACCTCCGGTAGCGTCGATCAGATCACCATGCTGCAGACCCGCCTGGTGACGCCGGACAACCGCAAGGTCACCGTGCCGAACTCCAGCGTCATGTCCAACACCATCACCAACTACTCGGCGCTGCCGACGCGGCGTCTGGATCTGGTCGTCGGTGTCAGCTATGACGACGACATCCGTCAGGTCAAGGCGGTGCTCGAGGAGCTGGTCGCCGGTGACGAGCGCATCATGAAGGAGCCGTCCCACCTGATCGCCGTGTCAGAGCTGGCCGACAGCTCGGTCAACTTCAACTTCCGCATGTGGTGCCAGGCCTCCGATTACTGGGCGCTGAAGTGGGACATGACCGAACGCATCAAGCTGACCTTTGATGAGCGCGGCATCAGCATTCCCTATCCGCAGCGCGATGTGCACTTCCATCAGGCCAGCACGCCGGCCGAGTAACTTCCGCATCACGTAGGCATGTCGACAACGCCACCCTCGGGTGGCGTTTTTGATGGGCTTTCGTCGGGGCATTCCATCGCGCCCCGAGTCAGGTACTCTCGACGTCATCCGTCCTGGGTATCGTTCTGATCGGGAGTCCAGTGCATGACAAGGTCGCAGTTGTTGTCCCAAGCGTGTGATGCCGCTGATGCCAGACGGCGTCAGGCATGGCGCATTCTGCTTGCCAGTCTTGTAGTGATCGGCCTCGGGCTTGTGCCGCTGATCGCCACGCGCGCGCTGTATCTGGATGACATGAGCCGTGCGCTGGATGGCTATTACGGCTGGATGCTCAATGCGCGCCCGGCCGCCGAGGGCATCATGCGTCTGCTGGGCTTCGGCGACGTGCTGGTCAATGTCGCGCCCTTGCCGCAACTGGCGGCCTGGGGGCTGGCGGCGGGCATGGCGCTGGCCTGGTGGCGATGGCTGCCGGGGCTTTCGCTGGTGGGCTGCGTAGTGGGCAATGCGCTGATCTGGCTGACGCCCTTCACCCTGCAGAATTTCAGTTACGCCTTCGACAGCCTGCCGATGAGCGTGGCGCTGGCTAGCGCCATACTGGCCAGTCTGGTGCTGCGTGCTGGCGGGAAAAGCAGGGCAGAGGGAGAGCAAGGCGGAGGGATAAGCGAAGGGCTGTGGCAGGCCTGGCAGCCACCGCTGAGCGCCTTGCTGCTGTTGTTGCTGGCGCTGTGCAGCTATCAACCGGCCCTGAATGCCTTTCTGGTGCTGAGCCTGCTCGAGGCCATGTTCGCGGGCGCTGCCAGCACCTCACTGTGGTCGCGTTGGCGGATGCTGTTGCAGCGTGGGGCACTGGCCGCCGTCGCCTTGCTGCTCTATCTGCCCATCACCCGGCTGCTGGTGGCGGGGGAGTACAGTCAGCAGCATGGCCAGATGCTGCCCTTCGCCGACCCTCAGGCCTTGCTGGCGGGACTGGAGTACAACCTGAGCGTGGCGCTGGGCGCACTGCGTGAGGGGCTGGGGCAGATCACGTTGTGGCTCAGTCTGGCACTGCTGGCCGGGGCGGCGCTGTTGCGACTCCTGCCTCGCGGCGCGCCTGTGCGACAGGAAGCCGCCACTGGCGCGCCCGAGGGCAGGTCTCGCTCGGCGCGCCAGCTATCGCTGCAGCGCATGAGCTGGGCCCTGTGGGCGCTGCTGCTGGTTCCCGCCCTGTGGGGGCCGATGCTGTTGCTGGCCGAGCCGGTATTTCATTCGCGCACCCTGATCGCCTGGGGGCCGCTGCTGGGTGGCGCCCTGATGCTGGCACTGAGCGTGAGAGCAAGAGAGAGCGTTAGATCGAGCGCGGAGGCAAGCGCAACGCCGAGCATGACGGAAACGGCCAACACGCAGCGCAAGACATCTGTCTGGCGGCGGCTGAGGCAGTGCCCTTTGAAGCAGTGTCTGTTGATCGTCGCCGGCCTGTTGCTGGTGCGCCATGGGGTGATCTTCGCCGCCTGGAGCAATGCGCTGGCCGCCCAGCAGACCCATGAGACACAGCTGGCGCGCACTCTGGTGGCTCAGGCGCGGGAGCAGGGCCTGCCGCTGGACTCGCCCCGCGACGCCGAGCGCTACCAGCCGCGCGATGCCTTGCCGGTACTGGTGCTGGGTGAGGCGCCAGTGGCGCCACTGGCGCGGATCGCTCGCCAGCAGGTGGCGGCCGTGGGCCAGAATCTGGTCGCCGCCTTCACGCCCGACAACTACTGGGCCGTGGTGCGGCTACGCCTGGCGGGCGCCAGCGCGGTGACCTTGCTGCGCGATGAGGCGCTCAAGGCGCGCCTGCAAGCGCGGTCGCCCTGTGCGCCGGGCGATGCTGCCAGTCAGGCCTCCGATCAGCCCACCAGCCAGCTCTCAGCCCCTTCATCCGCTCAATCTCAAGTTCTGTCGCAAGTGAAGTCGCAAGTGCCATCACCAGTGCTGTCACTGCAAGAGGGAGTCTGGGTGATCGATTTCCGCAAGCCTCGCCAATGTGATTAGGCCATGCGAGAAAGCCGTGACAGCGTGAGTCAGTGAGGACAAGTTGCCATGAACGACAACGCCGCCCCGAGGGGCGGCGTTGTCGTATTGCCGATGTGAACGGCAATAGGTACAGGCTTCAACAGTGTCTTGTCACACCTCGATCAGGCGTGGTTCTCGACCTTGTCGAATTCCGTGGTGATTTCATCAGCCGGTGCTGCGCTCATGATGCTGACCACGTAGATGGCGATGTAGGCGAAGATGACGCCCGGCACGATCTCGTAGAGATCGAAGATGCCACCGGAAAGCTGCTTCCAGACCACCACGGTCACGCCACCGACGATGATGCCGGCCAGGGCACCGAAGCGGTTCATGCGACGCCAGTACAGCGACATGATCAGAGCCGGACCGAAGGCGGCACCGAAGCCGGCCCAGGCGTAGGACACCAGACCCAGCACGCTGGAGTTCGGGTCCAGCGCCAGGATCCAGGCGATGATGGCGATACCGACCACCGCGAAGCGACCGACCCACACCAGCTCGGACTGGGTCGCATCCTTCTTGAACAGCGCCTTGTAGAAGTCATCGGCCAGAGCAGAGGACGACACCAGCAGCTGGGAGTCAGCGGTGGACATCACTGCAGCCAGGATGGCGGCCAGCAGCACGCCGGCAACCGCCGGGTGGAAGATGAAGTTCACCATGACCATGAAGATCTTCTCGCTGTCGGCCAGGTCCTTCGGCACGTAGACGAGACCCAGCAGGCCGATGCAGATGGCCGCGAACAGACCCAGCGCAGACCAGACGACGGCGATGGTACGGGCCGCGCCGATGTCCTTCTCGCTGCGGATGGCCGCGAAACGCGCCAGGATATGCGGCTGACCGAAGTAGCCCAGGCCCCACGCCAGTGAGGAGACGATGCCGACCAGGGTCAGCGCTTCGCCGGTGGAGGCGTCACGGAACCATTCCAGCAGCAGCGGGTTCTCGGCAGTGATGCGCGAGGTCGCTTCTGCCACGCCACCCATGTCGGTGAGTGCCACGATGGGCACCACGATCAGGGCAGCGGCCATCATCAGACCCTGGATGAGGTCAGTCCACGACACGGCGAGGAAGCCGCCGAAGAAGGTGTAGGACACGATGGCGATGGTACCGACGGTCACGGCGATGGTGTAGTCGAGGCCGAAGACGGTCTCGAACAGCTTGCCACCTGCCACCAGACCGGAGCTGGTGTAGAAGAGGAAGAACAGCAGGATGAAGACGGCCGAGATGACGCGCAACATCTTGGAGTTGTCGCGGAAGCGCTTCTCGAAGTAATCCGGCAGGGTCAGCGAGTCGCTGGCGACGAAGCTGTAGATACGCAGGCGCTTGGCGACGATCAGCCAGTTGAGCCAGGTACCGGCCAGCAGACCGATGCCGATCCAGGCAGCGGACAGGCCGCTGAGGTAGGCAGCGCCGGGCAGGCCCAGCAGCAGCCAGCCGGACATGTCAGACGCACCGGCGGAAATGGCGGATGTCCAGGGGCCCAATGAGCGGCCACCCAGGATGTAATCCGACATGTTGGAGGTGCGCTTGTAGGCCAGCAGGCCAATGCCGAGCATCACCGCCAGATAGATAGCGAACGTGATGAGTATGGTGGGGCTGTTATCGACCATCGTGGAGTAAATCCTTTGCATTTATTGTTGTCGGACGGCGAGCGTCGTGATGATTCACTGCCAGTGACGGTTCCTGTCAGACCGTCGCCGGGAGTCCTGCGTCATGCATCGAACGTCCTTCGAGGGCCTTGTCGCGGTGGCTCTCGCAAGTTCCTGCCAATCTTGTACGTTCAGACTAGCGCATAAACGAATCTTCTGACGTTCGTCCGTCCCCGCATATTGCCGTCGAGTCAAAAGGGGAAACGGCAACGGACACCGCAGGGCACGAGCATGAGGGGCCAGTCGCTGGCGATTCATGTCCGTGGGCGTCCCTGTCGGTGTCCGGGGCAGATGACGGCCTGGCGTGCTCGCCGTCATCCACTGGGCATCGTCCTGATGCCCTGTCACCTGGCTACCTCATGCACGTCCAGCATGCAGTCTTCCGCCAGGCATGACCTCTGCTGCTGCCGCGAGAGCAGGCAGCGTCGGTCATTCGTCGCCCATGGCGAGAAGAGACGCGTTGCCGCCGAGAGCCGTGGTGTTGACGGTACGGGTCTTCTCGGTAGCGAAGCGGTGCAGGTAGTGCGGGCCGCCGGCTTTCGGGCCAGTACCAGAGAAGCCCTGACCACCAAACGGCTGTACACCTACCACAGCACCGATGATATTCCTGTTGACGTAGACATTACCAACACGAATTTTCTGTGCAACGGCATTAGCAAAACTTTCGTTTCGCGAATGCACACCGAAGGTCAGGCCGTAGCCGAGGCCATTGATGGTATCGATGACCTTGTCCACTTCGCCGCCTTTCCAGGTCGCGATGTGCAGTACCGGACCGAACTGCTCGCTTTCCAGGCTATCGATGCCATCGATGCGCAGGGCGACCGGCGCAACGAAGGTGCCGTGCTCGGTGATGGTCTTGTCGACGGCGGCTTCGGCGATCACGCGGCCCTGGCTGCGATATTCCTCGATGTGCTTGAGCAGACCGGCACGCGCTTCCTCGTCGATGACCGGGCCGACGTCGGTGCCCAGATCGCGCGGGTCACCGATCTTCAGCTCGTCCATCGCGCCCTTGAGCAGGCCGATGACGCGCTCGGCGACGTCTTCCTGCACGTAGAGCACACGCAGGGCGGAACAGCGCTGACCGGCACTCTGGAAGGCGGACTGCACCACGTCATTGACGACCTGCTCCGGCAGGGCGGTGGAGTCGACGATCATGGCGTTGAGGCCACCGGTCTCGGCGATCAGCGTCGGCAGCGGAGCGTTCTCACGCGCGGCCAGCGAGCGGTTGATGATCTGCGCGGTCTGGGTGGAGCCGGTGAAGCACACGCCAGTGATGCGCGGGTCGCTGGACAGCACGCTACCCACGGTCGGGCCATCGCCCGGCAGCAGCTGGACGACATCGTGCGGCATGCCGGCTTCGCGCAGCAGCTCGACCACGCGGTGAGCGACCAGCGAGGTCTGCTCGGCGGGCTTGGCGACCACGGTGTTGCCGGTGACGGCGGCGGCGACCATCTGGCCGCAGAAGATCGCGACCGGGAAGTTCCACGGGCTGATGCAGGCGAAGACGCCCTTGCCGCCGAGCATGATCTGGTTGTGCTCGCCGGTCGGGCCCTGCAGCTCGGTCGGCTCGGCGAAGTCGGCACGCGCACGGTTGGCGTAGTAGCGGCAGAAGTCGACCGCTTCACGGATCTCGGCGATGCCGTCGGTGAGCAGCTTGCCACCCTCGCGGGAGCACAGGGTCATCAGCTCGGCGGTGTGGGTTTCCATCAGGTCACCGAAGCGCTCGAGAATCGCGGCGCGTTCCTCGACCGGTGTCTGCTCCCAGCGCGGGAAGGCAGCCCAGGCGGCGTCGATGGCCTTGGAGGCTTCCTCGGCGCTGGTCCACTGCACGTGGCCCAGGGTGTCACGACGGTCGAACGGGCAGGTGACGGCCTGACGACGCTCGGCATTGACCTCGACATCGAAGGCCAGCTGCGGACGCACGTCGTAGGTGGTGTCCATGTGCGTGGCCATCTCGTCGATCAGCGGCTGGTACTGGCTATTGATGTTCAGATTGATGCCCCGTGAATTCAGGCGGTCTGCGCCATAGATATTCGGCGGCAGCGCGATGCGTGGGTTGTGGTAGGTCTTGTACTGATTGAGCGTGACCACCGGGTGGGTGCACAGGCTCTCGACCGGCACGCGCGGGTCGACCAGCTGGTGAACGAACGAGGAGTTGGCCCCGTTCTCCAGCAGACGACGCACCAGGTACGGGAGCAGGTCCTTGTGCGCGCCGACCGGCGCATAGATACGGCACCAGGTCCCCTTGGGGGCACGCTTGAGCGCGGCTTCATACAAGGCTTCGCCCATGCCGTGCAGACGCTGGAATTCGAACTGACGTGTCTCGCCGGCGTTGGCCACATCCAGAATGGTGCTGATGGTGTGGGCATTGTGGGTGGCGAACTGCGGGTAGATGCGTCCGCGAGTGTTCTCGGACAGCAGGAAGCGCACGCAGACCAGGTAGCTGACGTCGGTGGAGGCCTTGCGGGTGAACACCGGATAGCCTTCGACACCCAGCTCCTGGGATTCCTTGATCTCGCTGTCCCAGTAGGCGCCCTTGACCAGACGCAGCGGGATCTCGTCGCCTTGCAGGTCGGCGATGCGGTTCAGGTACTGCAGGGTCGGCAGGGCACGCGTCGAGTAGGCCTGCACGACGAGGCCGAACTTGCCCCAGCCGCGGCAAGTGTCGCTCTCGTAGACGGCGCGGAACACTTCCAGCGAGATCTCGAGGCGATCGACTTCCTCGGCATCGATGGTGATGGCGACGTTCAGCTCGCGGGCGATGCCGGCCAGTTCACGCACGCTTGCCACCAGCTCTTCCAGCACCTGCTCACGACGGCCGAATTCATAGCGCGGATGCAGGGCGGACAGCTTGATGGACACGGACGGCGACGGGGTGCCTTCCTTCAGCTTGCGCGAGGTTTCGCCGACGGTGCGGATGGCACGCGCGTAGTCGTCGAAGTAGCCCTTGGCGTCGTCGCGGGTACAGGCCGCTTCACCCAGCATGTCGTAGGAATAGGTGTAGCCCTTGTCGAACAGCGGCTGGGAGCGCTTGAGCGCTTCCTTGATGTCGCGGCCCAGCACGAACTGCTTGCCCATCACCTTCATCGCCTGGTACATGGCGCGGCGGATGACCGGCTCGCCGAGACGATTGACCATGCGGTTGATGAAGGTGGCCGGCTTGCCGTCACCCTTGGGCAGATCCATCTTGATGACGTTGCCGGTCATCAGAAGGCCCCAGGTGGAGGCGTTGACGAACCAGGACTCGCTCTGGCCCAGGTGGGACTTCCAGTCGGCCACGCCGAGCTTGTCCTCGATCAGCGCATCGGCGGTTTCCTTGTCCGGAATGCGCAGCAGCGCCTCGGCCAGGCACATCAGCAGCACGCCTTCCTGGGTGTCGAGGCTGTACTGCTGCAGCAGCTCGTCGATGGAATCGACGGCGGTGTCCATGGTGCGGATCTCGCGAACCAGCTCGGCCGTCTTGTCGCCGATGCGCTTGGCATCCTTGTCTTCGGCGTTCAGCAGCCCGACCAGCTCGCTGACGTAGGCGCTTTCATCGACCAGGTAGTGGTCGCTTAAGCGCGCGAACAGCGCCTCCGGAGACTGCTGCCAGGTGCTGGCGGCCAGCATCTGGTCACTGCGCAGGATGTTGTCCTTGAGCACATTGCCCTTGAGCACCCCTTGCTTGTCGTTTGTCGATGACTGGGCGGCTGTGGACGTGGCTGAGGCGATCGCGGCATTCACTGCACTGGACTGATCGGAGGAAGTGGAGGTGGTCATGGTGCGAACCCCTTGCTGCTGGGCGTCGAAGCGCCGAATGGGATTGCCGAGTCACAGCGCCGGGAGTGATGCAGAACGCATCAGAAAGCGCGACAGCGGCACGTCTGGATGTATGACTGAGAATGTAGGGTGGCGCAGGGGGGCGGGTCTTTCCAATTTCTCGGCTGCACATGTCAAATTCACGGGCATGTCAGAAAAGTGACACGCTTCTCCGACCTTTGTCGAAGGCTGTGCAGCGAAATGATGCGATCTTGTTATACCAAGGTGGTAGAGGCTTGAGGGGCGAATTGAAGAGCGGCGTGCCAGGCACACGGGCGGATCTGACACGCACGCCTCATCGGCTCCTGCCGGCTCGATCAGGACTTGCGCAGTGCCGAAGGCGGGAAGCCGAGATGCTTGCGGAAGGCGTGGGACAGGGCGCTCTGGTTGGCAAAGCCGCAGCGATCCGCGATCTGGGACAGGGAAAGCTCGCTGGTGCCCAGCAGCTGGCGTGCCTCTTCCAGCCGACGGCGCAGCAGATACTGATAGGGCGAGAGGCCGGTCAGGACGCGGAAGCGCTCGCTGAAATGCTGCTCGGAGAGATGCGACTGGCGGGCAAGATCCGCCACGCTGAGGCGCTGGCCGAGATTGGCGTCGATGAAGCGGTTGAGCGCGACCAGATCCAGCTGACGGCCACTGGTGCTCAGCGCGCTCATCGGCTCTTCGATGCGCGTGTTGAGGCAGGCGAGGAAGGTGGCGGCGAGCAGGTCGCCCGGCGCCTGCTGGTAGTCGTTGACTTCCGCGAGCATGAATTCGAGATAGCCGCGCAGGCGGGTGTCCAGCGTGAAGAAGCGTGGGCGCTCGAACAGACGCTTGAGCTCGCGATGATGGCCGGTCAGGTAGGGCGCATCATCGGGCAGGTCGAGAATCAGCTGGCGATTCTCGCCGATGCCCGCGTAGTAGTGGACATGATCGGCCGGCACGATGCAGCCGGTCAGCGGGCGAATCTCGCCGCCCTGGCCCTCGATCTCGAACTCGGCCAGACCATCAAGGCCGATCACCAGCTGGTGGTAGCTGTGATCGTGGTGCTCACGCAGGTTGGAGAGCGGGATCAGGCGCATCTCGCTGGCGGCCATCAGGCGCGAGTCTCCGCGACACCGGTGCGGGCACGCAGATGGCCCAGCAGCACGTTGAGCTCTTCACGACCGGCGCGCGAGAACAGCGCACCGCCCTGGGCCAGCTGCCACGGCCGGGCATGGTTGTCGAAGATGCCCTGGCAGCGGCGCCGCAGACTTTCCAGATACTCATCATGGCGAATCGGGTAGCCGATCACGCTGTGCCACTCGTTCTCGTTGATCTCGCCGCTGATCGCCTGGTCCAGCACGCGGGCGATGTCGCTGTAGTCGGTGCGAAAGCGCGGCGTACGCGACATCATCAGCATGGCCACGGTGCCGACGGTGACGATCAGGCAGACCACGAAGGTGATGATGAAGATGGACATGAGCGAACCTTGTGCGGACGTAACCGGAAATAGTGTGGTAGCTCACCATTCTATCACGCTGCACGGCCAGTATCGTCAGTGCGGCAGGCGCGTCATGTTCTGTCTGTCAGAACGTTATGGCATGATTCAAGTCCATTGAGACGGCATGGCGCACGTTGCCTGTCAGCCTCGTTCTTCACCTGCCGTGGGAGTCCCGCCGCATGGCCAATCAACGTGTGGAAGCGGTCGAGCGTGCCTTGACGCTGCTGGAAGCCTTTACCCCCGCGACCCCTCGCCTGACGCTCAATGAGCTGGCGCAGGCCAGTGGTTTCTACAAGAGCACGATTCTGCGGCTGATGGGCTCGCTTGAGCACTTCGGCTATGTGGCGCGTGACAGCCACGGCATCTACTCCATCGGCGCGGCGCTGGGGCGTTTTGCCCAGCTGGCGCCGGCGCTGCCGGCCCGCGAGGCTCAGCTGCGCGGCTGGTTGGCGGCGCTGAATGCCGCCAGTGGCGAGACGGCCAGCCTGATGCTGGTCGAGCACGGCCCGCTGGCCGAGGCGCGCCCGGTGGAGGGCGTGACACGCCCGCGTCAGGCGATGTGCCAGTACGCGCATGTCAGCCAGTGGCCGCTGCGTCATCAGCTGGAGGAGGGCGAGCTGGTCGATGAGGCGCTGTCCGCCTTGCTGCAGCAGTGTGTCGACAGTGGCGAGATCGAGACCGGTGAGGCGGCCGGCCTGTCGGTGGCGGCGCTGGCGGTCAGCGTCGCCCAGCATCACGACGGGGGGCTGGCACCGGCGGAAGTCATCGTGCTCAGTGGCCCGACGGCGCGCCTGACGCCTGCCCAGGCCCACCGCCTGCTCGCGCAGTGGCAGCAGGGCGACTGAAGCGCGCTCACCAGTGACCGGAGTCTTGAAGTGCTGAAATGACATCGCCCCCGCCGGCAAGACCGGCGGGGGCGATGTCATTTCAGAGCGCTGTCATTCAGGGCGTTGTCGTTCAGGGCGTGTCACCTCATGAGAGGCGCGGACCCTGGCCAGGATCAGGCGTCGGTGGCGGCCTTGGCGGCGCTCATGCGGCGACGCAGGATGGGGCCGACGATCACCGGCAGCAGCAGACCGGCGATGGCGATGCACCAGAGGGTCACGGCCAGCGGGCTGCCGATCAGGATGGTCCAGTCGCCGTCAGACAGCTGCATGGCGTGACGCAGGTTCTTCTCCATCTCCGGCCCCAGCAGCATGCCGAGAATGACCGGCACCAGCGGGATATCCAGCTTGCGCAGGAAGTAGCCGGCGACCCCGAAGGCGACCATGAAGTACAGGTCGAAGGTCGAGTGGCTGATGGAGTAGATGCCCACGAAGGCGACCATGGTCACCACCGGCAGCAGGTACTTGGGCGGCACGGACAGCAGCTTGACGAAGATGCCGACCATCGGGATGTTCATCAGCAGCAGGATGACGTTACCGATCAGCAGCGCCGCGATCACGCCCCACACGATGTCGCCGTGCTGGGTGAACATCAGCGGGCCGGGGGTGATGTTGAGCGAGATCAGCATCGCCAGCAGCACCGCGGTGGTACCGGAACCCGGCACGCCCAGCGTCAGCATCGGCACCAGGGCACCAGAGGCGGCACCGTTGTTGCCGGCTTCCGGGGCGGCCACGCCGCGCGGATCACCTTCACCGAAGTTGCCTTTCTTGCCGAGGATCTTCTTCTCCAGCGTGTAGCTGATGAAGCTGCCCAGCGACGCACCGGCACCCGGCAACACGCCGGAGATGAAGCCCAGCACACCGCCGCGGAAGGAGGTCGGCAGGATGGCGACGATGTCCTTCAGCTTCAGGGTCATCTTGTTCATGGCGATCATCGGCTTGCCTTCACCGGCGTGCTGTTCGATGAAGAACAGCAGCTCCGAGATGGCGAACAGACCGACGATGGCGATGATGAAGTCGATGCCCTCGAACAGCTCCAGCACATCGAAGGTGTAGCGCTGGGTGCCGGTGGAACCATCGATGCCGACGGTGGCGATCATCAGGCCGATGGCGGCGGCCATCAGCGTCTTGACCGGATTCTTGCCGGTGATGCCGCCCAGGGTAGCGAAGGCCAGTACGAACAGTGCGAAGTATTCCGCCGGGCCGAAGGTCAGCGCGAAGCTGGCCAGCCACGGCGCCATCACGATCAGGCCGATGGTGGCGATCAGGCTGCCGATGAAGGAGGCGATCGCCGAGATGGCCATCGCTTCGGCGGCCTTGCCTTTCTGGGCCATCGGATAGCCATCGAGGCAGGTCATCATCGCCGGCTCATCGCCCGGGATGTTGAGCAGGATCGAGGAGATGCGCCCGCCGTACATGGCACCGGCGTAGACCGAGGTCAGCAGGATCAGCGAGGTTTCCGGGCTCAGGCCCAGGGTGAAGGCCAGCGGAATCAGGATGGCCACACCGTTGGCCGGGCCCAGGCCCGGCAGTGCGCCGATCAGGGTGCCCAGGAAGGCCCCCAGCACGGCGAACATCAGATTCTCTGGCTGCAGGGCGATGCCGAAGCCCTGCATCAAGAAGCCAAGACTTTCCATTACGCCACCTCCAGGATGCCCAGCGGCAGTGGTAGCTCAAGCACGAAGTTGAACAGGGCGAAGACGACGATGCCGCCGAGCAGGCCTGTCACGTAAGCGCGAACCGGCTTGGAGCCCATGCGCCAGCACAGGGTGCCGACCGCAGCGGTGGTCGTGACGATGAAGCCCAGTGGCTCAAGCAGTGCGGTGTACAGGCACAGGATGACGATGGCCAGCACCATCTCGGCGCCGGTGCGGCTCCACGGCCATTGCTGGTCCGGGTCGGGGCGCACGATCAGATACAGGCTGCTCAGCGCCAGCACGATCGAGAGTACCGTGGGGAAGGTTTCGGGCCCGATGGACTCGGCCCCGCCGAAGGGTTCCGGGAACTGCTGGGCACCCCAGCCGTACGCGACGGCCAGGGTGAGCATCAGCAGACCAAAGATGCGGTCATTCATCAGCGAATCAGCCCAATGTCCTTGGAAAGGGTCTGGATGTCCTGGATCTGTGCCTTCACGAAGGCATCAAACTCGGCACCCGATTTGTGGAACGGCATCAGGCCGCTCTTGGTCATCACGTCTTTCCATTCTTCGCTTTCATAGACGCTGTCCAGCGTGGTGGTCCAGTACTGCTCGGCATCGTCGCTGACACCGGCCGGGATGTAGAAGCCGCGCCAGTTGGGGGCGACGGCATCGATGCCCTGTTCGCGAGCGGTCGGCACCTCAGCCAGCTTGCCCGGCAGGCGCTCTTCGGAGAGCACGGCCAGCACTTTCAGGTCGCCGGATTCCATGAAGCCCTGAATCTCGGAGATATCACCGGTGAAGGCCTGCACGTGGCCGCCGACGACCTGGGTGATGGCTTCGCCGCCGTTGTTGTAGGACAGGTAGGAGACCTTGGGCAGGTTCTCGACATCGGCTGCCTGGGCAGCGATCAGCACCTTGAGGTGATCCCAGCCACCTGCGGCACTGCCGCCGGCGAACTTGACGGATTTCGGGTCTTTCTTCAGCGCGTCCATTACCTCGCTCAGGGTGTTGTACGGCGAATCCTTGGAGACGGCGATGGCGCCGTAGTCCGCGCCCAGTGCGCCGATCCACTCGACCTGGTCCTGATTCATGCCCGGGAACTGGCCCTGTGCCAGGCGGGTGGTGGTCGCGGTGGAGGCGGCCACCAGCAGCTGCTCGTCACCGGCACGCTTGGAGACGGTATGCGCGAAGGCGACGCCGCCACCGGCACCGGCCATGTTGATGGTCTGCACGTTGCCCGGCACGAAATCGAGCTCAGACAGGATCTTGCCGACGCTGCGGCAGGTGAAATCCCAGCCGCCGCCCGGATCAGCCGGAGCGATGCAGTCAACCTTGCCTTTCGGTTCGAAGGCGAAGGCCTGGGCGGACATGGCGGTGACCACCGCGGCTGTCAGGAGTTTGAGTGTCATATGACGTGTCATGGCGACCTCTGGTGTTATTGGATTGTGGTAGCGGCACATGTCGTGGGTCAGGCGCTGGCAGCGGCTGAGCGAGAAACTCGCCCTGCAGCCGCGAACCTGACAGCAACCTTACAATTCTGTAAGGCGGAACTTTATTCTGTATGGTGAAATTAGACTGCCGCCCGATGGCTCGCAAGATACCCATTCGTCGCACCGACCTTGGTCGAAAGGCATATTTGCGCACCTTTGCGGTGCATTTTTGTGAATGATCCGGCTGGGTGTCGTGTCGGAATCTGGCGGTTTCCGACGCTCTCTTGCTTCTCTCTTGCTTCTCTCTTGCTTTTCTCTTGTTCCTCTCTCACTCCTCTCTTGTTTTTCTCTCGCTTCTCTATCGCTGCTCTCTCGCTGCTCTTGCATGCCTCCCTCGCACCTCTCCCAGCAGGCCCGAGCGGGGCGCTTGCGCCGCCTGCGTGAGCTGTGCGTTCACGGGTGCCCTGGCTGGCTTGTCGTGTTTGAAACGTTATGCGGCGTTGCAGCAGAAGCGTGGTCCTTGGGCTTTGGTCTAGCGTGTAGCCGGTGGCCAGACTGCGTGCTGACCAGGTGCCAGCGTCAATCGTGCAAGGGGACAGGGGAGGGGAGAAGACTCATGGCCAAGGTGTTGGGCAGTGTGTGGGCGTTGTTGCTGGGTATCGTGCTGATCATGCTCGGCAATGGCATGCACTTCACGCTGATCGGTCTGCGTGGCGGCATCGAGGGCTTCTCCTCGGCGGAGCTGGCGATCGTCACCTCGGGCTACTTCGTGGGCTTTCTCTCCGGTGCGCGCTATACGCCGGTGCTGATCCAGCGGGTCGGGCATGTGCGGGTGTTCGCGGCGCTGGGCAGCTTCATCTCGGCGGCCTTGATCGCCTTGCCACTGCTGACCGAACCCTGGGCCTGGACGCTGCTGCGCCTGCTGATCGGCTTCTGCATGTCGGGCATCTATGTCACGGCGGAAAGCTGGCTGAATGCGGCTGCCAGCAACGAGACGCGCGGCAAGGTGCTGTCGGCCTACATGATGGCGCAGACACTGGGCATCATCGGCGCGCAGGGCCTGCTGACGCTGGGCGATGCCGCGACCTCGGTGCTGTTCATCTGTGCCTCCATCCTGGTGTCGATCTCCTTCGGGCCGATTCTGCTGTCGGCGGCCGTGGCCCCGGTGGTCGAGGTGTCGCGGGCCATGTCGTTCGCGAAACTGTTCAAGGCGTCACCGCTGGGCGCCATCGGCATCTTCTTGCTCGGCAGTGTCTATGCGACCCAGTCGGGGATGGGCGCGGTCTTCGGCACCCAGGTGGGCCTGTCGGGCTCACATATCGCTCTGTTCATCGCCATGCTGTTCGCCGGCGCGCTGGTGTTGCAGACCCCGATCGGCTGGCTGTCGGACCGCATGGACCGCCGCGTGCTCATCTGCGGCCTGTCCGCCGCCGGGGCAGGCTCGTGTCTGTTCGGCTGGATGGCGGGTGATGCGCTGTGGCCGTTGATCGCCTCGGCTTTCTTTGCCGGGGGCGTGACCACACCGCTTTACGCGCTGCTGCTGGCCTTCACCAATGACTCGCTGTCGGCCGAGGAGATGCCGGGCGCCTCCGGCGGGCTGGTGTTCGCCTTCGGGCTGGGCGCCATCGTCGGGCCGCTGGCGGCAGGTGGCGCGATGGAGGTGATGGACCCCTACGCCTTCTGGCTGGTGCTGGCGACCACCTTCGTGGCCATCTCGCTGTATGCGCTCTATCAGATCACCCAGCGCGAGATGGTGCCGTTCGAGGAGACCGACAGTTACCTCAACATCCTGCCGACGGCGTCACCGATGGCGGTCGAGGTGGCGGTCGAGTGGGCACATGAACACGCCGAGGATGAGCAGTTGGCCGCCGAGGCCGCCGAGGCAGCGGCGCAGGAAGAGGCCTTCGAGGTCGCACTGGAAGAAGCCTTCGAGGAGGCATTGGAAGAGGCGCTGGATGAGGCGTTCGAGGCCAACGTCGCGCCGCTGGAGGAGGCGGAACTGGTGGAGCCGGACCACGAGTACGTGGCAGAGCCGCTGCTCGAGGCTGATGCTGACACGGAAATCGCGTTCGAGACGGAGCGGTTGTCCGAGCTGTTGCCGGGAGCGGAGCTGACAACTGAGACAGAAGCAGCGCCGGCATCGGACAAAGAGCCTCGGTCACAGACAGAGTCAGAGAGAGATTCTGAGCCGCACGAAGAGAGCGACCCGCAATCGCCCTATCAATTCGACTCCGAACATCAGCCGCCCAAGGGGCCCTGGCCCTCCATGCCCTGAAAACGCTGGGACAAACCAGCCAGTAAAAAAGACGCCACCCCGAATGACGGGGTGGCGTCTTGCTTTCGCAGCCTTGAGCGTTTGCCGGGCGAGCGCGGCGCTCAGGGCTCAAGGGTCTCAGGGAGCCAGTACCTCAGGGCTTCAGTTGATCACTGCAGGCCCAGCTCCTGCGACATCTGCTCGACATCGCTGACCTGCTGGGTGATGAAGCGATCCAACGCCTTGCCGGACTTGTGGAACGGCATCAGGCCGTTGTCCTGCATCACCTGCTGCCACTCGGGCGTCTCGGCCATGCGGTTGAGGGTCTGCTCCCACCAGTTGAAGGCGGCATCCGATGCGCCACCCGGCAGGTAGAAGCCGCGCCAGTTGGGGGCGACCACATCGATACCTTGCTCACGTGCGGTGGGAATGTCGCTGTACTGGCCGGGCAGACGCTCTTCACTGAACACTGCCAGCAGGCGCAGGTGGCCGGATTCGACGAAGCCGCGGGCCTCGGTCATGTCGCCGGTGAAGGCTTCCAAGTGGCCGCCCATCACCTGGGTGATGGCGACGGAGCCTGAGTCGTAGGCGAGGTACGGCAGGGCGCGCAGGTTGTCGATGCTCGCCTCACGCGCCGCCATCAGCACCTTGAGGTGATCGAAGCCGCCCGCGACATCGCCACCGGCGAAGCGCACCGCCTTGGGGTCTGCCTGCATGGCGGCCAGCAGCTCGTTCAGCGATTGATAGGGCGAGTCCTCGGCCACGGCAATCACGCCGTAGTCGGCGCCGAGGGTCATCAGCCAGCGTACGTCGTCGACCTTGCCGTCCTGATAAGCATGCTGGCCCAGACGGGTGGTGGTCGCGCTCGAAGCGGCGACGATGACCTGCTCATCGGCGTGGCGCTTGGACTTCACATGCGCGAAGGCGACGCCACCGCTGGCGCCGGGCACGTTGAGGGTCTGCATGCCGGCAGGGATGAGGTTCTGCTCATCCAGCAGGCGGGCTACGCTGCGACAGGTGAAATCCCAACCACCGCCGGGCTTGGCGGGCGCGATGCACTCCGTCTTGCCCTGCGGGGCGAAGTCGGTCTGTTCGTTCTGCTGCTCTTGGGCGGCGTTGGCGCTCAAGGGCACCAGCAGGCCAAGGCTGAGCAGCAGGGCAGCGGGCAGGGCGCCAGTGCGCTGTCGAGAATGCTTTCTGCGTGAGAAGGGATGGCGGGCAGGGGATGTGGTGTGCATGGCTATCGTGTCCTTGGTGTTCAGCGTCGATCGTTATGGTTATGTCAGTCAGCGCGGCATGGAGCTGGACGTTGCTGGCTGTCGCACGCTCATGACTGTTGTGGTGAGCTTGTGTCGTGAGCTTGCGAGAGTGCGAATGAACGAAAATAGCCTATTTCGGCGAGTCGCGAAAAGGCACGGCAGGCGGGCATCGCGTAGAGAAATCGCATTTCCCGCGCCGTCTCTCCTCAAGGTGGTCTCGGGATTGCTAGAATTGCGCCACCAGGCTGTGGTGAGCGCTCCGCGATCTTCCAGCCGCCGCCTTTCATTGAGGAGACGGGCCATGACCCTTACCCCGCGCATGCACGACTTTCTCGCCCGCCTGCCCAAGGTGGAGCTGCACCTGCACATCGAAGGCTCGCTGACGCCGGCCTTGATGTTCGAGCTGGCGGCGGAGCAGGGCATCACATTGCCCTACGCCACCCTAGGGGAGGTCGAGGCGGCCTATGACTTCGCGGATCTGCCTGCCTTCCTCGCGCTCTATTACCAGGGCATGGGCGTCTTGAATGACGAGTCGCACTTCTACCGCCTGGCGCAGGACTACTTCCGCCGTGCGAGCGCCGATGGCGTCAAGCATCTGGAGCTGTTCTTCGATCCGCAGGCGCATCTGGCGCGTGGCGTGAGTCTGGAAACCCAGTTCGCGGGGCTGGAGCGCGCCTGTCGTGAGGCGGTGAAGGAATTCGATATCACCTCGGCGCTGGTGCCGAGCTTCCTGCGCTGTCATTCCGCGGCGTCTGCGCGCGAGCTGTTCGACGCGCTGATTCCCTTCGAGTCACGCTTCGTGGGTGTCGGCCTGGACAGCGCCGAGATCGGCAATCCGCCGGAGAAGTTCACCGAGGTCTTCACGCTTGCGGGGGAGCGCGGCTGGCATCGTGTCGCTCACGCTGGTGAGGAAGGCCCGGCAGAGTACATCCGCACGGCGCTAGAGGTGCTGGGGGTGGAGCGTATCGACCACGGTGTGCGCTGTCTGGAAGACGCCGCCCTGGTCGCGCAGCTGGCCGAGCGGCGTATCCCGCTGACGGTGTGTCCGCTGTCCAATGTCGCGCTCAAGGTGGTGGAGCGCATGGAAGACCACCCGCTGCCGAAGCTGATCGAGGCGGGCCTCAATATCACCCTCAATTCGGATGACCCGGCCTATTTCGGCGGCGGCATGCTCGACAATTTCATCGCCGTGCAGCAAGCGCTGAATCTCAGCGAGGCGCAGTGGCTCACCCTGTGCCGCAATGCCATAGACGCCGCCTTCCCGCAGCGCGGCGAAGGCCTCGGCATGAGTGACGCCCGCCGTGGCGTGCTGCTGGCACAACTCGATAGCTGCGCAGCCTGAGAATTATCACCGGCGCTTGAATACTGAATGCAATCAACGGCTTGGCCACCAACATCGCCAGTACGACGCCGCCTGCGGCAACCGCTCCATCAGATGTTGCTTGACCGCGCTAAGTCGTTGAGTACAATGCAGTTCTGGCGTGCGCAATGCACCGCCCTGCGGGTGTAGCTCAATGGTAGAGCAGAAGCTTCCCAAGCTTAAGACGAGGGTTCGATTCCCTTCACCCGCTCCAGATTGTCTAGTCCTGAAATAGGTTGACACTTTGGGAACTCAAAACGCTCGATGCAC